>JBJEVY010000120.1:0-3495 GCA_051884775.1 Candidatus Spyradenecus sp. | reverse complement strand
GCCTAGAGTTCCCGATCGTCTTCACCTTGCTCTCCGGCGTATCAAACCGCCTGCGCAAGCCTTACTTCCACCACGTCCAGACCGAGACGGATGCGCCACGCCTCATCGCTGCCCTGGACGACGAGGCCAAAGAGGCTGCCAAAGCCGAGGCAGAGGACGAGCGCATTCGCCTGATGTATGTGGCCTTCACACGGGCCATTAAGCGAACGGTCGTCATCGCCGCCAAGTCGAACAAGCTTTTGGCCAAGCTGGTCGAGCGTGCCCAAGCCAATGCTGCGATGGATGGAGACTGCGCCTTTCGGGTCGAGACCTTGCCGCCGGCAGCGGGTGATTTTGCTCCCTGGACGCCGCCACCTAGGCCGAAGGTGGAACTTTTGCCAGCCCGCACGCCGCGCACCTTCTCCACGCTCCCCAGCCACGGCAGCTACTCCTCGCTTGCGCCTGGTGCCTCCGCCGCTTCCTTAGAGGAGCGCGATGTCGATAGCGCCCCAGAGCAGCCCCTGGGCGATGCCTTGGAACACCCCATCTTTGCCCTCAAGGGGGGCGCGAAGACCGGCACCTGCTGGCACGCCATCCTCGAGAAACTCCCCTTCAATGCCTCCGATGAAGCCCTTTCCGGTGCCGTCGCCAACGCGTTGCGTCTCTACGGTCTGGAGGCAGAGGACCCCGACCGCCGCGCTCAAGAGCGCCAGTTGCTCGTGGAGATGTTCCGCCGCACACTCGATTATCCCCTTCTCTCGCCCGATGGCGAAACCTTCTCGCTGCGGCAAATCCCGATGGCCGAGCGACTGAGCGAGTGGGCCTTCGACTTCTCCTCCTGCCACGCTGCCGAGACCACCCGCGCCGTAGCCGATGCCGCGCAGGAGGCCTGGGCTGACCAAGCGGACAAGGCCCTCTTCCTGCAAGTAATGCGCGGCTGGTCACGCCCCATCCCTAAGGGCTACCTCAAGGGCTTTATCGACCTCATCTTCCGCCATAACGGCTACTACTACGTGGTCGACTGGAAGTCCAATAGCCTTGGCAAGCGGCGGGAGGACTTTGACACCCCGGGCCTCACCGAAGAGATGGCCTCAGCCGGCTACTTCTTCCAATACCTGCTCTACGCCGCCGTCCTCCACCGTTTCCTCAAAGAGACGCTCGGCCCAGACTATACCTGGGAGCGCAACTTTGGGGGTATTCGCTACTTCTTCCTCCGCGGTCTATCCGCCGGCGGTAACGCGCCAGTCTTCGCCGACCGCCCGAGTGAGGCCTTGCTTGATCGGGTAGGGGCCTGCCTGGGTTTGGAGAACGCCCTATGACATCTGCTGTCCGCGACCTCATTCTCCGTATGACCGGCGGAGATGAACCCATCGCCAATAGTTGCGTCGACCTCCTGCGCGAATTGGCCGATGGCCACATCTGCGCGCCGATTGCCCCAGCCGACTGCGACCGAATGGCTGCCGTCCCCGGGCTTCTTGCCAATCTCGGCGATACCGATCCCGAACCCGGCGAAGTTCGCGCTCTCTTCGTGGCCCGGCGTGGTCTGCTCTATACGCGGCGCAACTGGCTCTACGAGCGCAAGCTCCGCCACTACCTGCGCGCCTTGCCCTCCGCCCAGCCCTTCGATGCCACCGCCTCCTTGCCCGACACGCCCTTCTATCGTGCCCTGCGCCCGGAACAGCGCACCGCCGTCCTCACCCTTGCTGCCAACCGCTTTACCATCCTCACCGGCGGCCCCGGCACGGGCAAGACCCACACCCTTGCCCGCGCCGTGGCCTGGATTCGGGAGCACGAGCCGACTCTGCGCCTGGGCTTGGCTGCGCCCACCGGTAAGGCCGCCGCGCGAATGGCCGAGGCGATGACGAGCGCGTTGCAGGGTGGGGGAGCCCCCCGGGCAACCACATTGCACGCTCTTTTGGGTGGCACGGCCAATGGCGTTACCTTTCGCCACAATCGCGACAATCCCCTCCCCCTTGATTGGCTGATTGTCGACGAGGCCAGCATGATTGACCTGCCGCTGATGGCCAAACTCCTCGATGCCCTCCCCGAAGGGTGCCGCCTGACCTTGGTGGGCGATGTCGACCAGCTTGCCTCCGTTGAGCGCGGCCGCGTCCTGGGCGACCTCTGCCGCCTGCCTGGCATCAGCCTCTGTCGTCTGTGCCAAAGCACCCGTTTCCCCGCCGGAGGCGAGATTGCCACGCTGGCCGAAGCGGTCAATACTGGGCATCCCGAGGCCGCCCTTGCGCTCCTTGCTACCCCCACCGAGCTCCTGAATTACCACGATTTGACCGGCCTCTCGCCCTTCCACCCGGCCCAGTGGCCTGGTTTTCTTGACCGCTTACGCCAAGGTTTCGCCGCCTTCGCCGCCGCCCGCACCCCCGAAGAGGCCCTGGCGCACCTCAACGATTGCCGCCTCCTCTGCGCCCTGCGGCACGGTCCTTACGGCTACGAGCAGCTAAATGAGACCGTCAAGACCCTTCTAGGCGTGACCGCGCCGCTGCCGCTGATGATTACCCAGAACGACCACGCCCTGGGGGTGGCCAATGGTGATGTGGGCGTGGTAATGCCTGCCGAACCCGACCGCCTTTATCTGCCGAGTACCACCGGCCCTCGCGCCATTCGCCGGGCCTTTCTGCCGGCCACTGAGATGGCTTATGCAACCACCGTTCATAAGTCGCAAGGTTCCGAGTTCACCGATGTATTCATCCTTCTGCCACCAACTGGCGATTCGCCACTTCTCACGCGCGAAATCCTCTATACCGCCATCACCCGCACTAAACGCGCTGTCCACCTCTATGCCGGCGAACCCGCCATCCGCCGGTGTTGCCTCAAGCGCATCGAACGACTCTCAGGGCTCGATGCCTAAGTTCGCTTTACCGCGCACGCGCAACGCCTGGCCAACCTTAATAGGGGTCCAGGCGTTCTTCTTTACTCACCCAGCGAAACTGAACATCCGCCGTGTCGCATAATATCGGTTCTGGACAATTCGTAAAAATGGAACAGACTGACGGTATTCTTGCTTATTACATTAAGGATAAGAAGATGGGACTGCCCACGCCTTTTTTCTTTGCTAAGAACGATGAAGAAGCTTGCACGATTGTCGCTCGCTCTCTTCTTTCGCCTGATGGTAAGCCTTCTCATTTGGCTCTTTTCCCTGCGGATTTTTGCCTTGTTTTTGTCGGTGTTTTTCACTCTTCCACTGGCCGTATGGATATTGTGCCTGAAAGCGGCCATATTGTCAAGGAACTTACGGAGTTGGTTTCTTCCGTTGTGACAGTGTCTAAGTCTGTTTCTCGCTCTGCTAATTCTTTTCTTGCGGCTCTTGATAAGAAAGGTGAAGACTGATGGTTTTTCGCTCCCCTTATGTCAATCGCCCGGAGGCATCTCCGGGCGTTGAGGTAAGCCCCGGCTTGCCTTCTATGCCTATGCAACCGTTTGCTAAAGAGGCGGATCTTAACTTTCTTATTGATAGATATAAGCAAACCGGCTCGTATTATTCTCCGCTTTCTGTTGCTG
>JBJEVY010000119.1:0-13028 GCA_051884775.1 Candidatus Spyradenecus sp. | reverse complement strand
TCATCGTCTGCTGGGAAATCCCCACCATCCGGGCGAGTTGTGCCTGCGAAAACCCTGCGAGTTGCCGCTCGCGTCGAAGTCTCTCGCGCATATTCACAGCCCGCCCGTGGTGCGGATCAAGTATTGCTCCATCCACTGGTCAAGGTCTACCCGGCGGTAGCGGATCAGGGCCTTGGTCGAACTCTCGCCAATGCGGATATAGGCGCAGCCACGCCCCGTGTGTCGAAGTTTAGCCAGTTGCGAGCGGGAAATCCCCGTGTATTCTGCGGCCTCGCTTGCGGTTAAATAATCTCTTTGCATAAGTCTGTCTCCTTCCAATTTTCTGTATTCTTGTCCTGCGGACAATACTAGTATAGTAGCGACAGGCGTATCCGTCAGCAGGTAAGTGTTGGCAAAACAAAAGGCCCCCGACTGGAGGCCTTTTTGGCGTGCTGTCTAATCCCATAAGTTCGTCACCCCGCGCTTGACTGCCGCCGGGGACACGTGCGCATAAATCGTGCTCGTCACGGCCACGCTTGAGTGGTCGAGTGTCTTGCTAATCACTTCCATCGGCACCTCTTTGTCGAGCATTCTCGAAGCCACCGAGTGGCGAATGCTATGGACCACGGCACGCTCTTCTTTCGGCGTGTCCGGCGTGTTGAATAACTCATTCATCACCGCTTGCACCTTATACTGGATCGACTGCATGGCGGGCACGCGGTCCTCCTTCCCCTTCAACGCCAGCACATAGCCCCGCTTGCCGTCCAACAGCGCCATCGTTTCCGCGTCAAGGAAGCCCGTATACCAGCGCCCGCCTTTGTGGTTGTAGAGCGCCACCGTGCCGTCCGGCTGGATATGGTCGCTATGGACGCTCAACAGCGTGCCAATGCGCGCCCCCGTGCAGAGGCTCATCTTGACAAAGAGGTGCAGCCTCGCGTCGCCGCGCACAGCCGCTAACAGTTGCCCGATTTCCTCGGGCGTGAGATAGCGCTTGCGCCCGCCCGTGCTTTTCGGGAGGTCAATCCCCACGGTCGGGTCGGCGTGCTTGTATTTCCCCCGCGCTATCGCATACCGGTAGACGGCGCGCAGTTGACGGTATCGCAGCGTCACCGTTGCCGGGCGGCGGCCCTGCGCCACCATCTCATCGAGATAGGCTTGCACCTCGTCCCGCGTCACCTTGCGCGCGCTCCAAAACGGCACCTTGCGCAATATCTGCAAGTGCTCCACCGTCGACGCTTTGAGGTCCCGCTTGCTCACATACCACTCGAACAGTTCCCCGAAGGTCGGGTCGGCTTGCTTCACCTTCTGCAACTGCGCTGCTACCTCATCGCCAAAGCGGTGCGTATTCAATATCCGCGCTTTCTCCTGCGCGCAAAACGCCTCGGTAATCCCCTGCGACTTTCGGCCAATCGCAAAGCGCTTCATCCGCCCATCTATCTTCAACCGCAGGAAGTAAGAGCGGTCGCCGCCCTCTAATTCTCGATAATAAACCCCCGCGTGCTTCTTGCTTTTAATCTCTCTACTCACCCGATTTTCCCCCTCTAAAAAGCGGCGCTTTTGGCGGCGCCTTTTCATCTCTAATTGGGCACTTTTGGGTATCATTGTGGACGGCGTGTGTGAGACGCGCCCCCACAAAAAAGCCCCGTATAACGCCCTCTAAGGCTATTATACGGGGTATTCGTTATCTATTCAAGGAATATATGGATGATATAGATAAAAATATCCATCCGGCTAGTAAACCCTAGCAACGGCGCGGGGTTGCGCGTGCGCCGCTTTTTCGGGCGGCGCTCAAGCGGCGCTACATGCGCCGCCGCCTGTTTTCAGTATACCCTCATCGCGCCGCTTTGTCGATGCCCTTGGCAATCGCCTCGGCAATGCGTTTCTGCCCCGCCGCGCTCACCAGTTGCTTGCGCTCGTCCGCGTTGGTCAAAAAGCCGCACTCGACCAGCGCCGCCGGGCACCGCGTGTGCTTGAGCACGTAAAGGTCGCCGCGCAACTTCACGCCTCGGTCGTAGAAGCCCGTCGCGTCCACGAGCGCCGCTTGAATGCTGTTCGCCAGTTCCTTCGTCGCGCTTCCCACGATCGGATAGCGCAACACCTCCACGCCGTGTGCTTTCGGGTTCTCGCTCGCGTTCAAGTGAATGCTCACGAAGTAGTCAGCGTCCCAGTTATTCGCCATCCGGCACCGCTCGGACAGCGAGAAGGCCACATCCTTCGTGCGCGTATAGCGCACCTCATACCCTTTCGCCTTGAGCCGCGTGCCCACCTGCTTGGCAATAGCCAGCGCCGCGTCTGCCTCGTGATATTTCCCACTGCACGCGCCGGGGTCTTTCCCACCGTGTCCTGCGTCTAAAACGATTTTGACTGCCATCTTCTCGGCCTCCTTCTTCCGTTGTCGTCCACAGCGTAAAGCACGGGCGGCGCAACGGTCAAGCGGCGGCACGCAAGGCAAAAAATATCCCGCCCTATAAGCCGCCGAAGCGACCGGGCGGGTTCAACGCGCAGAGGATAGCACAAAGCGGCCTTAGGACGCATAGACGAACGCAACCATAAACCCGCCGCACTGCGTCAGTCCGTAGGTGCCGGTTTTATGGGAGTTGCCGACCACCTCCACCGTGGCCCCGGCGGCCACGGCAATCGTTTTGGAGAACGATACGCCATTCACGCTTGCTTGATACTTGTAGACCTCAACGCCGTCAACCGTCACCGTCACCCAGTTGTCGGCACTGGTGCCCTCGAACCCGCCCCCAAGCACCAGCGTTCCGGCTTGCGCCATCGTCGTGGTGCCCACGACCGTCTTTGAGCCGTATCCGGCATACGTCCCGAGCACCTCCACGCTAGCCGTATTTTTAATCTCCGTAATCTTGGCCGGCAGTTCGCTCAACTTCACCGTGTTTTCGCACGCCACGCCTTTCTCATTGATTGCCGTGATAATGTCCTGCCGAGCCTGTACCATCCGTTCCAAGTTTTCCGCTACGGTTTCCATCGTTCGTCCCTCCTTTCGCGCGGTTAGACATTCGCCTCGAGAATAGCGTTCACGTCCCCAATCAGCGCGTCAAGTTCTGCGTCCTTTTTCGCGCGCGCTTTCGCCTCGACAGCAAGGGCCTCGGCCACCCGCGCGGGGGTCATCATCTTGGTGTTATCCGTCCCGGCGAGGGCTTCCTCGCTCGAAGCAATCGGCGGCAAGGGCACGCTCAATTTGCCCGCGCCGTCTACATGGATCGTCTCGCCATCCACCATCACGTGCCCGAGTTTCTCGGTCGTGGCGGGGGTCATCTCGTGGATCGTGCAGGTGCACGTGCCGCACGTCTGTTGCATGACGGTCGGGTTGCCGGTCGTGTCCGCCACAATCACGCTCCCGGCGGCCTGCGCGGCCATCAGTTCGGTATAGCGCGCGTCCGTCACCGGCACCCGGTCGGCGGGCATGGCCGAGAGGGCCACCACCGTGTCGTCGTAGAATGCGCCCGCAGACGCGGAAAAGTATGTCGCCATTGTTCAGTCCTCCTTGCTATCTCAATACCCGACGGCCAGCCAGTAGGTCGTCACGCCGCCGTTGCCGTTGTGCGTCAGCGTGACGTTGCCAGCCGTCAGCGCGCCGATATTATAGTCAATCGCCACCGCGCCCGTGGATACCGCCGAAACGCTCCGGCACGCCGTCGGGAAGGCCGTCGGGAAGGTCACGGTCGTGCCGCCCGTCCCGTTCGCAATGAGCGCCTTGCCCCACTGCACAATCACGCCGTTCGGCAACTTGGTAAAGCCCGTCTCGGTCTTTTGGCTCGGGAAGGCTGCTTTGAAGACCGAGGGCGTAATCGCGCGCGTCTCGTCCGTGCCCGCGAGCACCTCCGCAAAGTTCGCCAACTCGACGAGTCCCTTGCGCTCGGTTGTCGCCGTCAATTGCGCCAGCCCCTGCGGCGTGACGGCCCGGGCACTATCGCGCCCCTCCAGCGTCTCTGCCGTCGTAGCAATCTCAATAATGCCCGCGCGGTCCACCGTCGCCGGGGAGAGCACAAACGAGGTCTCCCCCACCGTCACGCTCTCGGGGTTGATGTTGACCAGCAGGATGTCCACGGCCAGCATAATTTCGGAGAGCCGCGCCTTCTGCACAATCGGCGAGGTGGACGAATAGACCCCAAAGAGCGTCTCCACGCCCGTGGTTTCGTTCGTGACGTAGATGCCGACCTCATAGACGGTATACTCGGGATATTCGCCCGAGGTGTCCGCGTCGTTCGCCGTAATGTGCAACACGCCGTTGCCCACGTTGCCCCCGGCCACGGCGGTCAGTCGCTTAAACTCGGCCTGCAAGGCGGTCTGCGTGGCCGCCGCCGTATACTGCCCGGTGCCGAGCCCGACGCTCGTCACCTTGACGGGCGCGGTGCCCGTGTGTTCTGCATTCACAATCGCGGCAATGCCCGCGTTCGTGACCACGACTTCCATCGGTTCTGCCATTGGTTTGCCTCCTTCGTTATGCTATATCGTGATGTCGCCATCCGTGCACCGCAAAATCGTGCCTGATGCCAGATTGAGCAGATTGGTATTATTCGTGGAAGACGCGGTATTCAACGCACGCACCTGCGCCATCGTCTTCCCCTCAAACGTAATCACCATCCCGCTCGCACCATATCCAAACGACGTGTCCCCGACCTCCGCCACACTGCTCGGCACCGTCAAGGCCCTGCAAACAGTGCCGTCCACACATAGCGCATAGTCCCCAACGCTCACCAACGTAGACGGCAAGGATACGCTTGACACTTGACCTATTGTATCCCTAAAAAATGTGTGGCTTCCTAGCCTCGTCGTCCCTTCCGGGATAACCAGTTCTGTCGCCGTATACTTATCCAATGCAAGCAAAGTGATAAACGCATCCACATTATCGCCACCGCTTCCGCCGCTTCCGCCTTCTACCTGCGCCACCAGCGCGGCGAGGTCCTCGAACTTCGCGCCACTCGGGACGGTCACGCCCTTGGCCGTGAGCGCCGCCACAATCGCCGCCTTACTCGCGGCCAGGTCGGCAAGCATTTCCGCTATCGTTGTTCCACTCGCCATGTCCGTTCCTCCTTTACAGCGCCGCCAGCGCCGTCTGAATATCGCCAATCAGTCCGTCCACGTAAGCCTTCACCTGCGCCGCCGTCGGGACGCTCACCGCGCCCGTATCGTCTAGCCCAGTGGCCAACTTCACCGCGCCCTTGCGCGCCGTGGTCGCGTCCGTCACGGCCAGTTTCCCAGCGGTATCCGTCGCCACCGGGGCGCAGTCGCCAGCCGTCGGGTGCTCATCCCCTGCGGCTGTCTGCACGTAGAGCCCGCCGTTGACCTCAAAGCCCGAGTGGTTCGTACGCACATTGAGCACCATCTGCCCGCTAGTGTTCACGCCAATCACCGAGAGCGAATTGCCAGAACTCGAACTCTTTTTGACGCACCCCATCGTCGTGGCCGTCGCCATCGGCACGGCCAGTTGCCCGTCTGCATTCTTCCCGACCCGCGCGTAAGTCCCGGAGACCTCCGTATCCGTCCCGAGTTTCACGTGCCCGAGCGCCGTGCTCGTTGCCGCCTTTTCCGCGTGCGTGTCCACATCACTGGTGAGAGCCAGCGTCCCCGCCTTCGCGGGGACCTCGATCGACTTGCCGTTGCTCATCAGCGTCAGCGTCTCATCGCCGAGGTAGATGTTGTTATTCGTGCCCGTTTCCGCAATCGGGTCGTAGCCGAACACCGTCTGCGTCTCGACCCCGCTCTTCATCGCGCTTTTCGTGACGCAGTTCCCCACCGCCGTCAAAATCACTTGCTCCTGCGCCGTGGCGCGCGCGGTCTCGGTCTGCACTTGCTCCTTGGTCGCATACGGCTCCAGGTCAATCGTCGGCCCGAGCGCGTCCCACGCCTCGCCCGTCCAGCCGTAGTTCTGGCCGTCGGCCTCGACATTCCACACATCGCCCTGCGCCTGCCCCTCGCTCGGCAGGTCATCTACCGTGGCCACGCTGCCCTTGTAGCGGTAGGCGCTCTGCACGCGGTCAATGTCCGTCCGCAAGTCATCCAATACGACCTGCAAGCCGGTTACATCCGCAATGTCGTGCGAGTGCTTCGCATAGGCCGTGTTTTGGCGCTGCAAGGCCGCCTCCAGCACCATCGCCTCGCGGTAGCGGATACCGTAGACCGTCACGCCGTCATCGTCCTTGTCAGCGGTCACAATGCCATAGGCGAACGGGTCGAGGCCCTGCGCCTCGAACGCCTCCATCACCTCCTGCGCAATCACGCCGAAATAGGTCTTGGCCGCGTCCCCTGCCTGCGCCACCTCGTGCTTGAAGCGGAAGGTATGCAAGCGCACGCTCCGCCACGCTTCCAGCGCCGCGTCGGGAATGCCGTCAATATCCTGCTTGAGGTTCTCGTCGGAGGTGCTCACCACATCGGAGACGGCGTAAACGGCCTTCCACCGCTTGCCCACCGTGCCGAGGGAAATCGTGTCATCCGCCAGCGGGCGGAAGGCATTGTCAATCACTTCAACGCCCGTGCCCGTGCGGTCGTTCCCGTCACTGCACGCGCGCAAGCGGATATACCCGCGCACGGCCACATTCGTCGTGCCCGCCGCCGTCAGTTTGGAACTCTCAAACACGCCGCCCTCAATCAAGGCCGCGCGCGCCCCCTGCGTCGCCCCGTCCACATAGTCCACGTTTCCGTTGTCAGCCAGGAACGAAATCCAGCCAATCGTGTCCCCGGCTATCGCGCTCTTGCTCGTATTCACCGTGCTGCTTCGGGACTTCAGCAATACGATACTGTTTCCGCTCCCGTCGTCCGAAAAGCGCCCGAGGGCCATCTGGTTGACCGAACTCCCGGCCTGATAATACTTGGAGCGCCCGGAGGGGTAGAGGCTCGGCGAGTTCGCCCCCTCGGCGTTCACGATCCGCACGCCGTCGACCGTAGGACCAGCGGGCAGGTAGGTCGCGCTCCCCACCTTGAAGAAGCCGTTGTAGTAACTGTTCCCCTTCGGCAGGGCACTTACAACGTAAGTCATCCCCTCAAGGTCCACCATCCGGCCCGAGACCTTCGCCTCCAGCGCGGTAAACGCCGCGCTATCGTTCGTTGTCCCGTTGCCCGTTGCGCCAAAATCTTTGGGGGTCAGCCCGTCCGCAAAGCGGTCGGCCAGCGTGCGGCTTGCCGTGCTGCCCGTCGCCACCACCTTCGCGCCATTGAGCGTGTCGGTGTAGTCCTTGATTGCGCCCTTCACGCCCGCCGGGGTGACGGCCTTCGTTGCGTTCGTGCCTGCCGTGGCCTCCGCCGTCGTGGCCAGTTGCACAATCCCCTTCTGCGCGGTCGTCGCGTCCTTGACGTTGTCCGTAATCGCCTGCTTCAACTGCTTGGGGTTGACGGCACGCGCCGTATCCGTGCCCGCCGTCGCCTCCGCGTCCGTCGCCATCTCTATCAGCCCGGCGCGCCCGGTGGTCGCCGTCAGCGTTTTCAGCCCGGCGGGGGTCACGGCCTTGTCCGTCACCGTGCCCGCAATCGTTTCTGCCGAGGTCGCATAGGCCGCCGTCAGCACCGCCTTCAGCGTGGCGGTCGTCACCACGCGGTTGCCCGTGGCCCCGCTTTTGGCCTCGGCCTCGGTCGCAATTTCCACCAGCCCCACCCGCTCGGTCGTTGCCGTCAAGGCCTGGATATTCGCCGGGGTGAGGGCCTTCTGCGTCGCTTCCCCGGCCACCACTTCCGCCTCCGTCGCAAGGGCCAGCACGCCCGCGTTCGTGGTCGTCGCCGCCGGGTTGCTGTAAGTCACCGCCCCAAAGGTAATCTGGCTCACATCAATATCGGTCAAGGCCACGTCAATCGCAATCATCGCAATGGCCGCCGCCGTCTTTTGGATGAGCATTGCGCTGCTCGCATAGACCGCAAAGAGCACGCCCGTGTCGAGGAACAGCCCAATCTCGTAGACTTGATAGGCCTCCTCGCTTGCGTCTTGATAGAGCACGTGGAAGGCGTTATCGCCCGCGCTCCCGCCCTCCGTAATCGGCACGCGCTTGATTTCCGCGTTCAGCGCGGTCTGGGCCGCCGTCGGCGTATACTTGCCCGTGCCCACGCCAATCTGCGCAATCGTGACGGCGTTCGTGCCGGTCGCCCCGCTATTGATGAGGGCCTGCCGCCCCGCGTTCGTAATGGTCATCTTGATCATACTCTGCGTCCTCCAATCTGCCTTATGCTGTCGCAATGAGATGTCGCTTCACCATCGGGCGGCCCACCGAGGCCATCCCGATCCCCGTGTCAATGTCGAACCACGTATTGCGGCCTTCCGCCGCGCCGCTCACGCGGAAACACGCCAGCGCCCGCACGCACCCATAAATCCCAATCTGCCCCCGGCTCGCTTGCTCCACCGTCAGCGAGAAGTGACTGCGCAAGGGCTTCGTGTCATTGATCGTCGCGATAATGTCTTCCTGCAATTCGCTGTCGACAATTTCGCCGCTGTTGGTCTGCGTCGCCACAATCGAGAAGGTGTGCGGGGTGCCCTTCGGCTCCGTCTCCCACCACTCCTTGATCACCGCGTCAGACCCGAGCGCGTCGAGCGCGTTCTTGACGGCCTTCACCGTGCCCTTGTTCGCCTTCTCATAGAGGGCATTCTTGAGCACGCGCCGCTTCATCGTGAGGCTCCAACTATCGCGCCACACCGTCAAGTCGAACTGCATAGCGAGGTGGTCCAGCGCCAGGCTCGGGAGCCGGTCCAATTGCGTGTAGAGCGCGGGCATATCTACCAGCCCCGCCACGGCGGTCAGTTGCGGGTCAATCGCCGCCGCCGCCGGGCGCACCGTCTGATCGTGCGCGAGACTGCCGGGGAGCACGTCGGCGAGCCTCATCTCTTCCAGCGTCTTCATCGTGCATACCTCCTGCCGTTATTCGTCTTTCGCGCCTTTGTAGGTAATCGTCACGCCTGTGCATTGCGCAACTTCGTCCGCCGCAATTGTAGCAAACGCCGGTTGCAGGGTGGCGAAGTCCACGCGCGCCGCGCCCGCCTCGACCACCTGCTTGATGAGTTGGTCGGGCGTAATGTCGCGCCCGATTTTCGCCTGTTGCCACACGCGGTAGTCCTCCACCGCCGCCTCGACGGCCTTTTGGATTGAGGAAGCCACGGGCACCTTGTCGCGGGCAATCCAATAATCCACATAGATGGTGTATTCCTTGGCCGTCGGCGGGAGCACCTCGACGTGGTCGGTCAGCGGGCGGATGTCCTCGCTTGACAGATAGGCCGCAATCTGCTTGCACACATCCTCCGTCGGGAGCGTGCCGCCCGCCATCAGCGGGTAGACCTTCACCTCGCCCGGGCTCGGGGAGTTCACGCCCACGTCAATCACGCCCGCGTTCGCCGAATAGGCGTGGAACACATAGGCCTTGGTCGGCCCGGCCACGCTAAAGCGGTTCGGGGCCAGCCGAATGCGCTCTGCATAGTCCGCGTCGCTTTCTGCGTCAGACCCGCCCGCCGTCTCCGTGATATTCTCCGCCTTGGCGAGGAAGGTCATCGGCTTGACGGCGGTCGTAATCTGCCCAGGGAGATACTTGTTGCCCTGCGTGCCGCCCTCGGTGCAGGTTGCCGACACCTCCACGGTCGTTTCGCCAATCGGGATCACCGCCTCATCGTCCGTCGCAAAGGTCACCGTGCCGTTCGTCACCTCATAGCCCATCGGGATGATATACGCCGTCCCGAGGGCCTGCGCCAGCGTGAAGCGTAGGGTCGTCACCGCCGGGCTCGCCGCCAGCCGCGCCACCGAGAGATTGTTGCCGAGCGCGTCAAGGTTCGCCCCCGTGGCATAACTCAACAGGTTTTGTTGCGCGGCGAGATTGATACAGGCGCGCTGTTGGATAATCACGGCGGCAATGGTCAACAGGAACAAGCGCACGGGGTCGCCGTCCGCCAGCGTGCGCCCGCTCGCCTGCTCATAGGCCGTAATGATTTCCGCCTCAATCTTCGCCGGGTCTGTCTCGACAAACGCCACGGGTTGCAAGCCCCAGCGCGGGAATGTTTCCTCTGCCATCGTTATGCCTCCTCTGCTTCGTCCTCATCGCCAATCGACAGGGTGACGCGCGGCTTCAGGATACCCGCCATCGCCGCCTCGTCGTCGTCCTCAAAGGTCACCTCGACCACCCGCGCGCGCGGCTCGAACGCCTCGATCGCGTCAATCACCGCCGCGCGCATAAGCGTCTTTGCCACGGGGAGCGGGCTGTCCAAAAAGTCCGTCGCCACGCCAAAGTCCCGGTGCAAGGGCACCGTGCCGACCGTCGTGGTCAGGATGGTGCGCACATTCTGCAGGATTTCCGCCGCCTCGCTTGGGGGCGCGAAGTCCACCGAACCGTCAAGCGTCACGTTATAGTTCATTCGCTCCACTCCTTCAGCGTTAGGGTCGCCTCCGCCACGAGGCACCGACCCTTGCCGTCAAAGTATTTTGCGTCCACGCTCACCTTCTCCAGCACGAATTGCCCGAAATACTGATTGCCGATAATGAGCTTCTTGTGCCACCCGTTATTGAGTTGCCGCACGAGTTTATCAATCCACCACTGCGGGGAAACGCCCAAAGAGGCATCGCACCGGATTTTGAGCGAGGCTGTCGTCAAGTCCGGCCCAATCATCTCCAGCACCGGCTTGCGCCCGATCACCTCGTGCGCCGCCCACCGCATCGTGTGCTCGCGCGAAAAGTCCGTAAACGTGCGCACTTGGTCTTGCGAGCACACAAAGGGGAAGGTGCCATAAATCCCAATCATCGCCATCGTTCAATCCTCCTTCTCGCTTACAGCGGCGGGCTCGTCGGCGCGCCCATATTGCCCGTGTGCGTGTGCGTCTCCAGGCTCTTCCCGGCACCGACCACGTCACCGCTTGCTGTCACCGTGCTGTCGGCGGTCACGGCCCCAGCAACGGCCAGCGTGCCCGTAATCGCCACGTTGCCGTCAAGCGTAATCGCCGGGGCTTGCACGGTCACGCGCGCCGCCCCCGTCACCTGCAAGGCGTGCGTGGCCATATCATAGCAAACGCGCGTGCCGTCCGAAAAGCGCACCGTGCGCTTGGTGCCTTCGCTTTCGGGCGGGGTCACTTCCCCGGCGTAGAAACTCCCGAGGATAAAGCCCTCTTCCGTCGCATTCGGGAGGAAGACGCAGAGCACGTCGCTGCCCAGTTCGGGCATCGCATAGTCTTTGGTCTTGAGCGTGTTGGTGTGCAGCACCTTGAGGTCGTAAGAGACCACCCCGTCGTCGTCGTCAAAGACCACGCGCGCCGTGCCAGCCGCCGGGTCCACGCTCGACACTTCGCCGATTTTAATCAGGCACCCGAGCAGGTTCATCAGTTCGTCCGCGTCCCCCGCAAAATCCAATAAAGCCATCAGTCTCCCCCCTAGTAGTTCGTATTCACGCGGCGCAAGTCGAGGCTGGTGGTATACCCGCTTGTCCCGACCGTGTGCGTCGCTTTGCTAATAATGAAGTTCCCATCGAACGACCCAAAGCCCTTCACCGCCACCACGGCCCCGGCTATCAGCCGCACGTCCCCGACAAGCGTCATATTCCCGGTGATATAGCGCTTGTTCAGTTCGCGTAGTTTCGCCTTTGCCTTGCGCCGCGCTTCATCGAGCGACTTGGCGCGCGTCTTGTAGCCGAACTCCTGCCCTTCCTCGTCCGCTTCGGGGTCGGTATAGGTATACTTCCACACGGCCCGGTTGCGCTTCTCGCCGCTTTCGTCCTTCTCGATGGTCTCGTCCGTGCTATACCCGCCAGCCTCACCGACCTTCTTCAGGTTCGGGTCGCGAAACGCCAGCGTGACGCTCTTATAAGTCTCGCTTTGGTTCGCCTCGAACCCCCAACTCACAATCGCGGACTTGCCCAGTTCCAGCGTCTGGATCGGCGTTTTCTTCTCATAACTGGCTTGGTCGAAGATGTAAATCGTGTCGTCCGTCACCTTCATCGAAAACCCGGCTTCCTCGCACAGGCGCAACAGAAACTTGAGGTCGCTCTCGCGCTTTTGCTCTACGCGGTCGTATCGCGGAATGCTTCCGGCTTCCACGTCGAACTTGACGCTCATCTCGGCTTCTTCCACGATGTCGACGGCAATCATATAGAGCGTCGTGTCTTCCCACGCCTTGCTCTTTACCTTCTTGCGTATGGGCTTGTTCAGCGGGATAGACACGCCCTTGATGGTCATCGTGCGCGGGTTGCCCGCCGCACTCAAACTGTCCGCGTAGAACTTGCCGCAATCCAGCCGCCGCCCCGGCCACGTCACCGTGCCATTTAGGATAGACGCTCGGATGATTTCGCCGCCCTTCGGCTTCCACGTCCCGGCCCACTTGCCGGTCGGGTCTTTCAGTGTCAGACTGATTTCGTCCGCTTCCTCGCTCTCGTTATCCGTAAACGAGAAGTCGAGCACATCGGGCAGAATATCCTCCGTCACATCCGCCCCCGCCTCCGTAAACAGGAGGCGCAAGCGCGTCTGCATAGCCCCGCTCATCCCTCGCCCTCCGTGCGCTTCCAAATCGGGAGCGCGGCGTTATAAGCGACTTGCTCCGTGTCCACCTCGGGCGCGTTCAGCACCACCCCGGCGGGGAACAGGACCGTCTTGCGGTGGTCGAGGTTCGCCTTGAGGAGCACATCGAGATAATGCTCATCCCCATAGACGCGCTTGGCCAGCATATCCCACGTGTCGCCTTGCCGTGTTTTGATTGTTGCCATCTTGCTTCCTCCCTTCCGTTAGGCGTAAGACAGGCGGCGCTGGTCGGCCAGCAACTTCTCCAGTTCGCGCTTGAGGTTGCGCGCGCCTTCCGTCAGCCCGGACTTCACCTGCGCGTATGCGTCCGCGCCGCCGCCGGACACATTGATAACCGGCGCGAAGTTCACCGTCACGCCGCCGCCCGTGCCGCCGCCCATCATCGTGCCGAGTTTGGAGAGCGGGAGCACGTCCTCGCTTTCGCGGCCTTCGCCAATCATCGCCAGCGTCGGCTTGGTCGCAATACCGCCTTGCGCCAGCGCGGGAATGGTCGCAATGTCGAAGCCAATCTTGCCACCGCCCGCCCACGAGGGGATATCAATACTGATTGCATTGATATACCCAATCG
>JBJEVY010000118.1:0-41029 GCA_051884775.1 Candidatus Spyradenecus sp. | reverse complement strand
AGGCTTGCGCAGGCGGTTTGATACGCCGGAGAGCAAGGTGAAGACGATCGGGAAGTCTAGGCCTTTGGAGACGTGTATCGTCATAATCTTGACGGCATCCCGCTCGCTCTCCAGGAGGCGGGCATAGGCCTCGTTGTCTTTCTCGGCATCGCCTTGGGCGCGGCAGATGCGCGTCTGGAGCCAATCAACCACGCGCTCGGGGCTCTCGCCTATCTCGGCAATAGCCCCGCCAATGAGGTCGATGAGCTGCAGCAGGTCGGTCAACTGCCGTTCGCCATCTGGGAGCGCGGCCAGGCGTTGGCGGATGTTGCAGTGAGGCAAGGTCTCCAAGGCGGCATAGGTAGAATAGAAGCCGTGCGTAAGCCAGTGTTGTGTTAGGCTACGCAGTTGTTCGATGGCCTGAGCCACCTCGGGCTCCTCCGCGCCAGCAACGAGTTGCTCCGGGCGGAAGTCGAAAAAGGTGGTGGCCAGAGCCAGGTGGATTTGCCGCAATCCGTCAAAGCCGGCCAGGGCCTTGAGGACCAACAGTAGCTCGTTGGCGACATCCGTGTCGAAGACGTTGCCTGCGTGTTGGAGCACGGCCAGCACCCCTGCCGCGCGCAACCGCTGGCAGAGCTTCTGGGCGGTTTCGTGCGCGGAGACCAGAATGGCAATGTCGCCAGGGCTGACGGCCCCCTGCTGCTCGCGCAGAAAGGCAAGCACTTGCGCGACGGTAGCCTGCTGGAGCTCATCGCCGGCCTTGTCAGTCCAGCAGATCCGGAAGGGCGTGGGGTCCTCTTGTCGTTCGCCGGTGGCCTCATTCAGCACCATCAACCCGGGGATCGCCTTGCCGGCCTGGAGGTCGTCGGGATAGCCAATGGTCTCATCGCCAAAGGTATAAGCGCCAGGTTGGTCGCGGAAGAGCTGGTTGACGGCCTTGAGCAAGCGCGGAGAAGAGCGGAAGTTACGGTTGAGGCAATAGGTCTCTGGGGCCACCTCTGGGTGGCGCACGGCCTGACGGTAGGTGTAGATGTCGCCGCCGCGGAAGGCATAGATGGCCTGCTTGGGGTCGCCCACGAAGAAGAGAATGGGCCTGGGGCTGGCGGTGGGGTCGAGGAAGACGCGGCGAAAGATGTCGTATTGAACCGGGTCGGTGTCCTGGAACTCGTCAATGAGGGCGGCCTTGAACTCCGCGCGCAGTTTGGCCGCCAGGGTTGGCCCCAGCGAGGGGTCGCAGAGCGCCTCGCGCACGCTCCGTAGCAAGTCATCGAAGGTCTGCGTTTCGCGCGTGGGGCGGGCCGCCTCGTAGGCCTGCACAATCTCAGCGGCCTGGCGCAAGAGCGGCTCCTCCTCCCCCTCGCGCAGCTGCCAATCGTGCTTTCCGGCAAGGTTGAGCGTGACCTCCCGCAGCGCGTCCAGGGTAAAGGGCGGCGGCTCGGTTTGCACGCGCCACCAATCGCGCACGGCTTGTGTGAGCGCGGCGGACTTGTTGTCCTCCAACTCGGCTCCGAAGGCGCTGCGCGTCTCGAAGGCAAAACGCGTGAGGATGCGGCGGCAGAAGCCGTGGATGGTGGAGATAGCCGCCTGGTCGAAAGTCATCACAGCCAGTTCCAAACGCTTGCGGGCCACCTCCGGCTTCCCCCCCCTACCCTCGCAAACACACGCGTGCAACCTGGCGTAGCGTTCTTGCTCCTCCGGCTTCAACTTTTCTCCGTGCCCAGCGAGAAAGGCCGAGAAGTCGACGAGAGCCCTACGCAGGCGGTCGCGCAACTCCTGAGTGGCGGCCTCGGTGAAGGTCATCACCTGGATTTGCTCCACCTGTAGCCCCAGCTCGGCCACCAGGCGCAGGTAGATATTCTGGATGTTGTAGGTCTTCCCGGTGCCGGCGGAGGCAGCCACAAGGTGCGCCCCGCCCAGATCGAAGGCCGGGTCAAAGATGACCGTATCAAAGGGGTGTGCCATACGCGCTCGCTTTCTAGAGCTTCTTATCCACGGTCTTCCACGGCGTTGGCATTTGCAAAGCCGCGAGGAGGTCCGCTGGCGGCACATCCTCGGTGTAGTCAATCGCCAAGCTCAAGGAGAAGGGGCAAGGCTTGAGGGCCTGGGCCACCATCGCCGCAAGGAAGGCCTGGGCCTCATCTTGCGCCAACGGGGGAAAGACCTGCGCCGGGCCACGGGTGAGCCCCATCATCACCGTTGCGAAGTGCTGACCGGCCGCGTGCCCGGCCACGTGAAAGACCCAGGCCGCACGCACTTCCGCTTCGTCCACCTTCCAACGCTGCCCAAAGCGGAAAAGATGCGCCAGCTCCCCCACCCCGGTGGTCGCAAAGGCCACTAACTTCACCTGCCCGGCCACCGTCATCGGCTGCCCGGCCGCCACCACCTCCTGCGTCACGTTGCACGCTTCCCCCTCGGCGCACCATCTACGCGCGGCCTCCGGCAGCGAAAGGGCCGTTGAGAAGGGCTTGCAGGCCTTGTCGGAGTAGCGCAAGGGCATCACCCCATACTCGGCAGAAAGCTGCTTTAGCGTCTCTCGTATCTCCTGCTCGCCGAGGGAGCAGCCCTCCTCGCGTAGGCGCGGCACAATCAACGGCTCGCCCATCAAGGCCGCGTGCTGCAAGAGGTTCTGGCTAACAATCGCCTTCGAGGGCGAGACAGCCAGCGCATCCTCATCGTTCAGCTCGGCCTTGCCCAGGCGCGGCGGCGAGAGGTTCAAGCGCTTACGTGCAATCATCTGACACGGATGGGCATAGAAGGCTGCCAAGTCCTCCAAAGGAATAATCCGCTCCTGCCCTGGCACGAAGGTGAAGAGCGCCACCTCCGGCACGGCCACGGGAGCACCGTCGGCACAGAGCCGCTCGGCGATCTCGCGATTGAGTGCCGAGAAGGCGGTCGGCAACGGGGGCTCCTTCGTCGCTCCAGGCGGAAGAAAGTAGCGCGGGGAGTGCGCCTGCAACGGATGCTTGAAACTTGCATAAGGCACCTCCGCCTCCTCCAGCCAATCCTTGAGGTCCAGCAAAAAGACCGAGGCGGGAATATCCTTCTGGTTCTGCGCATCCAAGCCCACATAACTCAGCCCCAACTTCTCCCGCGCGCCGAGCACCGCCTTCAAGAAGGCATAGCCATCCACCTCGCGAGCGCTCACCTCAAAGAGCGAGGGCTTGCGCCAAACCAAATCGAAGCTAGGCTTGAAGTCAACCCGGGGGAAGGTGCCGTCATTCAGACCGCAAATCCACACGAACTTCGCCGGCACTGCGGCCCCAGGCGTAAGCGGTGCCACGCGCACGGCGTCACCCGGTGCTGAGGTGCCTCGGAAGGCCCCTTTCATCGCGCGCAGAACGGCCTGGCAGATTACCTCCCCGGGCACACGCTCGGGCGGACGCTTCGCCACGATCCGGGCCACGAGCATCTCGCGCGTAGTCGAAACGATAGCGTGGCGGATCGCATTAGCCTCCACAAGCGCCTCACCCTCGTCGGCCAAATAGAAGCGCTCCAACGCCTTCAACAACACCTCCTGCCACACCTCGGCCGTAGACTCTCCCTGCAAGGTCTGCCGCAAACGCGCAAGCGCCTCGACGAAGGCCGCCAACTTCCCAACGCTCTGGGCCCGCTCCCCCTCCACTTCGCCCACCGGCAAAATGGCCCCCAGCCCGGAGAGCTCCACCACTTCCCCGGCTTCCTCGCGCGGACCGTAGAGGGCATCGACCACAAAGCGGTCCAACCCCCGCCGCCAGGTGAAGGGCGTCTGCGCCTCATCGGGCGCTTCCTCGGGCGCTTGATGCAGCGTCCGGGCCACATCGGCCGCGTCGAAGCCCCAGTGCAGGTTATTCTGCTGCACCATCTCGCGCAGCGTGCCCACCTCGTCGAAGGCCAACCCAAAGCGCAGCCGCACTTCCGGGCATCCCAAGAGCTCAAAGACGGCGCTCACCTCAAAGCGATTGTCCCGGAAGGCAAGCAGTTGCTCCCACGCCTGGAGCATCGCGCTCTCGCTGCGCGTCCCCTGCGCCAGCTGAACCGGAATCTGCCCCTCCGCGCCGCCCATAAAGACCGCCTCAACCAGCGGCGCGTAGGTGGGCCAATCGGCACAGAGCAGCAGCGCGTCACACGCCCGCGCCTCCGGATGATCGGCAAAGAAGCGGTGCATCGCCTCCTTCGCCACCTCCAGCTCGCGCCGAGGCCCCGTACACGCGTGGATTTCCGGCGCACTATTCGCCACCGTCGCAAAGTCCTTTTCTGCCGTCTGCCCCGCAGACACCCACTGGCTGTCAAAGCCGCTCATCTCCAGCTCGGCCGAAAGCACCCCGCGCCCACCCGACGCCAATGCCCCCAACAACTTGGACCCGCCGTCCGCAAAGTACGCCTCCGCCTCCGGCAGTTCCGTCTCCCCCGCGAGCAACGCCTGCGTCAAACGCCGGGTAAACGCCTTGACCGCTTGCCGCTTCGTTGGATTTTCCAACCAGTAAGTCTGCGCGGGATTAAAGCTCCACCAAATCATCGGCAGCACGCGCGAAAGCTGCTCCAACATCTTCAGGTAGGGCCACGGCGCCACCGACACATCAAAGACCGCCACCCCCGCATAGCGCGGAAAACCGGCTGCGAAGGCCTGCTCAGGGTCGCAGTCTGCTGCGAGCGCCGCCTCATAGTCCCGGGCATAGGTCCCGGGTTCCTCGGCCACCAACTGCCGGTAAAGCGCCACCTGCCACACGGGCTCCCCCGCCGCGCGCCGCCCCTGCTCCCACCGCCGCAACATTGCTGGGCGCGAGGCCAAATAGCCATCAAAGAGTTTCGCCAGCTGCTCGGCCAAATCATACCGTCTACGCGCCTGCACCTCGGGGTTCTCACCCGCCAAATAACTTTGCAACGGCGCAAAGCATGCCTCGCCCCCATGGTCGCGCAAGATTGCCTCAATCCGCCACGTCAGCACCCCCTTGGCGTAGGGATGCTCGGCCGCCTTACGCACACCCCGCGTTTGGTGGACTTGCGCAGCCAGCCAGTCATTCACAAACTCAGCAATCGGCACAAAGCGAATATTCGCCAGAATCCGCCGCTGCCCCAGCGGCCGATGCATCAGGAAATAGTGCTGCAACCAATTCCGGGTGGCCAAATCCCCCACCACCACACAGAACTGCGCAAAGGGATCCCCCTGCGTACATCGCGCCCACTGCCAATAGAGCCCCTCAGCCAACACCTCCAGCCGATCACTCCAAAAGACATTAGAAGGCGTGGAAGAGCCGGTCAAAAACGACCACCCTCCATCGCAGAACACGCCGTGCAGACTGTTCACTCTCCCCGCTTCCCGCTTCAAGGTTCACGCCTATCGCAGTTGAAACGCGCAACTATAAATCGGCTCACCCTTTGAGAGAAAGAGCCGCTCAAAGTCCGTCTGTTCATCCTCCGCGCGCACCAGTGGCTCAATCGCCTCAAAGCGCGCATCCGCAGAAAGATAACGCTCCATCTCGCCGAAGTAGTCCGCGTGGTCCGTCGAAATATAGACCTTCCCCCCCGGAACCAAAATCCGCGCCAACACCGAACACATCTCCGGCTGGAAAAAGCGATTCTTATGGTGCCGCCGCTTCGGCCACGGATCCGGGAAGAAGAGATAGAAGGCCGAAATCGACCCATCCGGCACCACCTCCCGAACAAAGCGCCCCGCCTCCACGCGCACAAAGGCCAGATTATTCAACGCCCCCTGCTGCGCCTTCTTAGAGCACCGCCGCAGCCGCTCCATCATCCGCTCCACCCCCAAATAACACCGCTCCGGGTGCTTGGCCGCATTCGCCGCCAAAAAGCGACCATTCCCGCAGCCAATCTCCAACTCCAACGGCGCGCCAACCGGAAAGACCGACGCAAAGTCAAACTCGCGGTCCTCCGCCTTCATCTCGTAAACATGGGCAATCAACTCATTCATGCGCACATCATACCACACCCGCCCCAACCCTGCCACGCGGCGCAAGCGTTATTCCTGCTCGCCCAGGCGCAGGGTCTCGCGATGAGCTGTCGAGATGAGGTAGAAGTCAACCTGCTTCTCCGCGTTGAGCGTAAAGTAGTAATAGGTGGACTTGATAAACACCTGGTCGCCGCGAGTGTCAAGGCAAAAGGTATTCATACACAGAAGCTCGGGAGTCATCTCCCCATTCTCCCGCCTAAATCGCCACATATTATGGAGGTTTGAGGTCAACGCCTCATAGGAGAGATGAAAGAAGTCGTGCTCCTCAGTGATGGCCTCCACCCGGTGACAACGCGGATTTCAGCCAGTCGCCTCATCATAGTTTCCCAGCCAGTCGCCAACCTCATCGCGCAAATAGAGATTGACCTTTTCGGAACTACGCCAGGGGCAGTCGAGGATTTCCTTTGCCAACGCCTCGTCATTCGTCGTGTACGAGTCCGAAGGTTGAGGCGTTATTGTGACTGGCACAAAGCGGAAACAAACCGCTTGCTCCTGCGCAGGCGTGCAGCACCCCGCAACAAGCAACAGGGCGGACAACGCCGCAATCCGGGTAAGCCAAGTCATCGTCTCCTCTCCTTTATTCTCTTCCACGACTTCCTGGGCAACCAAGAAGGAACCCTTTGGCCCGGCAGTATACCATAAAGCGAGTGACTATAAAAAGCTGCGGCTCTCCGGGGGGAGAGCCGCAGCTTTTGGAAGGAACCTAGACGCTTACTTGTTGAGCGCGTCGGTGATTTCGGCGAGCTTGGCGGTGAGCTCGGCGGGGATACGATCGCCGAACTTCTCCCAAGATTCCTTGACGCCGGCGACTTCCTTCTTCCAGCCCTCGACATCGACGGTGAGGAGCTCGTGGAGGGTCTCGGGGGTGGTCTCGCAGCCGGTCAGGTCAATCGCGTCATCGGTGGGCATGATGCCAATCGGGGTGACCTTGGTGGAGGCCTTGCCTTCGATGGCTTCGCAGACCCACTTGAGGACGCGGGAGTTGTCACCGAAGCCCGGCCACATGAAGTGACCCTCGGCATCCTTGCGGAACCAGTTCACGAAGAAGACCTTCGGGAGCTTGTCGGTGGCGACCTTCTTGCCCATTTCGAGCCAGTGGCCGAAGTAGTCAGCCATGTTGTAGCCGCAGAAGGGCAGCATCGCGAAGGGATCGCGGCGGACCTGGCCGATCTGGTCGGAGATGACGGCGGCGGTGACTTCGGAGCCGGCGGCAGAGCCCATGTAGACGCCGTGGGCCCAGTCGGTGGCCATATTGACCAGCGGGATGGTGGAGGGGCGGCGGCCACCGAAGAGGATGGCATCAACCGGCACGCCTTCGGGGGCTTCCCACTCCTTGGCGATCACGGGGCACTGCTCGGCAGGCGCGGTGAAACGGGAGTTGGGGTGAGCGGCCTTGATGAACTCGCCGGTGCCATCGGGAGAAGCGACCATCTTGTTGGGCTTTTCCTTGGAGGCGTAGCAGTCGTTGCCCTTCCAGTCAATGCCGTGGGCCGGCGCGGGAACGCCCATGTCTTCCCACCACACATCGCCGTCATCGGTGAGGACCACATTGGTGAAGATGGTATTCTTCTCGCAAGCGTGCAGGGCGTTGGGGTTGGAGATCTTGGAGGTGCCGGGGGCCACGCCGAAGAAGCCGTTTTCGGGGTTGATGGCGTGGAGCTTGCCGGTGTTCTTGTCCACATGGATCCAGGCGATGTCGTCACCGCAGGTCTCGACCTTCCAGCCGGGGAGGGTGGGCAGCATCATCGCGAGGTTGGTCTTACCGCAGGCCGACGGGAAGGCGGCGGTGACGAAGTAGCTCTTGTTCTCGGGGCTGGTGAGCTTCAAGATGAGCATGTGCTCGGCCATCCAGCCTTCCTTGCGGGCGAGGACCGAAGCGATGCGCAGGGCGAAGCACTTCTTGCCGAGGAGGGCGTTGCCGCCGTAACCCGAGCCGAAGGACCAAATGGCCTCTTCGCCGGGGTCGGTGAACTGGGTGATGTACTTCTTTTCCATCGGGGCGCAGGGCCAAGCGACATCCTGCTGGCCGGGCTCGAGGGGAGCGCCCACGGAGTGGTAGCACTTGATGTACTCAGCGCCCTTGTTGATGAGGTCGAGCGCGGCATCGCCCATACGGGTCATAATGCGCATATTGCAGACCACATAAGGCGAGTCGGTCAGCTCAACGCCGAGCTTGGAGAGGGGCGAGCCAATCGGGCCCATCGAGAAGGGAATCACATAGAGGGTGCGGCCCTTCATGCAGCCCTTGTAGAGCTCCCACATGATCTTCTTCATCTCGGTGGGGTCCATCCAGTTGTTGGTCGGGCCCGCATCCTTCTGATCCTTGCAGCAGATGTAGGTGCGCTTCTCCACGCGCGCAACGTCGGACTCGTGAGAACGGACCAGGTAGCAGCCCGGGCGCTTCTTCTCGTCCAGCTTAATCCAGGCGCCGCGGGCAACTTCCGCCGCCGCGAGGGCATCATACTCAGCCTGCGAACCATCGCAGACGACAATCTTTTCAGGGGTGGCGTGATCGGCGAATTCCTTGACCCAAGCCTTCAACTCGGGGTTGGTGATCTTTTCAAGGCAGCAGCAGCTCATGGTTGTTCCTTAAGTGTTTGTGTTTGCCTCGCCGGCTTGGCCGCGCACCCGCGCTTCCGCCGACCTTGGCTGAAAACACTGCGTATTGTAGCGCACTCTGCCCCCCAGGCGCAAGCAAAAAGTTGGTGGCGCACTAACGCCGCGCGCTGACGCCGCGCGCTGACGCGCGCGTGAACGGTGAGAGGTGGCGGCTGACGAGGGAGACCGCGTGGCACTTTGGCCTGCTCCGCCAGGCCACACACAATATTAATGTGTACGCGCGTACGCGCGCGAAAGGCCAAACTATATTTTTCCCCAGCCCCTACCCTAAAATAAACTAGGGCCTACCTCGCCTCGACCTAGGGCCTACCTCGCCTCGAGGTAGGGGCGGATAAAAATGTAAAAGGCCCGACCCTAATAATCCCCCTAGCCGAGACCAACTATTAAGTCCCCCACTTATTGGAATTAAGAGGCCCCCTTAATGGTTTCCCTTCGCCCAGGCCCAAAGCGAACTCGCCCCGGGTCCAACACCGACCCGCCCCGAGGGCGAGGCCAACCCGGGGCGGATGGCCCCAGCGGGGGGCGGCGCGGAATACACCCTGTCGACTGCCGACTGTCGAGTGGGCGCGCAGCGCCCGCGCGATTTTTCTTGCGAGTGAAAAGTGGCGCGTGGTATAATGCGCGGCGGTTTGCGGTTCTAATTAGAAAGGCAGTAGTACAGATGAATCCCTATGTTGCACGGGTGCTCGATGAGACCATCGCCAAGAATGCTCACGAGAAGGAGTTTATCCAGGCGGTCACGGAGGTCTTCGGTTCGTTGGAGACGGTGATTGCGGCGGACTCCAAGTATGAGAAGAACGCGATTTTGGAGCGCATTGTCGAGCCCGAGCGTGTGATTCAGTTCCGCGTGCCGTGGGTGGATGACCAGGGCAAGTTCCGGGTCAACCGCGGCTTCCGCGTTCAGTTCAACTCGGCGATTGGGCCGTACAAGGGCGGTCTGCGCCTCCATCCCTCGGTGAATCTGGGTATCTTGAAGTTCTTGGGCTTTGAGCAGGTCTTCAAGAACTCGCTGACCACGCTGCCGATGGGCGGCGGTAAGGGCGGCTCGGACTTCGACCCCAAGGGCAAGAGCGATGGCGAAGTAATGCGCTTCTGCCAGAGCTTTATGACCGAGCTCTTCCGCCACATTGGCGCGGATACCGACGTGCCCGCCGGCGACATTGGCACCGGCGCGCGCGAGATTGGCTTTATGTTCGGGCAGTACAAGCGCCTGGCCAACGAGTTCACCGGCGTGCTCACCGGCAAGGGCCTCACCTGGGGTGGCTCGCTCATCCGCCCGGAGGCGACCGGTTATGGCTTGATCTACTTCGCCGACAATATGATGCAGGCCGCGGGCGACACCCTCGCGGGCAAGACCTGCGTGGTCTCCGGCTCGGGCAACGTGGCCCAGTTCGCCGTCCAGAAGCTCCAGCAGCTCGGTGCGAAGGTGGTCACCCTCTCCGACTCCAACGGCTTCATCTACGACCCCGATGGCATCGACGCCGAGAAGCTGGCCTATGTGATGGAGCTCAAGAACGTCAAGCGCGGCCGCATCAGCGAGTATGTGACCAAGTATCCGACCGCCACCTACACGCCCGATGCCAAGCCTTGGGGCGTGAAGTGCGATTGCGCCTTCCCCTGCGCCACCCAGAACGAGATCAATGGCGACGCGGCCAAGACCCTCGTGGCCAACGGCTGCAAGCTGGTCGCTGAAGGCGCCAACATGCCTTCCTCCATCGAGGCGATCGAGACCTTCCAGGCCGCGGGCATCCTCTACGCCCCGGGCAAGGCCTCCAACGCCGGTGGCGTGGCCACCTCGGGTCTGGAAATGTGCCAGAACTCGATGCGCCTGGCCTGGACCGCCGAAGAGGTCGATGCCAAGCTCAAGGCCATTATGACCGCCATCCACCACAACGCCTACACCACCGCCGAGCGCTTCGGCAAGAAGGGGGACTACCTCTTCGGCGCGAATGTGGCTGGCTTCGTGAAGGTGGCCGACGCGATGATCGCCCAGGGCCACTGCTAACAGCGCGCCCAACGCAAAACGACAGCGGGATCCGGAGTGCCGGGTCCCGCTGCTGTTTTGTCTGAATAGGCAATATCAAGGCCGGGCACACGCCTTGGCCAACCGCTGCAAGGGCGGGAGGATGTGCGCGTAGATGCGCTGCCAGGCGGGGCAAAGATAGGAGAGGGTGCGCGGATCGCGGGCGGGGTCGTGGCCGGTGCGGTTCTTGGGGCAGTCGCCCTGGCAGAAACGAAGGGCGGGGCAGCGGTCGCAGGCCGGGTTCCAGGTGGCCTTACGGCGGCCGAAGGCGGTGTGGAGGGGGTGCTCCCAGAGTTCGTCCCAGTCGTGGGAGTGGATGTTGCCCAGGCGGAGTTCGGGGCGGACAAAGAAGTCGCAGGGGTAGACATCGCCGTTGTGCTCAACGACGAAGTAGTCACGGCAGTCGCAACCCATCGCGCAGGTGTTGGCATTGCCTGTGAGGAGCTTGGCAACCACGCTATCGAAGAGGCGGATGGAGATGGTGTGCGCATCGGCCTTCAGCCACTCGTCGAAGAGGGCGATGGTGAAGTCGGCCCATTCATCTGCGCTGATGGCGTAGGGCAAGGGGGTGCCATCAGGGCCGAACTCCACGCACTCGATGAACTGCATAAAGCGGCACCCCAGCTCGTCGCGCAAGTAGCGGTAGGTGCCCACGGGGTCATGGACATTGCTTTGGGAGACGAGGGTGAGGAGGTTGAAGTCCGCCTTTGCCGCGCGCAGGTGCGCCAGACCCGCCATCACGGCCGCGTGGCTCCCGCACCCGGCCACATTGCGCCGGCGCAGGTCGTGCACCGCGGCCGGACCGTCTACCGAGACACCCAGGAGGAAGTGGTTCTCGGCAAAGAAGCTCGCCAGCGAAGGGGTTAGGAGCGTGCCGTTGGTTTGGACGCAGTTGGAGATTTGCGATCCCGGGCGAGCATAGCGGCGCTGGAGCTTGACAAGCGTGCGGAAGAAGTCCTCGCCCATCATGAGCGGCTCGCCCCCTTGGAAGGCGAAGGTGTGCACGGGGAAGGGCAGCGCGAGGTAGCCGCGCACCAGGCGCGTGAGGGTCTCTTCGCTCATCCGCGGGCGGGCGGTTTGGGGGTAGAGCTCGGCGCGGCCCAGATAGAAACAGTAGTCGCAACGCAGGTTACAGTCGGCCCCGGCGGGCTTGATGAGGAGCGAAAAGGGCTTCATTGGCAATGCGTCAGTGGAAACGGACCTCAACGACCTTGCAATACTGCGTGGTGAGGACGGCCGCGAGGTCCTTGACGATGTTGCGGCGGATGTCGAGGGCCACGGGCAGGTTGGGATCCTGGTGGGCGGGGTTGATGGCCGTGCCCACATCGATGAAGATGCGGTCGGAGGCCAGGAGCAGGTCGCGCATCTTCGTGGCGGGGTTCACGCGCACATCCGGGCCGGGGTTCTTGAGGAGGTCAATCACCTTGGAGAGGGTGACGCAGCCCTCGGTGACCAGGTCGATACCGGGGATTTCCGAACCGGCGGGCACCTCGGGGTCGAGGGCCACCAAAGGCGTATCAATCGGGCGATCGAGCTCGCGGGCGATGAGGTCGGCCGTGGAGCCGCCGGAGATGATCGTGGAGATGCCCGGGCGCGTGGCCAAGGCCGCGTAGGCGGCGTCCTGCTTCTTATCGAAGGGGCAGCCGGTGAGCATTTGGGTGACGCGCGGGGTGCGGTAATAGAGCATTGCGGCGGTGGTGTCGTCCCCGGCACGCCCGCCATCCAGACGGGTTGCGCGGTCGGCCGCCCCCTTGCAGAGGACGTGCGCGCCGATCTCCGGGGCAATGGCAATCGACTCCTGCAACCAGGGGATGACGCGCTCGAGGCCCTGGCCAAAGGGGGTTCCCGGCTCGCCCAGCCCCGCCTGGGTGATACCGTCAGAGCAGAAGAAGAGACGATCGCCCAGCGCCATCTGGAAGGTGGCGTAGGTCATCTGGCGGCCCTCCCAGCGCGGCAGGGTGTAGGGCGTGCGCTCGATGGGTACCACTTCGGTCCCGCGCAAAAGCGTGGCCGGCGGGTTCTCGTATTCGATAATGCGCACGTTGCCCTCGGGCGAGGCGTGGACCATCGTGAAGGTGGAGTAGGAAATGTGGCGATCCGGGCAGATGGGCAGCGCGTCCATAATCAGGGTGGCGGCCCGGCGCAGACCAATCTTGGCGCGCATATACTCCATCGCCATCGTGGCGGTGAGCGAGGCGCAGACGTTGGCCTGCTGTCCGCTCCCCAGCCCATCGGTGAGCACGGCCACCACCGAGCCATCCTGCTGCCGCTCGCTCAGGAAGATGTCGCCACTGCACACCTTCCGGAACTTGAAGCGGTTGAACCAATCCACCTCGATGAAGGGCGGCGGATTACCCTCGGCTGCGGCCGGAAGAGAGGTCTCTGCCATACGCTCGGCTCCCGCGCTTACTTCTCGCCCTGGTCAAGCGGGGCAAACATCTCAACGGCAGAGTCGAGGATCAGCTCGCTCTCGGCGGCGTTACGCCCGAGCATAAAGGCAATCTGCTGGACCGTCTTGGCGGTGTTCGTGACCACGGTTCGGGCCTTGTCGATGAGGGCCTTGCGCTTCTGCTCGGTCTCGGTGACATCGAGAATGAGCGCGCCGATGACCTCGTGCACGTCCACATTGAAGATGGTCAGCGAGAAGAGCCGCCCCTCAATCTCAACCGTCTGGCGGATGGTCTCCTCGCCGGTCTCCAGAACCTTGCGGAAGAGCTGCTCATAGGGAATTAGCCGCGCGAGGTCCGCATCGCGCAAGCCGGGCTTGGCATCGTAGGCCAGGCGCGTGGCCTCGCCCAAGAGCGCGGCGAAGCGCTCGTTGCACTCGATAATGCGCAGCTGTTTATCGGCCACCACCAAGCCATACGGCAGGGCGCGGTCGATGGCCGAACTCTGCTTAAGGGCAATCTGCCGCATCCGCGAAACGCACATCTGCGCCTCCGCATTCCCCGCCAAGATGGCGCAGGCCAGTTCGCGGCAACTATCATAGCCGCAACCGGCGCAGTTGAGCTCATCCTCCGGGCGGAACTTGCCCAGCGCGTGCAGCGTGGCCTGAATCTCCTCCTCCGGGAAGACCGGCGAAGGCGTGGCCGCCGGACGGTAGTGGTGGCCCACGTCGGGCTTGTCCTCCGGGTCGTCCGGGAGCGTCCGGCGCGCGTGGCGGAGCAGGTCAAGCATTCCCCCGGCCGCGCAACGCACCCGCGTCTTGGGTCCGCAGACGCAACCCCCGGGGCAAGCCAAGGCCTCGATAAAGACCGGCTGCTCCAGCGTCTTGGGGTCGAGCGTCTCGAGCATCGTCTGTAGCGCCTTGATGCCGGTGAGGACCATTGGCTGGAGCTCGCCCTTCGGGGCCAAGGCGTGGAAGTTGCGCTCCACGCTCCGCAGCATTCCGCCCTCAATGGGGTAATAGGCCCCATCGCCCGGCAGCTTATACGCAGGGTCCGGCGCAAAGTAGCTCGGCTCATCCACCCCGGCCATCATCATCCACCGCCGCAACTCCTCGAAGGTCAGCGCGCCATAGAGCAGGTCCTGGTGCAAATCACTCTCGTGCTTTTTGCCCACGCAAGGCCCGGCAAAGACAATCGGCGCATCGGGAAACTCCCGCCGCAGGGCCTTACAGTGCGCGATAATCGGCGAATCCACCGGCGTCAGATAGGGCGCAAAGCGCGGATAGTAGCGCTGAATGAGCTCAACCACCACCGGACAGGCCGAAGAGATCTGCAGCCGGTGGTTCGGACTCTTGGCCATCAACTCCGCCACCCGGCGCGAGACGATATTCGCCCCCACCGCCGTCTCGCGCACCACCGCAAAGCCCAACTTCTTGAGTGCCGTCGAAAGACACGCAGGGTCCACCCCCGGAAACTCCGAGGCAAAACTCGGCGCCAGCGACAGCACCACATCCCGCCGCGCAGAGACCAAGTTGCGCACCGCCTGCAGGTCGTCGCGCACCATCTTGGCCTTGTTCGGACAGGTAGCCACACACGTCCCGCAATAGATACACGCCTCAGGCACCACCACCGCGTGGTCGTTCTCCACCCGGATGGCCTTCACCGGGCACCGCCGCACACACTTATAACAATCGCGGCACTGGGCATTGACAGAATAGACCGGCGCTAATGCATCCATCGCTTACTCCTGGGCAAAGGCGTTCTCGAGCAACTCCGGCACCGCCTCGGGCGTCACCCCGCTATGGCACGTGCCATTAATCCAAATGTTCGGCCCCACCCCGCACGCATTCCCGCACCGACACCCCTTCAACTCCACCTCCGCGCTCCGCCCCTGCGCCGTCAACCACGCCCGGACCGCTTCCAAGTTCTTATTATTCCCGCGCGAAAAGCAGGAACTGCCCATACAAATCGTCACGCTGACCATAGCACGCACTCCTTATGATTTATAGTCTACCGCACCCCGCCCAAAACTGCAAGCCGTTGGGCGCTGCGCGCCAGTTGACAGTGGACAGTCGACAGTGGACAGTGCGCGGCGGGCCGCGACGGATAAACTAGCAGGTTTTTAGGCCCACTTCCTGCCTCGGACGATTCCATACCCCAAAATGAACCCGCCCGAGGGGCGCTGCGCGCCAGTTGACAGTGGACAGTCGACAGTGGACAGTGCGCGGCGGGCCGCGACGGATAAACTAGCAGGTTTTTAGGCCCACTTCCTGCCTCGGGCGATTCCAAGCCCCAAAATGAACCCGCCCGAGGGGCGAGGTCTACCACGCCGAGGTGCGGGGTCAACCACGCCGAGGTGCAACCGTTCACCTCTCACCGTTCACGCGCGAGCCCCCGGTTCGCGCACTCGCGCACGGCTTGTAAGCAAAGCGGACGGGTTTGTGATATTATGGAGGGCGCAGTTGAGAAAGAGCCTCGATGTTAGTAGAAAGGTTTGTTATGCGAAAGAGACTTTGTGCGGCCGTGATGATGTGTGCCGGCATGCTTTTGGCGGATGTTCTGCCGGAGTCGATGCGCGTTTACCCGACGCCGCAGGAGGTGACCCTGGCTTCGACGATGGTTGCCAAGCCCAAAACCGTGAAGGTTGTGCCGGCGACGGGCTTGGATGCCGATGCCGCGCGGGTGTTGGGCGAACTGTTCAAGGTCCGCTCCGAGGCCGACTTTACGGTTGCATGGGCAGTTGACACCTCCTTGCCGAAGGAGGGCTATACGTTGGCTTTGACGGCCCAGGGCGTGGCCATTGCGGCGGCTGACGGCACCGGTTTCTTCTATGCGGCCAAGACCCTTAAGCAGCTCTTTGCCTCGGGCAAGGCGCAGGCGGTGACCATTAAGGACTGGCCGACGGTCCCCTTCCGCGGCACGGTCGAAGGTTTCTATGGTCAGCCCTGGAGCTTTGAGGCGCGCAAGAGCCAGTTCCGCTTCTATGGTGACTGGAAGCTCAACACCTATATTTACGGCCCGAAGGACGATCCCTTCCACGGCTTCTCGACCCGTTGGCGCGATCCCTACCCCGAGGCAGAGGCGCGGCATATCGCCGAGTTGGTACGCGTGGCGCACGAGAACAAGGTCAACTTCGTCTGGGCCGTTCATCCCGGGCGTGACATTCAGTGGCGCGATGATAGCGATATCCAGGCGTGTGTGGCGAAGTTTGAGCGGATGTACGCGCTGGGCGTGCGCTCTTTTGCAGTCTTCTTTGATGACATTGGCGGCGAGGGGGCCCGCGCCGAGATGCAGGTCAAGCTCCTGAACACGGTCAACCGCCAGTTTGTCCGCGTGAAGGGCGATGTCACCCCGCTCATCCTCTGCCCCACACAATATAATAAGGCCTGGAGCAAGGGCGATTACCTCGAAACCCTCGGCACCGGATTGGACCCCGACATCCAGATTATGTGGACGGGCGACTCGGTCTGCACCGACATCTCCAAGGCTTCGATGGAGTGGATCAATGCCAAGATTGGCCGCAAAGCCTACATTTGGTGGAACTGGCCGGTGGCTGACTACTGCCGTGGCGCCAATCTGCTCTTGGGGCGGACCTATGGGCTCGACCCCGAGAACGGGCCGCTCTATGCCGGCTTCGTCTCCAATCCAATGGATAAGCCAGAGGCTTCTAAGATTGGTCTCTTTGGCGTGGCTGACTACAGCTGGAACCCCACCGCCTTTAACTCCAAGCAGGCGTGGAAGGACGGCATCCGCCGCGTCTTTCCCTACATTGCCCAGGCCGTTCAATGCTTGGCCGACCATAATTCCGACCAGGGGCCCAACGGTCACGACTATCGTCGTGAGGAATCGGTGGAAATCAAGCCGGCAGTGGAGCGTTTGACCGCCGCCATCCAGGCTGGGAAGCCCTTGCCGGAAGCGGATGTCAAGGCCGTGCGCGCAGAGTTCGTGCGGATGGCCGAAGCCGGGCAGACGATTTTGACCGATTGCCGGAATCCGCTCTTCCTGGAGGATGTGGCCAATTGGTGCCAGGTCTTTTCCAACTTCGGCTGGTCGGGCGAGGCGCTGATGGATGCCTTGACCGGCGATGCGCCCGAAGACAAGGTGCTGAGCACGGTGCTCGGTTATCGCGTGGAAAATGAGGCCATCTCCAAGGCGCACGCAGCCAAGCCCTTCCAGAAGAACCCCACCGAGGTGGCCACTTTGGTGATGAAGCCCTTCCACGACCTCTTGGCCGAGACTGTCTATGATAGTCTCTGGCGTAAGACCGCCGGCCGGCCGGCCCCCAAGACTGTCTCCAAGGCCTATGAGTTCATCACCAATGTGCCCGAGTTGGCCAACCTGGAGGTGGCGCGCGATGGGCAGTATGTGAAGCTCCCGAAGGTGCACGAGCCCAAGACCCTGCTGCCTGGGCAGTGGGTGGGTATTCGTCTGCCCGTCGGCGTGCCCGCCACCTGGGTCCACTTCCACCTGGAGCAAGATGACGCTATCACCCAGGGTCGACTCCAGCTCTCGAACAATGGCGGGCAGACCTGGGGCGAGCGCGCGATGGTGCTGCGTGGCAATGGCAAGCCCGGCGAGATGGAAATCCGCCATATCAACCCGGCAGACGGCATCAACGCCATCCGCTACATCAATGTCTCGGATTCGCCCGTGCTCGTCACCCTGGCGCAGTTGAAGGTGGATGTGCCCAAGGATGCCACGGCCAATGTGCTTGAGGCAATGGTCGATGGCGATCTCAATAGCGCCTACACCCTGCAGCCTGGCGAGATGGTGACCATCCCCCTGGCCGCCCCGGTCACGCCGGAGAATGCGAAGGTGCTCTTCGTCGGCCCGGCCAAGGTCAAGCTGCTGGAGCAGGCCATGCAGGTCTCCGCTCCCGAAGCCCCCGTGACCGTCTACGAAGTCATTCACTGATGGTTCACCTTTCGGCCCGGCAAATGCTCGGGCCGAAAATGTGTCAAGCGAGTTTAAGGAAAGCGTCAAGCGAAGTATGAAGCGAATTGGATTTGACAACGAGGCCTACCTGAAGCGCCAGGCGGAAGGGTTGATGCAGCGAGCCGCCTCTTTCGGTAATAAGTTGTATTTGGAGTTCGGCGGGAAACTGATGTACGACTATCACGCCGCACGTGTTCTGCCGGGGTATGACCCCAATGTCAAACTGCGGTTATTGCGTTCGCTTGGCGACAAGGCCGAAATCATCCTCTGCGTCTACGCCGAAGATATTGAGCGCAAGAAGATGCGCGCGGACTTCGGTATCTCGTATGACGACGATGCCCTCAAGCTCATTGATAGCCTGCGCAGTTGGGACATCCATGTGTGTGCCGTGGTGATTACGCGCTATGATGGCCAGCCGGCGGCGATGCAATTCAAGAATAAGCTTGAAGCGCGCGGGATTACGGTCAAGCTCCACCGCGCGGTGCCCGGTTATCCCTCCAACCTCGACCTGGTAGTCTCGCCCGACGGCTATGGCGCAAATGACTATGTGGAAACCACGCGACCAATTGTCGTTGTCACCGGCCCTGGGCCTGGCTCGGGTAAGTTGGCCACCTGCCTGACGATGCTCTATCACGATCGTACAGCTGGACGTAATGCGGGGTATGCCAAGTTCGAAACCTTCCCCGTCTGGGATCTCCCGCTGCGCCACCCGGTCAATTTGGCCTATGAGGCTGCGACCGCCGACTTGGGCGACATTAATATGATCGATCCCTTCCACCTGGAAGCCTACGGCAAGGCGACCGTCAACTATAACCGCGATGTTGAAGCCTTTCCGCTCCTGCGCGAGATTTGGACACGCCTGGACAAGGGCGGCGAGTGCCCCTATCGCAGTCCCACCGACATGGGCGTCAACTGCATCTCTGCGGGCATCATTGACGATGAGATTTGCACCGAGGCGGCCCGCCAGGAGATTATCCGCCGCTACTTCCGCCACCTCTCCGATGCCGTAGCCAAGGGTGCCAGCGATAAGCGCCCCGTGGAATTGGTCGAGCGCTTGATGCGTCAATTGGGATTGGCCCCCGAAGATCGCCCCACCGTGGTGCCTGCCCGCCAGGCTGCGCACGCGGCCTCCCTCTCGCACACCCTCGAAGGCGTGGCCTGTGGCGCGGCCATCGAGTTGCCCGATGGCACGCTCATCCAGGGCAAGAACTCGGCGAACCTCCATGCTGCCGCCGCCACGGTCCTCAATGCCGCCAAACACTTGGCCAATATCCCCGATGAGCGTCATCTTTTGGCGCCCGAGACGATTGCCAGCGTCAAGCACATGAAGCAGGGCATCCTCAAGGGCAAATATGGTTCGCTGAACCTCGATGAGACCCTCGTGGCCCTGGCTATTTGCGCAGCCACCGACCCCAATGCCAAGCTCGCCCTTGAGAAGTTGGCCGACCTGCGCGATTGCGAGATGCACCTTTCGCACATGCTTACCCCCGGTGATGAGGCCGGACTTCGCCGCTTGGGCATCCGCGCCACCAACGATCCCCTCTTCGCCACGGCAGAACTCTTCGTGGATGCCTAAGATGGCCTTGGCCCCCCACCCCGTTGCACTGACGATTGCCGGCAGCGACAGCGGCGGCGGCGCGGGCATTCAGGCCGATTTACGCGCCTTCCGAGACTTTGGAGTCCACGGCTGTTCGGCCATTACGGCCCTCACGGCCCAAAACCCTCATGGCGTGCGCGCCATCCAAGCCACCGAACCGGCAATCCTTCGCGCGCAACTTGAAGCCGTGGCCGAGGACTTTGCCCTGGGCGCGGTGAAGACCGGGATGCTCCTAAACGAGCGTCTGATTGCCAAGGTCGCCGCGTTTCGCCGGGCCCTGCCCGCCGTGCCGTGGGTGGTTGACCCCGTGATGATTGCCACCTCCGGCGCGCGACTCCTGGAACCCGAAGCAATTCGGCGTATGGAAGCGGACTTGCTTCCCACCGCAACCGTTATCACGCCGAACATTCCCGAGGCGATGGCGCTATTGGGCGAAGTCGAGGCGCCGGCAGAGGTTGAGGCGATGCGCGCGCTGGCCGTACGGTTGGCTGAACGCCTTCAAGTGGCCGTGCTGCTCAAGGGGGGCCACTTCGCCGAGGCGCCGGCGCTTGATCTCCTTGTCCAGCCAGGAAGCGCGCCGATTGAACTGCGCGAAGAGAGCGTTCAAGCGCCTCTCACCACCCATGGCACCGGGTGTGCGCTTGCAGCGGCCATCGCGGCCAATCTTGCCCTGGGCCTTCCCCTGCTTGCGGCCATTCGCGAAGCCAAGCGCTACATTGTCCACCTCCTCTCCCACACGCAACCGGCTGGCCGTGCGGCGGTCTACGCCCAAACGCCCTTTCAGCCTGCTAGCCGGAGTTAGCCAACCGTGTCGACCGGCGAGCGCCCCCCCACCCCGCCGCGCGCGCAGCCTCCGCGCCACGCCACCTTCTACACCTTGCCGTGGTGGCATCTGCGCAACCCCCTTCTGCGGTTGCTCCTGCATCTAACGCACCGTCTGGTCGAACGCCTCCTAGGCCTCACCCGCCTCAATCAACTCTATCGCCAGGCCTTGCAAGCCAAGGGGAAGGCCACCTTTCCTCAGCGCATTCTCAATGCGTTAGATTTGTGCGTATGCTGCGATGAGCGTGATTGTGACCGGATTCCGGAACACCAGCCACTGGTTGTGGTGGCCAACCATCCCTTCGGTGCGGTGGAGGGGCTGGCCCTCCTTGAGCTCATCCGCAGCCGGCGTAAGGACGTCAAGGTCCTCGCCAACTACGTCCTGCAGCGGATTCCCGAATTGCGCGATGATCTGCTCTTCGTTGACCCCTTTGGGCGGCCGGACTCAGCCGCGCGCAATGTCCAGGCGATGCGCCAGGCACTTCAGTGGCTCCGGCGCGGAGGTGCGCTCATTATCTTTCCGGCCGGCGAAGTGGCCAGCTTTACCACCCAGACCTTCCAGATCCGCGATCCGGCCTGGCACATCTCCACCCTTACCCTGGTCCGCCGGGCGGCTGTGGATGTAACACTCCTCCCGGCCTTCATCCCCGGCGCGGCCTCCACCTGTTTCCACCTGGCCGGCAAGATTCATCCTCGCTTGCGTACACTGCTGTTGCCGCGAGAGATGTTACGGATGCAGCACCAGACGATTGAATTACGCCTAGGCACCCCCTTCTCCTCCACCGCCCTCTTCAAACGCTTCGGCTCCGATGCTGAGGTCGTTCGCTACCTGCGCTTTCGCACCTTCCTGCTCGCTGGCCGCGTCCGCTCCACCCGCTTCGAAGAGCGGATGCGCCGCCTGACATTGGATACCGATGAGCGCCCCACCCAACCCATCATCAACCCCATTACTCCCGAAGCACTGGAGGCCGAATGGGCCGCCCTGCCTAGCGATTGTCATCTCTTCTCCGACGATGTCTACGCGCTCTATGCCGCTCAAGGGCGCTTCATCCCCACCGCCCTGCGCGAAATTGGTCGCTTGCGCGAGGAGACCTTCCGCGCCGTTGGCGAAGGAACCGGCAAGGATATTGATACGGACACCTTTGATGATGCCTATTACCAAATCGTCCTCTGGCACCGCGAGCGGCGGGAGATTATCGGCTGTTACCGCCTAGCCCTCTCCGACATGCTCACTGAGGATAGTGGCCCCAACGCCCTTTACACCCGCACGCTCTTTCGATTTGACGAGAACTTCCTTGGCCGGCTACCCGGTCCGGCTGTTGAGCTTGGGCGCTCCTTTATTCGCGCGCAGGACCAACGCTCCTTCGCCCCCCTGCTTCTCCTCTGGCGTGGCGTGTTGACCTTTCTGGCCAAGCACCCGCGCTATACCGTCCTCTTTGGCCCAGTCAGCATTTCGCACGACTTCTCCCCTGCCGCGCGCGACCTTCTGCTCACCTACCTGCGTGCTACAGCCTTCGATGAAACCATTGCCCGCTGGGTCCTCCCCAGGCTCCCCCCGAAGAAGATGCGCTTTGCGGAGTGGCGCCACACGGACTATGCCGACTTTCTCTCTAGCGAGAGCGAGGTCAATAGCGCCCTGGCGGAGTTGGAGGATGGCCACCGGGAGATGCCCGTCCTCATCCGCCAATATCTCAAAATTGGCGGACGCATCGTAGCGTTCAATGTCGATCCCGATTTCGGCACCGTGGTCGATGGACTTATCGTCGTCAACCTCCTTGCCGCCCCACCCAAAAACATCGCGCGTTACATGGGCCCCGAACTCTACACGGCCTACCGCAATGCGCCCCGAGAACGCCCCTAATGCGCCATTTCCTGCTCTGCCTATTTAGCCTCTTTGCGCTTTCCCTCGTTGCCCAAGACCTCTCCTGGCGCATCCAAACCGAGGCCACCCTGCCCCTTTCCATCGCCCAAGAGGCCGATGAGGCCATTGAACGTGCCCGGCAGTGGCTCGAAGCCCAAGGTGCCCCCACCAACACCCTTCCCCAACGCCTCCTCTATCGCTACGCCCTCGCCGACACCTCGCGCCCCTTCACCCTCCACCGCTGCGACCTCACCCCCCTAGAAGCCGCCATGCCCGATCCCACACCCCCAGCCGCCCTCACCAACCTCACCGCCACCCTCACCCAATATCGACAAGACCCCAAAGCCCTCTTTGCTCTCCAACGCGACCTCCCCGCCGCCTCGCCGCCCCCCGATTGGCGCGAAGCGCTCGCCCTCGCCCTCATCAACTCCCAGCAAATCACCCCCTCTGGCGGCCACTGGGGCTCCTTCCCCAACACCCTCTGGGCCCTCCTCACCCTCCGCGCCCTCCTCAACGAAAGCGCCCCCATCCACCTCGCCGACTGACAGCGTGCCAACACCTTCCCTAAAAGACACAACGCCTCCTTTTTTACAAACTTTTTTCACTTTTTTGCGGACTGACTAAATGCCATCGCGAAAAACATCAAGAGTTAAAGATTTCGGGAGGCAAAATGGAACAAACTTCTTCATTCTCCTTCTCGGGTTCATTCACTTCTAATGAATGCGACTTCTCCAAAAACTGGCGCAACTTTTTAGGTGAATGTGTTTTTCTGCCGTCAATAACCCTTTTCTTGGGTCTGGGCAAGCAGTCTCTTAGGTCGCAATGGCGGGAGGCCACGATGGGAGCGGACACGCAGGAAGCGACGGCGTGCCCCACTACTACTCCCTGTAAAGGAGTAGTGGGCCTCCCGCAAAGCAACCTTAGAGACCGCTTGAGGCCAGTAAAATCAAAGGTTTCGCAGTTTTGAAAAGACCGACTTTGCGCGTTTGGTTTGCCGCTCTGGAAGTGTTTGGAACTACAAGACTTATTTCAGTCTAGAGGCGGTTTTCCGGGTCGTTTGTAAATGAACCGTAAATCATCGTCGGCAAAGGCCAGGGGCTCGCCGCCGATGAGTCGACAGTAGACAGTCGACAAGTCCGAGCAACGCGAGGAGCTATGTCATTGTCGACAGTGCGCGGTAAACCGCGATGGAGAGGCAAGCGTTAGAAGCCGTGAGGTTCGCATTCTCTGCCCAAACGTTTGCCCGTCGCGCGAAACGCGTCCTGTCGACTGACGACTGTCGACTGTCCACTGTTAGCGGCAAAGGACATTGGCTCTCCGCGCAAAAAAGTTGCGCCAGATTGGGGTCGGTTGTCTCTAACTATGAGTGTTGGGGCGCACTAGGCCAGCGCCTCACGGCTCGGGCATGGGGAGGGGCTTATTGGGGATTGGCTGGCAGGATGCGATAGACTTTGTCGCCGGGGCGGAGGCGGGAGGGGACGCGGAAGGTGACCCAATCACCTCGGCGGGCGACGGCAGGGCGGAGGGCATCTTGGTGGAGTTCGCTCGGCACGCATTCGAGGACGCCGGTCTTGGGACCGTGGAAGGCGAGGCGGTCGCCGGGACGCAGTTCGCCATCGTGCACGAGGAGGTCAACCACGCCGGCGCGGGCGTAGTAGTTGCGGACCACGCCCAAGTAGCGCTTGCACTCAGTGGCGAGGTTTGCGTCTGTGCCGGCGAATTGATTGGCGCCACCCGGGCGACCGAGGAGGAGGCCTTGGGCAAAGGGGCGGTGGTAGACGCGATTGACGAGGTCCAGGCAATTCGCGCGACATGCGTCATCGTAAGTTCCACGCGCAATGGCATCGAGGGCCGTTCGGTAGGCACGCACGACATTGGCGACATACTCGGGGTTGCGCGCCCGGCCCTCGATTTTGAGGGAGGCGACCCCGGCGCGGACGAGCTCGGGCAAGATGGGCAACGTGCACAAATCCTTGGCCGAGAGGAGGAAGCCGCCTTCGGCCCCGGCCCCGACCTCGAACTCGGCCACGGGGCCCTCGCCTTCCGCGATCTCGGTGAGGCGGTAACGGCGGCGGCAGGGTTGCAAGCACTGCCCGCGCGAGGCCGAGCAGCCGTAGGTCACTTGCGAGAGAAAGCAGCGGCCGCTCGTGGCCACGCACTGCGCTCCGTGGGCAAAGACTTCGAGGGGCACGCCCGTCTCGCGCGCAATGGTTGCAATCTCAGCCAAGGTGCACTCACGCGCCAAGACCACCCGCTCGGCCCCCTGCGAGGCCAGAAAGCGAACGGCATCGGCATTCGAGGCGGACATCTGCGTGGAGACATGGACCGGAAGCCCCAAAGCTTTGGCCCGGACGATAACAGCCCAATCCGAGGCAATCACAGCATCAACGCCCGCTCGACGCGCCCCTTCAAGGGTCTCGTGCAGATGGGCGAGTTCGCCTTGGTAGACGATGGTATTGAGCGTGAGATAGAGCTTGACGCCGCGCGCGTGCGCCTCGCGGACCAGGCCGGGGAGTTGGTTGGGCTCCAGCTTGCCATCGAGGGCGCGGCGCATATTGAAGCGCCCCAGGCCGAGATAGAGCGCGTCGGCCCCGGCCTCGAGGGCCGCGTGAAAACAGGCGCGGTCCCCCACCGGGGCGAGCAACTCGGGCAAGGCGGCAGGCGGCGGGCACTCAGTCACGGTATTGACGCTCGAGGTCTTTACGCTCTTTTTCGGCATCCTTGAGGGCGCGCTTGGCTTCCTTGAGCTGCGTATCAAGTTCGCTCAACTGCTTGGTGATGGCCTCCTCCGAGAAACCAAGCGCATCCAGGTTCTTGAAGGCTTGGCGCAGGAGTCCCTTGGTGTTCTTGCGATACTTCTGGATAGTCCGCAAACGTGCCTGCTTATACTGCACTTTGGCCACAGTGTAGGCTTCGGGCGAGGTCATCCCTTCCGAGTCGGGGGAACCTTCCTGGAAGTCTCGGATATTCTCGGCCACAGCGCGCAGTTCGCTATCGCCCTCCACCTTCAGGATCATCCAGCCACTCTTGGCACTTCCCAGGGAGGGATAGTTGACGAGCAGGGCCCGCCGCCAGGCATCTGCCCGCATTTGGACATCGATGAAGGTCTGCTCTTTGAGCGTGGTGGCAATCTTCTCCTCCACTTGCTTGCGATGATTGTCGAGGTAGGCGAGTGCAACCTTTGCCCCCTCGGCCTTCGGCGACTTCTGATCGGCAATCTTCGCGAGTTTGGCGCGCAGCACCTCATAGTTGCACGCATCGCAGAACTCCCCCAGTTCGTCGCGCAATAGGTCGAGCGCGGCGGCCTGGGGCGCATGCTCTTCCTTGATGACATGGAGCATGGTAAATCGTTCGGGCTTGGTCTGCTCGCGCTCTTTGTTGTTGGCCTTCTTGGCGGTGCGCTCGGCCTTCTCGACCTCGGCCGCCCGGCGGCGTTGCTCGCTGCGTGCAGCCTTGGCATTCTGCGCAACTTGAGCCTGCGCTTCGGCAGTCAGGGGAGCGAGTTGGGCGATGAGGGTCTGCGCCTCGGTGGCAAGGGCCGGATTGCCCCCCTTGGCCTGGCTTAGGTCCGTCAACTTCTCGGTGAAGGACTCAGCGGCATTAATCATATCGTTGCGCCCCACCCGGCCCATCTCAACCTGTTCAAGGAAGGCGTGGGCTTGGTTGAGCAGTTTAATGCCCTGATTACGCTGCAAACCATTCGCCGCGCCGAGGTAGCGCCGGGCGCGGGAGGGCAGCGTCTTGTTGAACATCAGAATGGTTGCCAACGCTTGCGAGGGGGCCGTTTGCAGTTGGCTCTCGATGGTGGCGCACTGGGTATCAGCCCAGGCCTCCACGCCTTCCACCATTTTCCGCGCCTCTTCGGCCTTAGGCCCCTTGCCACCGGCTTCGCGCCGCAGATTCGCCAAGGGCTTTTCGATATTCTTGCCCTCCACAAAGTTCTTGGCCATACTCTCGTGTTCGGGCGTGCGGAAGAGGAGGATGCGCCCGGGCAGGTAATCGGGCGTCTCTTTGAGGGCGTCAGTTAAGATGGAGCCCTCTGCGATATCCTTCAATGGGGCGGCGACCAAGTGTTTGCCCTGCGCATTGAAGAGCGCTGTACTGGGCTCTGGGACGCAATAGACCGTACAGGGCGGGCGCAGACGGCGAATGGCCTGAATGTTGCGTTTGCGCGTTTCCGGGTCGTTGGTGCTGGACATCAACCCGATGAGCAACACGCGCCCATCCTTGAGCGCACCTTTGGCGGACGAACGCAAAGCACGCATCTCCTTGCGCATTGACTCAATGGTCTCGTTGCCAGCTGTCGAGCTATCGTCTTCACCTAAGTTAGAGAGCTGGGTGACATATCCCTCCAGGTTCCAAAAGATGACCAAGCGCCCCCGCAATGCGCCCGCCTCTACGCCCCCGCCGAAGACGCGGTTGGGCAAGGTGAGATGTGGCTTAACCTCATCGAGCGTTGCAGCCAGACCGTGCCAAGCCAACAGCGCGAATAACAGCCATGCGACGCACTTTTTCATTAGGGCATCCCCCTCTCAATCGTTTAAAAACCCTAAAGCCTAGAGCGGAAGTCATCGTAACCAAAGGTGCGGACCACCTCGATTTGACCAGGGGCGGTGCAAAGGCAAAGGTCCGGCAGGCGAATGCCATTAAAGGTATTGGTCTTGACCATCGTGTAGAGGGCCATATCCTCAAAGAGAATGCGGTCTCCCGGCTGCGGCAAGCGGTCGAAACTGTATTCGCCAAAGAAGTCCCCGGCCAGACAACTCGGCCCGGCCAAACGCACAGTATAGGCCTTCTCGCCAGGCTTGCCGGCGCGTAGCGCGGTGGGTCCGGGCGTCGCCTCGCCCTGCCAGGTCTCATCGATAAAGGCACGCGGCACGTAGGGCATCTCCATCACGTCGGGCGTATGGCAGGCGGCCGAACCATCGAGGATAGCAATCGGCCCGGCATTCTCCACCACATCCAGCACGGTGCAAACAAAGGTGCCGGCATTGAGGACATGCGCCTCGCCGGGCTCTAGACAGTAAACAATGTGTGGATAACGCGCATGGAAGCCCTGCAAGGTCTGCACCAGCAACTCGCGGTCGTAATCCGCGCGCGTAATATGGTGGCCACCGCCAAAGTTGAACCACGTAATCTGCCCACTGCGCAGCAGGTCGCCAAACTTCGCCTCAATAACTTCCAGTGTTCGCGCAAAACAATCGGCATTCTGCTCACAGAGGTTGTGGCAGTGCAACCCGGTGACCCCGGAGAGATCCTGCCCAACAAAGGCTTCGCGACGAATCCCCAGGCGCGAATGCGGTGCGCAAGGATCATAGAGCGGCATCTGCCCCTCTGAGTGCTCGGGATTAATCCTCAACCCCAAGGCCACACGCGTGGCTCCAGGCATCTCCTGCGCCAATCGTTGCCACTGGCGCAACTGAGCAAAGGAGTTGAAGGTGATGTGATCGATGCCCAGCGCCATCAGTTCGCGCATCTCCCCCTCTGAGAAGGCTGCCGCAAAGACATGTTGCTCCCCACCAAAGGCCTCCTTCCCTAACCGCGCCTCATGAACGCTACTCGCGCAGGTCCCTGCCGCTTTCATATAGGGAAAGGCTGCAGGCATCGAGAAGGCCTTCAAGGCCAACAACATCCGCGCACCTGCACGGTCGGCCACCTCGGTCAACACAACCGCATTCCGCCGCAGGGCCGCCACATCCACAACAAACGCCGGCGTTCGCAAAGGCATACTCATAACATCGCTCCCAAAAGCCAAACCACCACAACTCCAATCAACGCCAACCAAAAACGCTTCCACGAGCGACGGTCTGCCTCCACCTCGCTCATCTGGCCTTCATGCGTGTTATTGCTGGAGATATATCGGCTGAAGTCGGACTTCGGGCGCGCCTTCAACCCTAACAAATTGTGCCAAAAGCCGCGCGCCTCAGCCACATCGGCCGTATCCAACAAAAAACCATCGCGATCTGGCCGCCGAAAGGATACTTGCCGACGCATCTGAGGCCTCTAGCCTAGTCAACTGCAATTAAGGAATAAGAATCGTCTCGCCCGCACGCAACCGCCCATCGGGGTTGGTGGTCGAGCGATTTGCATCGCGAATACGCGCCCAACCGGCCGCATTCCCATAGGCTTCGCGAGAGAGTTTGGAGAGGGTGTCACCGGGACGCACGAGGTAACGCTTGCCGGGCGTGGGGGTGGTGGCAATGGTCTCTTCGCCTGTCAACTTGGCAATGGCCTCGCGCGTGGCCTGATTCTGAGCCTGAATACCACCATCTTCTTCCGCAATCATTCGCAAGGCATCGGCCCGCACGGCGGCAATTTCGTCTTCGACCTCGGGCTCGGCCTCTTCGGCCTTCTTGGCCTCTTCGGCGGCCTTGCGCGCGGCGGCCAATTCCGCTGCGTGGGCCTTGGCAGCCTCGGCTTCAGCGCTCTTGAGCGTATCGATTAGGGCGGTTAGGCGCGCCACCTGCCGCTTGAGCTCGGCAATCTCTTTATCACGCCCATCTAGGGCCGCATTTGCATCGGCCACACGCTTATCTGCTGCGGCAAGTTTAGCGCGCAGGTCATCGCGCTCGGCGGCTACAGCTCGGCTCTCGGTGGCGATTCGCTCGGCGGCCAATTGCGAAGCGAGCAATGTGCGAGCCGCCTCCAAGCGCTCCTGGACCAGGGCTGCCTTCTCTGAATTCGGCTGCAGAGCTAAGTACATCCGATAATGATGAATGGCCTCGATGTATTCCTTCCGCAAGTCGTGCTGCAACATCGCCAAGTTCAAATGCGCCAGAGCGATTGAGGCATCGCGTTGCAGGAGTTGCTCATAGAGCGCCTCGGCTGCGCTGATATTGCCCTGCTCTTCCGCAGCCAGGGCTTCAGCAAAGAGTGCTTCTGCACGCTCGCGCCGTTCCTCTTCAGCCACCTTGTCACGGTTGCATCCCGCCATCAAAGCGGCGCCCATCATCAACAAAAGGATTGCTCGCAACTTCATCGTCGTTCTCCAATCAAGTTAGGTGGCAGTATACCATATCTCCCCGGTTCACGCGCGTACAGAGAGGATTTTCTCACGCCGGCGGCGCGTCCTCCGGGAAACGTAGGTCGGCAGCCAACCCCTCCAAGGCCGTCAAGGCCCGTTCGTGTGCCCGGCGATAGGCCACCTCTAATGTCTTGCGCAGCTCCTCTTCCCCCCGCCAATACGGAAGCGAGCCCAAACGCCGGGGGATGGCCGCGCCATCAGTTATCGGGCGCAACGCCTGTAAGTCTGCCTGCGGCAGAAGCATCGGCGTACAATCCGCCTCCACATCCATCACTGCGAGACCACGCAGGCGCAGCAACACCTGCGGTTCGGAGGCGATGACATCGGCAAAGAGACAGAGGGCCGCCGCCAAGTGTTTGCATGGGCGCGCCCAATCGCGGCAATTACAGCGAAAGGTCACCCCCTCGCGTCCCTCGGGAAAAAGCGAAAACCCCAATTGGCGAATTGCCTGATCGAAGGCCACCGGCAGACGGTTGGCAGCCAACTGCGCGGCAAAGACTGGCGAAGCGCGCAACATCGTCTCCACCGGCTCACTTGGCAAGGGTTCCCAGCGCATCTCCACGCGGTAAGGCTCGCGCTCCATCCCCTGCACCTGCGCACGAAGCACTCCCGGCTGCACCTCAAGCGTTTGCACCTGACCACGCTGGGCATAGTTTCGCCCACGCCCCAATCGCGCCCCCATCTGTAGCCGCTCAAGCCACGCAATCCACGCCTTGCGCCACCACGCATCGCGATTATTCCCTTGCAGACGCAGTCCGCCATAAACCGCCAAGGGAATACGTGGCTGGTAACGCGAAGAGCCCATCGCGCCTCACTGTTCGCCGATTGTTCCGGCGCAAAGAAAGTCAAAGGAAATCTTGTCGCCGGTCTCTTCGCCACGTTCAAGATCTTCGCGCGACAAAACGCGTAGTGAGAAGGGGCGCGTGGTGCCATTGGCGCGCACGGTGATCGAGAAGGTCTCTTCAGCCGAAGGTCCGCCCAAAAGCCCGGCACGCGTTCCCTGCACCGACTCTTGCCCTGGCACACGTCGGCGGAAATCTGCAGGAGCGCCATCCTCCGCAGAGCGCCCCTGCGTCACCGAATCGTCATATCCCAAAAAGGCGAAGGCCACCTGATCATAATGCTTGGTCAGCCCCACCGCATCAATCTCACCTGCCTCCACCGTCACCCCTGGCGAACGCTTGGGAGAGGTCTCGTTTACCTCCGCCTCCACGGGTTCCCCGCGCGTGCTAGACGCGGAGGCCCCTTCATCAAAGGCAGAAGAGAGAACAATTTGCCCAGGCGAGAAGATAATCTCCATCGGTTGCTGCGTCTGCAACGCCATATTGCGCGCATACCGCATCAAGCGAAGCGTATCCTTCGCCGCCATGGACACCTGCGTGCTTGCAGAGTTGCCAATGTGCGGCACCACCACCGCAACGGCAATCCCAAGGATGGCCAAGACCACCAGCAACTCAATCAGCGTGAACCCACGCTTCACGCGATGCACTTAGAGAATACCCAGCAACTTCAACACCAGCACCGCCGCCAACGCGATAATCACCACGATGGAGACGCCGATGATCAAGTTCAGCGCCTTCTTACTCTCGGATTTCTTGGTGAAGCCCTCCACCGGACGCGAAGGCGCCGTGGTCGGCCGCATCACAATCGTTGTACGCGGGATAGAATCAACACTCTCGGTTACGCCGGGATCAGACTCAGGCACATCGTCTCCGCGAATGGAAAGGGCAATGTCGCCCAAGGCAATCACATCATTGCGATGGACCGTGGCCATCGTGATGCGCACCTCGTTCACACGCGTACCATTGGTGGAGCCGAGGTCCTTAACCCGCCACCCGCCATCACAGCGCTCGATGATGCAGTGCTCGCCGGAGACCGAGGCATTCGAAATCACAAAATCATTGGCGCTATTGCGGCCGATACGGATCTGATCCGCCGTCCAACTATAGCTCTTGCCAATCTCGTCACCATTCAGAATCGTAATGTTTGGCATCGCAAACTCCTTCGACTACATTGCCTTGGAGTATAGAATAAGCCTTCCGCACTGTCAAGCACTATCGCGCATCAATGTGCCACGCCCCCGGCCGCCCCCTCTTAGCCCCGGTTTCAATTGCCTCAAGGCGCCGGTCAAACCACTAACAGCACCTCTTATTTGAATTAAGAGGCCCACGTAATTGAATTAACTGCACCTCTTATTTGAATTAACAGGGCCTCTTAATTGTCCGAGTCCGGCGTGACGCCCATCGCAAGGCGGCGACGCGGAAATGAGGCTCTCCCCGCGTAGGCAGCACTCCCCCACCCCGTGCCAGACCTCATTCCCCAATTGGGGTACCAATCATTCCCCAATTGGGGTACCGGCCATTCCCCAATTGGGGTACGCGGCGCCCCACGGTCAAGTGCTGCAAAAGAATATGGCTTATGCTAGAATGGCGGCGCGCGGCGGGTCAGTCAGAGCGTTGCGCGAAAAAAGGTTTGCGTAACGATGAAATGTTCACCCCTGTTGGCCATGACGCGGCGAGTTGCCGTGTCAATTTGCTTGATCGCTGTTGGAATTGTTCGCGCACAGGAGAATGAGCTACCGGAGAAGCAGGAATGCTTCACCTGGGGCGGATCAATCCGGGCGCGTTATGAGTATTACAACCGCCTAGGGACCTATGATGGTGACCGCGGCGGCGAGGATGATTCACAGGGCTTTTTGCGAGTACGTACGCGCCTGTGGGGGCAGTTGCAACATCGCCAACTCACCGCACACCTCCAGTTGGGCAACGAGTTTCGCCATTACTTCTTCCGCGAACGCGTGGAGGGGCGTCGACGCTTTCCCGACCAGCTCTTTATTGACCAACTTTGGCTCCGCTACGAGGGGTTAGCTGATTGGATTGACCTCAAGGTGGGGCGTCAAGGACTGCGTGACTTCGCCTCAAATCGACTCTGTTCGGAGGGCACTCCCGTTGATGGTTCGCGGTCAGACTTCTTTGACGCGGTGCGTGTGACCCTTAACTTTGATGAGCAACGCACCAGACAGCTCGAGATTATTGGCCTAACGATTGCCCATCACGACTGGCTCCCCACCTGGGGGCACCAACACAACGCCCGCGGTGCCCGTCCCCCCCGCACGCCCTACGATTACTCCGGCTCTAACCACCGCGAACTCGGCGGCATTCTCTATTGGCGAGACCACTCGAACCGCGCCCTGCCCTGGGAGAGCTACGCCATCTGGAAGCAAGAGGATGGCCGCTACTCCTCGGCCCTGGCGCGCGAAGCCAAGCGTCCTCGCCAATTCAACACCTACACCTTCGGCGTCCGCCTCCTCCCGCGCTTCTCCGAAACCCTCTCCGGGGAACTTGAGGCTGCCATTCAACTAGGCGATGACCACCTCCTTGCAGGCATGGGTTACGCCTCGCTCGCTTACGCTTGGCAACAAACGCCCTGGAACCCCACCGCAAAGATTGGTCTCTACGGTTTAACCGGAAGCGCCGAAGGCTCACGCGGTCGCCACACCTGGCACGCCGTCTTTAATCGCTCGGCCAATCTTGGCGATGTCGTCTCCAGCCTCTACCCTAACCTAGATCACAACAACCTTCTTTATCCACACCTCGCCTTCAGCCTCGCAGCCGAAGCGAAATGTCACACCTTAGACCTTGAGTTCGGCCCCCTCCTGGCCCCCGCCCGTGAACGAGATGCCTACGGTCACACGGGTCCCCTGCGCGGTCTGCTCTGCCAGTTCATCTGGAACACGGATATGGCCGCCTTTCTTGGCGATGAACGCCTCAAGGGCCTTGAGTTCGGCACCTACGTTGCCCTCCTCTACCGCGGCAATTACTTCCCCGAACCCCTCCGGCAGGACCTCTCCTCTACCTTTACCGTTGAGTTCCGCTACACCTTCTAACGCCACTTCCCCAAAAGCAAAGAAACCGAAGGCGGTTGCCTTCGGTTTCTTTTGTCTGCCCCTTCACCATCTGGAGCCAGCAGAGGGACTCGAACCCCCGACCCACTGATTCTCCGTTCTCAGGTCACCGTTCACGGGCGCGCTCCGCGCGCCCACAGGCTAAACGCCCCAGCCCTAAAGCATGATACAAAGCGCCTCATCCTTCGGCTTCGACACCAAAGGCCTGGAATACACCCTCTCCAGCGACACCCCGGCCACCGCAAACACCCCCCGCGTTGTCGTCTTCAAAGGCCTCCGCTACGCCCTCGACAAATGGCTCCCCGAAGCCAAAGCCTACCTAGACGGCAAGCGCTTCAACCTCACCCTCTCGGTCGACGGCCATCTCGCCATCGTCACCCTCACCGAAGCCGGCGCAACATCCGGCACGAACGACCCCACCGCCGGCGATGTCCGCACCCCCACCCTCACCCTCACCTCCCAACCCTTCGACCGCCCCATCGAAACCATCGAGGCCCCGACCAACTTCGCCGCCATCACGCCAGCGCGCATCCTCGAACTCCGCGCCATCGCCCAATCCCTCGACACCGCCGCCTACGAAGCCCTCACCGACGCCGCCGAGCAAGCCTACGCAAAACTCCTCATCCAAGGCATCACCTCCCGCCAAGAACCCGCCTACACCTGTCAAGTAACCCGCTATATCCCCCTAGACGACACCTTCGCAGCCACCCTCCCCGCCGCTAACACCATCACCACCTGGGAAAACATCGTCTCCTTCATCGGCAATGCGGCCGCCTCCTACACAAACCCCGACGAAAACCTCAAGTGGCTCCCCATCGGCTCGGCCATCTCAGTCAAAGAACAGCGCTATGCCGAAGTCTCCATCACCTACCAAGGCGCTTACTACTTCCCGGAAGAACTCTACGCCGCTAACAGCTAGCCGCTAACAGCTCTCTTGCAACCAAAGGAACCAAAACGAGATGCTCCACCCCATTATGCTCTCGGCCCTCATCCCGCCGCAATTCCGCAAACAGTGGCTCTATAGGAACGTCAAGCTCTACGCGCCCACCATCGGCCACGCCCTCCTCATCGAGAAACTCTGCCCAGACGGCATTCGCTCGCCCGAGGAACACGCCATGGCCGCCATCATCCTCCGCCACGGCTACGCCACCTCCGCCCACCTCATCTGCAACGGCAAAACCACCAATGCCGACCACGATGCCGCCCCCAAAGACGAAGCCGAGCGCGCAGAGCTCCTAAACTACATCGAGCGCGCCTGGCGCACCCCCGCCCGCTTCGACGAACCCGCGCACGGGCTTGCTAAACCCGCCCCGCACCCAGCCGCCAAAGAGTTCGCCTCCACCGCAGCCCTCCGCCTCGCCCTCCGCGTCGCCTCCCTACCCGGCATCCACCACATCATCCCCTGCGACCTCCTCGACCTCCCCATCGCCGACGCCCTCGCCCTCCTCATCGCCGACGACGAACTCCACGGCGCGCACTACCTCTCCGCAGACACCGAAGCCCGCCTCACCCGCTAGCCATGCGCACCTCCCTCGACTGGGCCCCCTTCGACCGCGCCCTCAAGCGCTACCTCCTCCAAACCGGCAAGACCGCACGAGAAGGCGCCGCGCGCCAACTCCGAAACCTCCTCATCCAAGCCCGCGCAATCGTCCCAGTAACCCCACGCGCTGCCATCCCTAACTTCGCCGATGGATCGCGCCTAAACTGCCGCATCGTCGCCTGGCACCTCCGCAAAAAAGGCATCCAAGCGCCAACCCTCCGCCAACTCAAAGCCAAAGCCCGCGCCCTCACCAACACCCGCCGCGCCCACGCTCGCTTCGGCCGCGCCATGTTTACCAAAGCCATTGCCGAAATCCGCAAAACACCCAAAGGCGCATCCGTGGCCTTCGTCCACCGCTACACAACACCCCTCACCGGCGCACTCCAACCCCGCGAACCATCAGCCCGCCACTGGCAAGCCATCATCGACCGCGCCATCACAGCCGCCATCCCACGCGCCGCCGCCGATATGCTCGCCTACCTCGAGCGCAGAATGCGCTAGGCGGCCTTGCCGCCGTGAGAATGCTCGCTTCGCTCGCGTGAGAATGGGCGCTCCGCGCCCGTGAGAATGCTCGCTAACGCTCGCGCCCTGGTTTTCCCTCCGCGCTCCGCGCAGCCAGCGCCGCCAGGCGCTTTTCGGCGGTCCTGTGGCGCGGCATATTTGCCGCGCGCAGCCGTTCTCCGTTCTCCTCTCACCGTTCACGGGCGCGCTAAACGCGCGCGCCCTAAGGTATGAAGCTCCCCCGCATCCTCGCCGCCATCCTCGACATCGCCGAGCCCTCGCCCGACCGCTCCAACCGCGCCACCTGGGGCGACCGCTACAACAACCTCCCCGAAGACCGCGCCATCCCACAAAGCGAGCGCCTCGCCGCCATCAGCGAGTGCCGTGACCTCGTGCGAAACTCCGCCGTAGCCCGCGGCATCGTCGAGCGCGTGCGCAACATCGTCACCGGCACCACCGGCATCATCCCCGAAAGCAACTCCGGCGACAAAGCCTGGGACGAAAAAGCCGAAGCCCTCTGGCGCGCGTGGGCCTCCGACCCCGAAGGAACCGGCCGCAGCGACCTCGCCGACATCCAAGGCCTCCTCGCCGCCTCCACCCTCACCGACGGCGGCACCCTCGTCGCCCTCAATAACGACGGCACCATCACCCTCATCGAGCCCGACCGCCTCAAGCCCGACCCCGCCGGCCGCGCCCTCGACCAGCCCTACAAGCTCGACCCCCAAGGCCGCGTCACCGCCTGGTGTGTCCACACCAAGCCCCTAAACCCCTACGACCAAGACGCCGTCGAGTGGCTCGACGCCCGCCGATGCCTCACCCTCTTTGTCCGCAACCGCGCCGACCAAATCCTCCCCTATCCCCAGTTCTCCGCCTGCGCCCTCACCCTGCGCGACATCGAAGAACTCAATCGCTACACCCTCCGCCAAGCCAAAGTCCAATCCTGCGCCGCCGCCATCCATAAACGCGGCCCCAGCGGAGAAAGCCCCTTCCGCCTCCGAGGCGTGGCCGATAACGCCATCGACAAAGAAGAAGCCGGCGCACAGCGCTTCGAAAAAGCCACCGGCATGACCGTCATCGACACCGACGGCGACTATAACACCCTCGCCCCCGCCACCCCCTCGAGCACCTACGACAGCTTCATGAAGCACAACCTCCGCCTCGTCGCCATGGCCGTTGGGCTTCCGTATGAGTTCCTCGCCCTCTACTTCGCCGACGGCACCTACTCCTCGTCCAAAGCCACCATGACCCAAGCCCGAGAAGCCGTCGCCTACCGCCAGCGCCACCTCAAACGCGCCATCCTCACCCCCCTCTGGAACTGGCAAGTTGCCCGCTGGACCGCCCTCGGCCTCCTCCCCAAAGCCCCCGAAGGCGCCACCGTCCGATGGAGAGACCCCGCCTTCGAATGGATGGATGTCAAAGACGGCGTGCAAACAGACCTCCTCGAAGCCCAAGCCGGCCTCCGCTCCATGCAAGACCTCGCCGCCAAACGCGGCGCAGACTACGAAACCATCCTCCGCCGCCGAGCCCAGGAAATAAAAACCCTGCAAACCATCGCCGCAGAATACGGCCTTGACCCCGCCACCCTCTCCTCCATCTCCCTCCCCGGCGCCGCATCCACGGCTCGCTAGCGCTAGAGTGCTCGAACCTCCCTGCGCTTCTGTGTGCCGGCGGCCCCGCCGGCGCTCGTTTCCCTCCGCGCCCCGCGCGGCCAGCGGCGCAAGCCGCCATCCGTCGGCCCTGTGGCGCGGCATACTTGCCGCGCAGCGAGCGCTCAGCGCGCCCACGCTAAAATCCACCGCCCTAATATATGAGCAGCTTCTCCGCCATCTTCGCCATCCTCCCCAGCGCCGCCCCGCGCTTCTGGGCCGAACTCCCCCTCTACTCTGCCTCTTTCCTCCATCAAGGCCGATCAAGCAGACAACATCAAGATAGACTTCCTCATGTGTTGAATGAAAATATGTCCTCGGCCTCGCTCCCTTCATCTCCTTTGGGCGCGAGCGCCGAGGGCCCCCTATTCGGCAATGAGGCCACCATCATCCCCGTCAAGGGCTTCATCTTCGAAGGCTTCGACATCCCCGGCGTAGCCGTCTCACCCTCCGCCATCCAAGCCGCCATCGATAAAGCCCTCTCCGAAGGCGCGCAAGTCGTCCTCGACATCGACAGCCCCGGCGGCGCCGTCGACGGCGTTGCCGAACTCGCCGACTACATCGCCCGCGCCGTCAAGGATGGGGCGAACATCACCGCCTACACCCGTGGCACCTGCTGTAGCGCCGCCTACTGGATCGCCGCACCCTGCGCGCGCATCCTCGCCACGCGCGGCGCAAACATCGGAAACTGCGGATGTTGGGCCGCCTTCCCCTGCTACGCAGAGGCAAACGCCAAATACGGCATCGCCATAAACCTCTTTGCCTCCGGAGAACTCAAAGCCGCCGGACACCCCGATATTCCCCTCACCGAGGCGCAGGCCGACTTCCTCTCCAGCCACATCCGCGCCGTAGCCGACCTCTTCTTTGCCGATGTCAGAGCCGCCCGCCCAGCCGTGGACGAAACCGCCCTCACCTCCGGCGCCTTCTTCCTCGCCGCGCAAGCCCTCGCCCTCGGCTTCATCGACCAACTCGTGGCCGACAGCCCCTAACCCACCCCCTTTTTTATCGTAGCGGGCGGCTTTAGCCGCCCCACCAACCCCCGAAAGGAACACCCCCCAATGAAAACCATCCCCGTCAAGGCCGAAGAGCCCACGCCCACGCCGCCCGAGGAAACCCCGGAAACCACCGAAACCCCCGAAGACTGCGCCGAAAAGCGCCTTGAGGAAATCGAGCAGCGCATCGACGAACTCGCCTCCCGCGTGGCCGCAATCGAAGCCAAGTGCAACGAAAGCGAAAAGGCCACCGCCGCCGCCCTCGCCTCCCTCCGCGCCGCCCTCCTCCCCAACGCCACCAAAGTGACCGCGCCCGCCGCGCCAGCCGCCGAGGGCTCCACCCTCCGCGAACGCGCAAACGCCCTCACCGTTCACCCCTCACCGTTCACCGTTCACCAAAGGACCCCTATGGCCTACACCAACCCCATCGCCGATACGGCGCGCGAAATCTACGCCGCCACCATCCTCACCGAACTCCCCAAGCTCGTGGCCCCAATCAAGGGCTTCACCACCGACTTTAGCGCCGCCGCCGCCGAGCCCGGCGAAACCATCACCGCCGACTTCGCCGTCGCCTCTGACCTCTACGAAGACTTCCCCGGCTACACCAAGTTCGCCGAAGGCCTCAAGCAGGCCAAGGTCGACCTGAACATCGACCTCTCCGCCGGCTGCAAGGTCACCGAAAGCGGCATGCTAAAGAACGGCGCCGCCCACCTCCAGGAATGCGCGCGCCTCAATGCCGCCAAGGTTATCAATGGCTTCATCGCCAAGATCACCGAGGCCGCCATGGGCACCAAGGCCACCCAGTCCCTCACCGTGGGCGCGTCCTTCGATGTTGCCGCCCTCCAGGCACTCTACGCCAAGCTCATCGCCTGCGACATCGACCCCACCCAGGCCACCCTCGCCCTCTCCGCGCCCGACTACGCCGCCCTCATCGGCGCCCTCCCCTATAATGTCATCGGCGCCGGCCAGGGCATCGAGAACGGCTCCGTCACCAAGGCCTTCGGCATGAACATCGTCTGCGTCCCCACCGTGGCCACCAACGGCTTCGCCAGCGCCCCAACCGGCGTCATGGTTGCCGCCCGCGCGATCCCGATGGTAGGCGAAGTCGAGGGCGGCTTCCACCGCGAAATCGTCACTGAGCCCGTCACCGGCCTCACCCTCTCCCTCACCCAGTCCCGTGACCTCGACAGCGGCGCGCTCAACTTCTCCGCCCGCCTCATCGGCGGCGTTGAAATCGGCAACCCCAAGGCCATCGTAAAGATCACCAGATCGTAACGCGCTAGCGCTCGCGAGAACGGTGATAAGTGAACAGTGAACGGCCTTACCCTCCGCGCTCCGCGTAGCCACCATTCACTATTCACCATTCACCGTTCTCGTGCCTTTATCACCCTTTAGGAGCCCCCAAATGGCCGAAACTGTCAAGCCCCTCATCGTCCTCGGCGAAGCCCTCTCCACGGGCCTGCCCACCTCGCCCGCGCTCGAAATCACCGGCGTGACGAACATCACCAGCGAAACCATCGACTATGGCTACCAAAAGAGCCAGGACATCGAAGACGCAGCTGGAAACATCGTTAGCACCATCCTCTCAAACTTCGGCATCACCGTCTCCTTCACCGGAGCCCTCACCGCCGACGCCACGCCCCCCTACAAAGGCCAAGCCGTCACCCTCTCCATCACGACCGCAGGCGGCACGACCATCGCCTTCCCCACCGCCCACCTCTCCGCCGTCTCCGTGGCCTACACCTCCACCGGCCAAGCCGTCGTCTCCGGCACCGTCACCGGCTACGCCAAGCTCCCCGCACCCTCCGCCTCGTAACGCGGCCCGCGGCGCCGCCGCAAGGCGAGCGCCCTCCCTTCCGTGTGCCGTCGGCCCCGCCGGCGCTCGCGTCCTGGTTTCCCCTCCGCGCGCAGCGCCCGCGCCGCCAGGCGCCATCCGTCGGTCCTGTGGCGCGGCATATTTGCCGCGCAGCGAGCGTAGCGAGCAGCTAACCGCTAACAGCTAACCACTAACAGCTAAAATGAATGCCGACCTCCAGCAAGCCCTCACCGAATGCGGCCTCGCCGTCACCCTCAATGGCCACCAAGTCCCCGCCATTGTCCCAGACTTCGCCGAAGCCACGGCAAATACACTCTTTGGCGACGACTCCGCCATCGAGCCCATAGACATCATCATCCCGCCGGGCGCAGCCTGTGCCATCCATAGCACGGCCCTCCTACACGCCTCCCTCTCCATCCACGGCACACCCTTCGTCATCCTCTCCGTCACCCGCCACACGGACGGCTCCACCACCCTCTCCGCGCGCAAGCGCCAAGCCGCGAGGTAATCCTATGGGCACCGCAGAAATCATCGAGGAAATCTTTGCCGAGCTACTCGCCGCCATCACAGACGGCCTGCCCCTCAAACCCCTCATCGCCTCCTCCGGAGAGCCCCTCCCCGCCGACTTCGCCGTGATAACGGCCACCAACCCCGCCGCGCCCGACCCCCCCCCCGGCCTAACCTGGGAAGTAAGCCTCTCCATCAATATCCCCATCGAGCGCCGAGACGAAGCCGAGCTCCTCGCCGCAACCTTCCTCGCCCTCTCCCTCCCGGCCATCGCAGGCTTCGCCACCTCCCTCTTCTCCGGCATCCAGCCTGGCCACTTCTACAGTTGGTCCCCCTCCCTCGCCGAAACCGACCTCACCGAAGGCGACCGCCTCATCCTCACCGCCACCGGCTCCCTCACCTGCGCCCGCTTCGTCAAGCCCGCATCCGCCTCGTAAGGTTAAACCCTGCGTGCCTTTCGGCGCGCTTTTCTTTGTGTTTCTTTGCGTGTCTTTGCGCTTCTTTGTGGTTAAACCCTGCGCGCCTTTCTGCGTGCCTTCCTTTGTGCTTCTTCGCGTGTCTTTGCGCTTCTTTGTGGTTGATAAACCCTGCGTGTATTTCTGCGCGCCTTCCTTTGTGATTCTTTGCGTGTCTTTGTGCTTCTTTGTGGTTAAATCCTGCGTGCCTTTCGTTCCTTTCGTTCCTTTCGTAGCCCTATGATCCCATCCAAAATCCGCGGCTTCCGCTCTCGCGTCATCAACGCCCTCATCGACTGCGTCCGAACCCAGCGCCCCATCGCCGGAAACGGCGTCAAACTCCAACGCACCCAAAACGGCACCATCATCACCGCCACCGCCACAGGCGAAGTCGCCATCACCCAAGCCGAGGCAAAAATCCTCCCCCTCACCATCCGCCAATTCGCCGTCACCACCGAAACCTCCTCAGGAACC
>JBJEVY010000117.1:0-41775 GCA_051884775.1 Candidatus Spyradenecus sp. | reverse complement strand
TAATGCCGTGGAAGGCGCTCTGCCTGTTGCTCGCTCCGCTCTTCTTGGCGGCGGGAATGGTGGTTGGCTACCTGCTGGCCGAGCGCAAGAGCGATTGGCAGGTGACCTGGGAGGGCATTCCGCGAACCGAAGAGCTCAAGGCGCTAGAGGCCTATTGCGGCCGGACTGAGCGGGTGCTCATCTCAACGCGCTTTTTCTCCGTGCCCGAGCGGCTGGGTCACCGCGCCCTGTTGAGTGCCTATATCGCCGAAGCCGTGGGGGTTGCCCCCGAGGCGGTCTTCATTGGCGAAGCGCCTGAGGACGCGGGTGAAAGCATCACGCTCACCTTGGTGAGGGCTCGGTGAAGCGGCGGCCGGTCATCGGTCTAGCCCTCGGCAGCGGGGGAGCGCGCGGTTGGGCCCACATCGGCGTGGTGCGGGCCTTGGCGCGGCTAGGGATCGAGCCCGATGTTATCGCCGGCACAAGTATTGGCGCTCTGGTGGGGGCAATGGTGGCCGCGGGACGCTTTGAGGCCTTTGCCCAAGCGGCCGAAGCCCTCGATTGGCTAGGTCTGGCCAAGTTCTTTGCCGAGGTGCGCCTGCCCAAACACGGGCTCTTTTCCGGCTCACCGATTACCGCGTGGCTCGATGCACCCGAGCGGCTCGGTGGACGGACCATTGAGGCGCTGCCCAAGCCCTTCGCCGCCGTGGCAACCGACCTCTATCAGGAAGAGGCCGTGGTCCTGACCGAGGGGCGCGTCACCGATGCCGTGCGCGCGTCCTTCTCTATCCCGGGCGTCTTCGACCCAGTGATGCGCGCCGGGCGCGTGCTGGTTGATGGCGGGCTGGTGGATCCAGTGCCCGTGGCGGCAGCGCGTGCCTTGGGGGCCGAGGTGGTTATTGCCGTGGACATCAATTCCGAAGGGGCCCGGGCGCAAGTCGAGCCGCCCACCGAGCGCCCGGCACTGCTGGCGACCCTCTTGCAGACGCTGCGGATGGTGGAGAATGGGGTCTGCCGGCTGACGTTAGCCCAGCGTCCGGCGGAGGTGTTGCTCTGCCCGCAAACTGGCTTTATTCAGACCTTGGATTTCGCCGGCGGCCGTGCCGGCATTGCCCTAGGCGAGGCGGCGGTTGAGGCCGCGCGCGATCGCCTGCTTAACTTGCTTTCCGGTAACTTGGAAGGAGCGACAGATGGGGTTTGACATCCGCTTTTGGCGGCGTGAGTTCTGGGTGCTACGCAAGGCGCGTAAGACCCTCAAGGCCATGCGCAATGACTTCCGCTTGGTGGAGGACATCCTGCCCGAAGGTGAGCGCGCGGCACTTGAAGAGCGGCTCAAGGACCTCAAGCAAGCAATTCGTTGTGGTGAAACCGAGGATTTGCCGGCGCTTGTGGCCTCGGTCCAGCAAGATTTGACGGACATCACGCCCAAGAACCGTTGGGGCGTGGCTGCCGAGTGGTTCGACATTTTGGTCTCATCCCTGGCGGTGGCCTTCTGCTTCCGGGCCTACTACTACGAGCCCTTCCAGATCCCCACCGGGTCGATGCAGCCGACGCTCTACGGCATTCACGTGGAAGAGGCCGCCACGCCGACGGGGTGGGACCGCCAGCCCGGGCGCTTCTTCAAGTGGCTCGTCACCGGCGAGCGCTATGTAGAGGTGGTTGCGCCGGTGGGCGGGGTAATCTCGGCTGTACGGCCCAGTTCCCAGCCAGGCTGGAACACGCTTCTATTGAATGGCAACACGCCCCTGGAGGTGCCCGAAGCAGCAATGGAGGCCATCCGCCGAAAGCTCGAACCGCAACGTTGGCAGGTACGCCTAGGGCAGCGCCTCTGGGGTGGCTATGTGCGCAGTGGCGACTTCCTCTTTGTCAACCGCTGGCTCTGGAACTTCCGCCACCCGCGCTTGGGCGAGACGATTGTCTTTGCCACGCAGGGCATCCCCGCGCTGCCGCAGAACCAACACTACATCAAGCGCTTGTGCGGGCGGCCGGGCGACGAGGTGGAGTTGCGCGCGGGGGATACGCACCTGTGGATTAACGGCCAGGCGCAGAAGCGCCCATTGCGCTTGAGCGAGATTGCCGAGCACTGTCAGCCGTGGACCGGCGCACCCCGCTACTTGGGCTACCAGCCCGCACTGCCGGCTCCGGGCTACCCCGAGCCCTACGCGCGCTTCAGCCTCAAGCCAGGCGAGTATGTGGCGCTGGGGGACAACTCGGGTAACAGCCTCGACAGTCGCTATTGGGGAACCGTGCCGGCCAAAAACTTGCTCGGGCCGGCCTCGTTCGTCCACTGGCCCTTCACCTCCCCGCGCTGGGGCAGGATTCGTTAAACGCACACGAGCAACCAAGGAGAGCGTTATGTCCAAAGAAACTGCTGAGTTCGATGCGCTGGTGGTCGGCGCAGGGTTGTGGGGTTGCGTGGTGGCACGCGAGTTGGCCGAGGCCGGAAACCGCGTCCTGGTCCTGGAAGCGCGCAGTCTGCCCGGCGGCAACGCCCGCAGCCAGATTGATCCGAAGACGGGCATCGAGTGCCACTGCTACGGCGCGCACATCTTCCACACCTCCGACGAGCGCGTCTGGGCCTACGCCAGGCGCTTTGTCTCCTTCACCGACTACCGCCACCGCGTCCTCACCGAGCACGATGGCAAGGTCTACTTTATGCCCCTGGGCCTAGCGCTCATCAATGCCTTCTACGGCACCAACCTCAAGCCGGCCGATGTGCCTGGCTTCATCGCCGGCGAAGTGGCCAAGGCCGGGCTGACTGGCGAGCCGCGCAACCTCGAGGAGCAGGCCATCTCGCTCATCGGCCGCCCGCTCTACGAGGCCTTTATCAAGGGCTACACCCAGAAGCAGTGGAACACCGACCCCAAGGACCTGCCCAGCTTCATCATCCGCCGTCTGCCTGTGCGCGCGAACTACGACATCGGCTACTTCAATGACCCCCATCAGGGTGTCCCGCGCGAGGGCTACTTCGCCCTCTTCGCCAACCTCCTCGACCACCCGGCCATCACCGTCCGCTACAACACCGACTACCTGGCCCAGCGCGAGGCCTTCCCCGCCGAGCTCCCCGTCTTCTACAGCGGCCCCCTCGATGCCTACTTCAACTACCGCTACGGTGCCCTCCCCTGGCGCGGCCTGCGCTTTGAGTGGGAGACCAAGCCCGTACGCGATTGGCAGGGTTGCACCGTGATGAACTACGCCGATGCCTCCGTCCCCTACACGCGCATCCACGAGTTCAAGCACTTCCACCCCGAGCGCGAAGCCGTCCACCAGAGCGAGAAGACCATCATCTGCCGCGAGTTCCCCGCCGATTGGAAGTTGGGCGACATCCCTTACTATCCCGTCAACACCGCCGCTTCGGCCGAACTTCTGGCCAAGTACCAGGCCGATGCCGCCGCCTGCCCGAATGTCATCTTCGGCGGCCGCCTCGGCGAGTACCGCTACTACGACATGGACAAGGTCATCGCCCGCGCCCTCGATCAGGTCCACGCCTACCTCGCGCAGGCCTAACCACGCGCTTCGCACCTATGGCAAACACTCCTCTGCCCGCGGCCTTGCTCGATCCCTTCGACCGCGACCACCTCTGGCACCCCTACACCTCCCTCAACAACCCCCTCCCCACCTACAAGGTCCGCCGCGCGGAGGGTTGCGAAATCGAGCTCGCCGACGGCCGTCGCCTCGTGGAGGGGATGAGCTCGTGGTGGTGCGCCATCCACGGCTACTCGCACCCCGCGCTTATCGCCGCCGGCGAAGCGCAGTTGCGCACGATGAGCCACGTAATGTTCGGCGGGCTTACCCATCAGCCGGCCATCGACCTGGGGCAGCGCCTCTTGCGCATCGTCCCCCCCACCCTCACGAAGATCTTTTATGCCGATAGCGGCTCGGTGGCCGTTGAAGTCGCCCTCAAGATGGCCATCCAGTTCAACCCGGCCAAGAGCGACTTCCTCACCATCCGCTCCGGCTATCACGGCGACACCTGGAACGCAATGAGCGTCTGCGACCCGGTCACCGGGATGCACAGCCTCTTCGGCAGCGCACTGCCTCGCCGTCTCTTCGCCCCCGCCCCGCAAGTCCGCTTCGGCGAGGCGTGGGACCCGGCGGACTTCGCCCCGATGGCCCGCCTTATCGCCGAGCACCGCGCCACCCTCGCCGCCGTCATCCTCGAGCCCATCGTCCAGGGCGCAGGCGGCATGCGCTTCTACCACCCCGAATACCTCCGCTGCCTCCGCCGCGCCTGCGACGAAGCGGGCATCCTCCTCATTTTCGATGAAATTGCCACCGGCTTCGGCCGCACCGGCAAGCTCTTCGCCTGGGAGCACGCCCAGGTCCAGCCCGACATTATGTGCATCGGCAAGGCCATCACCGGCGGGATGATGACCTTCTCGGCCGTGCTCGCTACCGACCGCGTGGCCGAGCAGGTCTGTTCCGGCGCGGCCCAGTGCTTTATGCACGGCCCCACCTTTATGGCCAACCCCCTGGCCTGCGCCATCGCCTGCGCCTCCATCGATCTGCTCCTCGCCCAACCGTGGCAGGAGACCCTCGCGCGCATTGAAGCCCAGCTCAAGCGCGAACTCGAACCCGCACGCGCGTTACCGGCCGTTGCCGATGTCCGCTGCCTAGGCGCCATTGGCGTTATCGAGCTCAAGAAGCCCCTGGAAATGGCCAGCGCGCAGCGCTTCCTCGTTGAACGCGGCGTCTGGCTCCGCCCCTTCGGCCGCCTGCTCTACGCGATGCCGCCCTACATCATTACCCCCGAGCAACTCTCGCGCATCACCTCCGCAATGCTTGAGCTCGCGGCCTCCCGCACCCCCTAAACGCCACGGCGAAGAGCTCCCCGCCGCCGCAAAATGAAGTTTTTTGCGAAAAAGTATTGACTTTCGGCTCGGGGGTCTGCTATCATTCGGCCCCGTGCGCCACGGTAGATCTTACCGGAGCGCGGGTGTAGCTCAATGGCAGAGCTCCAGCCTTCCAAGCTGGCTACGAGGGTTCGATTCCCTTCACCCGCTCCATCCTTTAGCCGGGGTGGTGAAATGGCAGACACAGCAGACTCAAAATCTGCCGCCCCTAAAGCGTGAGGGTTCGAGTCCCTCCCCCGGCACCATTTTCTCCTACCGCACTCCATTGGGCGGTTAACTCAGTTGGTTAGAGTTCCTGATTTACACTCAGGCTGTCGGCGGTTCGAGTCCGTCACCGCCCACCACTGTTTTCTGCGCGCTCACGCTTCCCCTCATCGATTCAGTTCATCCCTGTGCGCCAAACGGGTGACGCTTTATGGCGCCATCGCCCCTAACGCCTCCAACCAAGCCTCTCTACGCACCGCAAGGCCACGCGGGCGGTGTGGGTTTGTGCTATACTGATGGCGTTATGCTTACACAGGCAAAGTTGGATCAGGTGATGGCGGGCTTTGGTGCGCTCCGGTGGCGGGCGCCGCAGCGGACGCTCTTGGAATTGGCCGGGGATGGCGCGGAGGTGGTCTGGGGGCCCTTGCGTTTCTTTATTGATACACGCGCGGCACATGGTCTGGGCGACCTGGTGCTCGGGGCGCTTTTGCGCTCGGTGAAGGGCGAGACGGAGGGGCGGCCGCGGCAGGTGGTGGCGTGTACGCGCCTGGGCGGGGCGTTGCGGGTGGAGACGCGCCTCTCGCGGTTGTGGATTTTGCCGGCAGGAAGCGCTTTGGGGGCGGCCGATTGTCCGAGCGATGAGTACAAACGCTATAACGCGGTGATTCGGTGGGGCGCGGAGAGCGCGGCGGCGGGTGAGCACGCGGCGGCCTATGGGGCTTTTGTGGCGCAGGTGAAGCGCTTTTTGCCGAGCGCGCTGGAGCGCTTGGACCGCGCGTGGGCGCAACCGTTTTTGGATTGGCTGGGGGCCGTGGCGCGCCTGGCTGGAGGAGGCGAAGCAATGAAGGATTTGACTGACGCGCTGAAGTTCTATGACCGCAACCGCGAGAAGATTGAATCGCTCTTGCAGTTCCGCACGGAGTTGCAGGCGGAGTCTGAGGCCTTTGCACGGCGGCTGGAGGCGAAGCTGCGCGCGGGGGGCGTGGACGGAGGGCTGACATTGGTCGATGGCCGTATCTTCCGTTATGCGCGGCAGGTGAAGGTGGGCACGCGGGCGGTGGTGATGGGCATTGAGGTGGAGGTGGCCCTGGAGCGGCTTGCGCTCCACGTTGAACCCGTGGTGGTGCGCGATGTGGAGACCCGCCGCCGGCCGAGTTCCGATGACGCGGCCGAGTTGCTTGCCAAGACCTCCCTGCCGATGTTGGCTGGCGACCGGCGGATTAACCCCGACAACCCCGAGGCGCTGGCCTATCAGGCGCTCAAGGCCCTCTTCCAGAACGCGGCCGAGGCCCTTGCGGCCGTGCGGGGTTAGCACAAGCGGGAGGGGCTGACGATGTTTGCGTTCCCGTGGGCCTTCTTGCTCTTTCTGCCTTGGGGGTGGAGCTGCTGGCGGATGTTGCGCCGGGCGCGCACGCCGGGGGCGGTCTTTGCCTCGGCCTCGACGCGCTTTGGCGCGCAGCGCCCCACGTGGCGGCAATGGGCGTGCCGTCTGCTGCCCTGGGTGGCGTGTCTGGGGCTGGCGAGCCTCATTATCGGGGCGGCCGGACCGCGGACGCAGCTGGCGCGGGAGGTGCAGTCGGCCGACGCGCTGGCGGTGATGATGGCGGTGGACATCTCCGGCTCAATGCGCGCGCTGGACTTGAGTGAAGGGCGCAACGATGCCACGCGCCTGGACGTGGTCAAGCGCCTCTTCCGGCAGTTCGTTGAGGAGCGCGAGGAAGATCTGATTGGCTTGGTCACCTTTGGCGGCTATGCCAACGTGCGCTCGCCCCTCACGGCCGACCACCGCGCCCTCCTGCACACCCTCGAAGGCGTAGAAATCCCCGGCGAGCATGACGACCGCTTTGCCACGGACGATGAATTGATGACGGCGATTGGCGATGGTCTCTCGGTCTGCCTCTTGCGCTTGAAGGATGCCGAGCCCAAGACCAAGGTGGTCATCCTCCTCTCCGATGGGGAGAGCAACGCCGGCGCGGTGACCCCGACCGAAGCCGCCGAAGCCGCCAAGACCCTCGGCGTGCGCGTCTACACCATCGGCGCAGGCTCCACGGGCGTGGCCAAGGTGCGCGGGCGAGATGTCTTTGGTAACACCGGGCTCTTCGATGTGCGCACCGTGCTCGACGAAACCACGCTCCAAGAGATTGCCAAGACCACCGGCGGCCTCTACGCCAACTGCCGCTCGCCTCAGCAATTGGAGGCCTTCCTGCGCCAGATTTCGGAGCTGGAGACCACCCGCGTGGAGCGGCGCATCTTTGCGCGCTATCGCTCGCACGCCCGCCCCTGGCTCCTGGGCGGCTTCCTCACCGTGCTCTTTAGTGCCCTGACCCTCGGCATCCTCATCCGGAGACCGCTCTAATGCAAGAACCTGCCCTGACCCTGACCGACCTCCGTCACGCTTTCGAGGAACTCCTCGCCCATCTGCCGCTCAAAGCCCTCGAGACCTTCGCCCGCCGCAACCAGCTCCTGGGCGGCGGCTACCGGGCCGGCAACGCCAAGATGCTCTGCACCTTGGTCGCCAACGCCCTGGGGCCACGTCTGCTCACCTATAATGCCGACCTCGCCGCGCTCCTGCGCTCCCACGCCCCGGTTGCGCGCCTGCTGGCGATGCTCTCGCGCGAAGTGTTGGAGGAGCGAGCAGCCCAATTGATGGCCTTCTTCGGCAAGGCGCCCTTTCTCCTGGGGTTGCTAATGGATCCGCGCGAAGACGTACGCGCCAAAGTCGAGCCGCGCCTGGCTTCCACCGCCGCCGAGATCCCCTCGCCCGAGACGGCCCGCGACCTCCTGGCCCAGGCCTTTTCCCCCATCGTGGAGCTCGGGGCCGCCGCGCCCACCTCGGCCGCCGGGCGCGAAGCCCTGGCCGAGGTGCGTAAGCAACTCGAGGAGGTTGAGAAAAAGGCCCGGCGCGACCGTCGGGAGCTTGAGGAGAAGCACCTCGCCGAAGGCCGCGAAGTCAAAAGTCGCATCGCCACCCTGCAATTTAATATCGATGAGCGCCAGAAGAAGATTGACGCCCTAACGCGCGAACTTGAGCGCACCCGCGCCGAACTCGAAGCGCGCGCCCGCGCCCTCGCCTCCGCTCGGCGCATCGAAGCCCTCCGCCCCTGGCTCGAACCGGCCCAGGCCGCCGAGGCCAAGCTCGCCGAGCCCGGTACCGAGGACCTCCTGGCGCGCACCCAAAAGGCCCTGGCCCAACAGGCGTTGCTCGACCGCGCAAGCGCCCGCCGCGCCGACCTCCACGCCCGCCTCGAAGCCCTCGAGCTCGCGCTAAGCGATGCCACCCAAGCCCTCGCCGGCGCCCTCAATCCCGCCCCCGAGCTCATCGCCTGCCGCAATGAACTCGAGGCCGCCTGCCGCGCGTTGCGCGCCACCCTTCAGCTCCCCGAGCCCGAAACGCCCCTCGCCGGCGAACTCCAAGCGCGCATCGATGCGCTCACCCCCAAAACCCTCAGCGACACGGCCGACCTCCTGACCCTCGCCGAGCGCCTCGACCTCCTCCCCCACGCCACCGCCAGCACCCTCCGCGCCCGCCTCCGGCAGCGCGCCAACGCCCCCACCCTCGACGGCGCCCTGCACGATAAGGACGCCCAGGCCACCCCCAATCCCATCGAGCAGCGCAACGTCCTCTTGGCCAGCGCCCTGCGCGGTCAACAGCCCCTCCTCCTCTTTCTCGACGCGCACAACATCCTCAACGGCCTCTCGCGCTACAAGCAGCGCCGCGGCACCGCCGTCACCCACGAGGATGCCCGCAAAGCCCTCGAAGGCGACATCGTCCGCCTCCTCAACAACCTTCCCCTCCTCCACGCCCACCTCGTCTGGGATGGCGGCACCCGCTCGGACTTCTCCCGCGCGCAGAATGTCACCGTTCACTACTCTGGAGGCGAGGGCGACCACCGCGCCGACCGGTATATCCTCGACCAACTCTCCTTCTTCCGCGAGAGTTCCCCCGAGCTTCCGCGCCTCCTCGTCTCCGATGACAACGACTTCTGCGCCGAAGCCCGCCGCCTGGGCGCCGCCACCTGCCGCCTCCACGACTTCGACGCCTTCCTCCCCTTCTAACCGATGCGCAAGAGCATCAGCTGCATTGCCTTATGCCTGCTCTCCTATTGGAACGCAGGGTGCTTGATGTTTCACGGCGCTGCCGCGTTGCGGCAATACACCGTCCCCAACCTTCCAATCTTGGACTCTATCAGATTCTACTGAACGAGGAAGCGCTTTACGCAGATAAGCAGGACCGCCTTTCCGCCTGGGAACTTGCCATCAGCTACACCTCGCTCTACGGCTTGATTCCCTTGGGGTCGGTTATATTGGATGCTGCATTGCTTCCAATCAACGCGAGCGTGGTGGTGCTTTCGCGTGAAGCGGGGGCGCCCTTTGCGATTGAAGCTATGGCAAATCGAAGCTAGCGCTTGCGGTGGACTGGGGTCAATTACTCCACATGGCGTGAACTCCCCCTCGTGGCAACGGTGCAATCAGGCACGCTCACGCTTCGCACCGAGGATACTTACGCCTTGCCACGCACCTTTCATCTGACGGCCACGGAGGCACGATTTGCCATCGGCGACACCGAGCGCGACCGCTGGCCAGTGACGATCGCCACGCCTCAACGCTTTTCCATCCTCCTCTCCGGAACGCAGGAGCGTAAATGCCAATCACCCAAATTGTTGCCTCCAAGCATCCCCACCAACGCGGCCAATCCCGAACCTTGGCGACGCCTCATCGCCTTCGCCACCGTGACGTTAACCGTCTCAGAGGACTTCGTTGGCGAAATCGCATTGGGTGAGACAGCACTCCTCCAACAAGGCCACCTCACGCAGGAATAACCCTCCGTCTGGTGCGATGCGCGAGACTTCATCCGCCCCGCAACCGAACACTTCACCGAGCGCTTCTATCGCGACCGCCTCCACGCGCCCTCGAATAACCCGCCCAAACCAGCCTTAAGCGGCATATCTTTTGGTTTGGTGTACCCACAATGTTTTGCTATTGTCACGGTGTTAGGAGCGTTAAGATGAAAGAGATGACCGAGCAATTCAAGGCCGTTAGGCAAGCGATTCTTCGCATTGCCAAGGCCAATCGTGCCGAGTCGTTGGCGCTCTTTGGCTCCCATGCGCGCGGCGAAGCGAGCGCAGCGAGCGATGTCGACTTCCTGGCCACCTTCGCACCGGGGGCGACGCTCTTCGATCATGTCCGTCTAGAGGCAGAACTCGGCGAGCTGCTCGGCACGCGCGTTGATGTCGTCTCCTCCGCCGTGCTCAAGGATGATGTCTTTGGCACCCAGGTCCGCCAGGAGGCCATTGCCCTATGAACCGAGACACCACGCGTGTGTACGTGGCGCCTACTTGAAGGCGTTGTTGCGCCCGGGCAAGTGGATGGCGCGCGTGGCCTTGCGCAATTATTTTTGCCATCCAGGCCAAGTGAGAGAGTCCGTTATGATTGACTTTGCAAAACGCTTATTGGGCGCCGCCATCCCCTGGCCCCGCTCTTGGCGCCTTCGACTTTGGCTCCTGGCCCATCGTTGTCGCCCCCTATTACGCCCCCTCTGCCGCTTCTAACCCGCCCCGAGGCTTGTAAAGTGCGCAAGCGAGGTTGACCTGGCGGGGGCTGGGCCGATATAATGCGCGCTATGTTTTGGTTCTTATTGGCGTGGCAACGGGGAAAGATGGCGGCAATCTGGGGATTGCTCGCGGGGCTCCTTTTGGGCGCGCAGTCTGCGCGGGCCGTTGAAGGGACGGCGGGGGAGGCGCAGTATCTCATTGTAACAACCGAGGCGCTGCGGGAGGGCTTTGAAGCCTTGGCCGCCTTTCGCGCCTCGCCCGAGGGCGGTGGATTGCGAACGCGCATTCTCACGCTGGAGGACATCAACCGTGAGCGGACAGAGACGCGGCTGGAGGAGCGGATTCGTGGCGCGATTCAATCCGCTTACCAGACGGCGGGGACGCAATTTGTGGTGCTGGGGGGCCGAGCCCAGGAGATTCCGCCGGTGCGCGTATGGACGCCTGTTACGGGCATTGCCAATCAATGGACAGCACAACAGGGAACGCCCTCGGATTGGTATTACGCCTGCCTGGAGGGGGAGCCTTGGCCGCAGACGGAGACGGGATTTTGCGGCTACCCCAGCGTGGCGGGGCTCGACTTAACGGCGGAGGTGGCCGTGGGGCGCATTCCGGCAGTGGATGTGGCCTCGGTTAAGCGCTATGTTCGCCGGTTGCAACGCTATGGGTGCCCCACCTCGCCGGCGGCGCTGAAGGAAGACCATGTGCTGCTGAACGGGTTGGCCATGTCGGCCACCACGATTGCCGATTGGAGCAAGGCCGATAGCACGCGCACAGATGGCTATCCGTGGATTGGGGAGGTCGGTCACCCGGCCGGAGCCAGCGATTCAGAGTTGTGGCTGCGTAATATCGTCCTCTCGCGGATTCTGCCCGCGCGCCCGGCAGCTACGCTCGACCTCTGTTTCCCCAATGCGTGTGGCGACCCCGAGACGCGTACGAGCTTTACCTCAGCGCTCTCCATTGACCGCCCGGCGGACTTCAATCGCTATCTCGCCCAGCGGCCGGAGTTCGTGGCCATCTCCTCACACGGGCTGCCCGCCGGCGTGGGGCGTCTGACGCCGCTAGCCTCATCGCAACCCGGCAACGCCTGGGGCATCGTCTACACCGTGGGCTGCAATACCGCGCAATTCGATGAGCGCTCCCTCGCTCATGCGGGCCAAGACACCGGGATGGCCCTGCCGGATGCCGGGGCTTTTGATGGCACATGGCAGTGCTATGCCTTGGCCGAGCACACCCTGCTCGGCGGGGAGGAGAGCGGCGGCTTGGTCTACATCGCCTCCACGCGCGAGGGCTGGCGAACCGATGGCATTGGCGGCATTGGCGGCAAATCCTATGAATACCTAGCGGCCTTCGCGGAACGCTGGGCGCAAGGTGGCAAATGCCTGGGCGAATGCTTTCAGGAGCACAAACTCGGCTTCATCGAGCGCGCGAAGCGCGAAGGAAGTTACGATGAGCGCTCGCTCTTCGTGGGGACCACCTACTTTGGCGACCCGGCGTTGAGTCCGTTGCGTGACCGTCCGGCTGCGGCGATAGCGCCGGTGCAGATGACCTTTGTGGATGGGGAGACGGCCGAGGCGCGGAGCGGACTGTGCGGGATGCGTCTAGACGAAGTGGCCCCGGCGATGGCGCGCGCGGGGCAGGTCTTCGTGGGCTGGACGCATGCGGATGGAAGCGCTGTGGCAGGTTCGGAACTCGTGACCTCGGCATGGCAAGGGCTGCGCTTTGTGGCGAACTGGCGAGAAGCGACCGCCAGCGAGGCCGCCCCCGTGCCGCTCGTCGACCCCGCCCTGATGCGTGAAGCCTTTGAGAGCGGCAGCGCCACGGTGGCTGTCAAGGGCTACGCCCTCGCGCCCACCTCAAAGGGGTCGCCAATTATCCGCACCTTCGCGGCCGGGGGAGAGCCCTGCTGGCTAACCTTCCATGTGCGCCACGAATCCGGCTTTGAGAACGATGAAAACCGCGGCGTGGTAGCGGCCATTCAGGGTCCGGCCGGTACGCTCTCCTTGCAACGCCGGTTGGACCTGGGGTGGACGCTCGACCTGGAGGGCACGCGCGTGGGGGCCGTGGCCGTGCCGCTCGCCACCTGGCACCATGTGGCGCTCAAACTGACGGCCGAGGCGTGCGAGCTCTATCTCAATGGCGAACTCAAGGCCACCTTGCCCTCGCTTGGATTGGGGATGATGACGGTTGTCTTTGGTGGGAAGTCGGCAAGCGAACAGTATGGCTGGGCTAACGCCGGAACATTGTTTCTGGATGAAGCACTGGCCTTTAAGGCCGATGCGGGGGTTGAGGCTGAGGCACTCTTTGAGCTCCATCAGCTGGCGGCAGACGCCGTGCCCGTGCGGCGGTTGTTGCCGGCAACCGGCGAGTTGGAGCTCCCGGCCGGCATGCCGCCGCAGATGGCATTGGTGCTCTCCGGGCAGGGCACGCTGGCACCGGCGACCGGGGCAGCACTGCCCACGGTACTCTCGCCCGTCTTTCCGGCGGTGCACTTGCCGGAAACCGGCAGCATTTGGACCACTCCGCAGAACCGCGAGGCCATGGGGCTGGGTATGCTCACCTGGGATTCCGGCGCAGACACGCCCCCGCAGGCCGGATGGGTGGCCGTGGCGAAACCCGAGCTCAAAGTGACGCATCTGGCCATTGGGGAAGACGGGGCCTTGGAGGTAGAGGCGGAGGTTGCCTCGCCCCTGCCGGTTGCCTTCACACCGCAAGCAACCTTCCGCTTGGTAAACGTGACCGATGATGTCGCCGAAGTGGTCCCGAGCGCAGAACACGCCGGTTCAACGGCTCGCCTCCGGCTGCCCGCAGCCGAAGCCAAGCAACGGCTCTTCCGCATCCGCGTGCAATAGGCCCCGCCTTGTGATACATCCGCGTCCGTGTGCCCGCTGCTGTTATCTGGCATCCGCCATCGCAGACGGCAAGTTTTGCTATACTGGGGGCGCAACTGCGGCTTTTTTGGAGGATGAACCATGCTCTTGATGTTATTGGCAGACGGATTTGAGGAAATCGAAGCGCTTGGAACGCTGGACCTGTTGCGCCGCGCAGGGGTGGAGGTACAGACGGCCTCCTTGGCCGAGGGGGCGATGGTGCAGGGTGCACACGGAATCACCGTCCAGGCCGATGGGGCTTTCCCGGGGGCGTGGAGCCCTGAGCGCGTGGAAGGGGTCATTCTCCCGGGTGGCATGGGTGGGGCAACGGCCCTGGCGGCCTCGGCGGAGGTAGAGGCATGGTTGCGCGCGCTCAATGCGCAAGGAAAGTGGATTTGCGCCATTTGTGCAGCACCGGCGCTGGTCTTGCCGAGAGCCGGGGTGTTGACCCCCGGGCGGCAGGCCACCTGTTATCCGGCAGCGGACTTCATCGCTGCGTTGGGAGCGGCCTATACCGATGCGCCGGCGGTGGTCAGCGGAAACTTGATTACAGGGGCGGGGCCGGGGGCCTTTGCTGACTTTGCCCGGGCAATCGCCGAGGCGTTGTGCCCGGCAGAGCGCGTGGCGCAGGTGTGGCAGGACGCCTTGCTCTAGATTAGGAATCCCCTCTCTTGGCAGAACTCGCAACAGGCCTGAATCTGGGCGCCTCGCTGCAGCAGCGGCAGGCTCAGGAGCAGGTGCTTTCCATCCAGGCGCAACAGCGCCTCAAGTTGTTGCCGCTGCCCATTCAGTCGCTGCAGATGGAGATGCGGCAGCGCGCAGAGCAAAATCCCTTCTTGGAGTTTGAGCCGGCGCTGGAAGCCGAGTCGCTCGATGCCTTGCGCGAGCGCGCTGCCGGCGATGAGGGCGAAGCCGATGACCCCGACTATCTGCTGGGGGGGCGCGAGGGGTATGGCGAGCAGGCCGACTTTATCGACCGCGTAGAGGCCGCCCGTCGCCACGAGTGGCGCATTCTCTCCCAGACCGAGCCCGAGACGCTCTATCGCCATCTGGAGCGTCAGGTTCTCGAAACGCTTGAACCCGGTGCGCAGCGCGACCTCACGCTCCTGGTCTGCGACGCGCTTGACAGCGATGGCTACCTGCGCACCTCCTCCGAAGCATTGCTGGCCGATTGGTGGCAGCTCTGCCAAGGGCGCGCTGAAGTCGCCGAAGCAGCGGATTTGCCGCGCGCGATTGCCGCCGTGCAAGCGCTCGACCCCGTAGGCGTGGGCGCGCGGTCACTGGCCGAGTGTCTGGCCCTGCAGGTGCAAGCAGCGCCGGGTTACGATACGCAGCGCGCCCTCAAGCTCCGCCTCTGCCACCACCTCAACGCGCTTCTCGATCGCTCGCCCGAGCGCCTGGCCAAAGACTTGCGCTGCACGCCAGCGGAATTGGCCGAGGCGCTCGCCTTTCTCAAGGGGCTCAATCCCTTCCCTGGCCGAGCCTTCGCCCCCAAAGAGAATCTGGAGGTGCCCGAAGTGGTGGCACTGCCGATGGCCGATGGCGCTTGGCAGGCCTCTTGCGATGAGCGCGTCTTCCCCCATTTCCGCGTGGACGAAGCGGCCATTGAAGCCGCGCGCGAGGCGGCCAAGACGCGCGAAGAGCGCGCCTGCATCAGCGATTTGGAACGTTCGGCGCGCCTCCTGGTGGATGCCTATCACGAGCGGAACGATACGCTCCGGCGCGTGGCGCAGGTCATCTTCAACCATCAACGCGCCTTCCTGGCCAGCGGCGGCGAAGCCAGCACCCTCAAGCCGCTCCTCCAGCGCGAAGTGGCCCAAGAGGTAGGCTATGACGAGAGCATCATCTCGCGCGCCATCAAAGATAAATCTGTCCGCGTGGCCACAGCCCGCAAGCCGATTCCGCTCAAGGCCTTCTTTACGCGCGCGCTGCCCGTGACCGCTGCCGGAACCGAGAGCGTCTCGGAGCAGCAAGCCAAACAGGCGCTCCGCGAACTGGTGGCCTCCGAAGACCCCGCTGCACCGCTCTCCGACCAGGCCATTATGGAGGCAATGGCCGCACGCGGCATTCCCTTAGCTCGCCGGACCGTGGCCAAATACCGCGATCTCCTTGGCATTCCCTCCACCCGTCAACGGCGGAAACGATAGCCTGCAATCGAAAGGGCGCGATATGGACGCAACCCCCAAACCCATTTTGCTTATCTGGCTGGCCCTGCGCGGGGTGCCGGAGTTCACAGCCACGCGTGAACAGGTGGCGCGGTGGGCGACCCAAGTGCCCGAGTTGGAGGTCATCTTTGCCGACAGCCAAGAGGCCTTTGTGCGCAACCTCTCCAAGGCCACCTATGTGCTCACCTTCCGCTTCAGCGAGGCGTGGTTGCCGCTCACCTACCGCCTCCGGTGGATTGCCACCCCAGCGGCCGGGCGCGAACTCCTCGGCGCGCGGCTGCCCGAGCGCATCCGCTTGACCCACGGCACCTTCCATGGCGAGATTATGGCCGAGAGCGTGGTGGGGATGCTCCTGGCCGTGCGGCGCGGGTTGCTCCCGGGGCTGGGGCTGTGCACGGAGGCCGAGCCGTGGCCGGAGTTTACCTCCGGGCGGACGACCATCGCCGGCAGCACCGCGGTCATTTTGGGCTATGGCCATATCGGCCAGGCGATTGGGCGCAAACTCTCGGCCCTGGGCGTGACCATCCACGGCGTGCGCCGCGCCAATCTGCCGGAGCTGCCGCAGTTGCTGCCGCAGGCCGATGCGCTCATCCTGGCCCTGCCGGCCACACGCGAGACCAATCACCTCATCGCCGCCGCCGCCCTTGCGCGCTTGCCCGCCCATGCCGTGCTCATCAACGTTGGGCGCGGCAATGCGGTGGATGAGGAGGCGCTCGCCCAGGCACTGGAGGCCCGGAGACTTTATGCCGCCTTCCTCGACGTCCTGCAAGAAGAGCCCTACCCCATCGATGGGCCGCTACGCAAAGCTCCACGCTGCTTCCTGCTGCCGCACGCCTCGGCCTTCGCTCCGGATTATCTCGACCGCGCCTTCTATGCGTGGCTGGAAGCCTATCGTGCTTGAAACCACCGAGACGCCTGCGCCACAAGCCGTCCTGCTCAAGGACGAGGCCATCTGCCTATGCGTGCGCCCATTCTCCAAAACCTCTCAAATGGTAACCTGGTTCGCCCGAGAGTACGGGCTGCTCACCACACCCATCAAGGGGGCCCAGCGCCCCAAGAGCGGCTTTGTGGGGCGCTATGATGTGGGCTACACCTGCGAGATTGTCTTCTACGCCCACAGCCGCGCCGGCGGCACGCACCATATTCGCGAATGTTCGCCGCTGACCTTGCGCGAAGCGCTGCGGTGCCATTGGCGTGCGGCGACCGCCGCGGCGTATGTCTGCGATTTGACCCTGCGTGCCACCCGGCCGGGCCTGCCCTCGCCCCCCCTCTTTCAGGTGCTGGAAGACTTCCTGGACGCACTTCCCACTGCCACCGCACGCGAAGTCCCCCTCCTGCTTCTGTGGCTGGAGAGCAACCTCCTGCAGCTCCTAGGCGTGGCGCCAGACTTCACCCCCTGCCCGCGCTGTGCCCCCTCCCCCCACGCCACCTTCTCCGTGGAAGAAGGGCACTTCTGCTGCGAGCACCGCCCGAGCCGTCTGCCCAAGCCCCTCACCCTCTCGCTCCACCAAGAGATCCCCGAACTCTTTGTGCAATTCACGCAAGCCTCCATCTTCCAGACCCTCGAACGCGCCCGCGCCTCGCAGCGCACCGACCTCTTCGGGCGCCCGGAGCCCTTTCCCGGCATCTTTGGCCTACGCCGCTTTCTGGGCATCTTCCTCAACCTTCACCTCGATCTCCTCCCCGGTCCCCGCCGCACCGCCCTCGACCTCCTCATCTAAGCTCCGCCACGCCGGGCATCTATACGCACCAGCCCGCAAGCCAAACTCAGCCAGGCGCTTGACCAACTATTAAGAGGCAGTCTTATTGCAATTAAGACTGGCTGTTATTTGTTCCCCTCGCTCCGAGCGCAAAGAAAGGGCGCGGCAGGGAGTGGGGCTTGGGGGCCAGGCCCCCAACGGCCCTGACAGGGAGGCGCGGAGCGCATCCCTACTGCGCAGCCTGGTGCGGCCCTCGCGCTCCCGAGGGGTACGGGGGGCGAGCAGCCCCCGGCGTAGCCCGGCGTGGCCCGGCGTGACCCGGCGTGGCCGAAGCGTGCTTGCCCCGGCGCGCGGGGTGTGCTACACTTGCGGTATGAAATCGTTGCTGTTGAGTTTGCTGTTAGCCGTGGTTGCGCCGCTTTGGGCGCTGACGGAGGGAACGCGCGAGCAGGTGCGTTCGGCAATGGATCGGGGATTTGCCTACCTACGCGAAACACAGACAGCCGGGGGAAATTGGTCGGACAAGCGTTTTCCGGGATTAAGCGCCTTGGCGTTGTGGGCGATGGCGCGCGCGCAACAGCCGGAAAATCGCGAAGCAGCCGCGAAGGCCGAAGCGTATATTCTTTCTTGTGCGCAGCCCGATGGCGGGCTCTATGTGCCGATTCCCGATCGGCGCGGGGGCGGGTTGGGCAACTACAACACCTGTTTGTGCATGGCCGCGCTCCACGCAGCCGGCGGAAAGACGCGGAACGCAGAGGTGCTCCTAGCTGCACGCGCCTATGTTGCCTCCACCCAGATTGAGACCGAGGGACTGCATGAAGGCGGCTTTGGTTACGACAAATCCTCGCCCAGGGCGTATACCGACCTCAACAACACCTTCTACGCGCTGGATGCGATGCGCTTGACGCAAGATGTGGAGGAGTCGCGTCCGGCGGGACAGAAGCGGGTGGATATCAATTGGGAGGCGGCTAAGAAGTATGTGCTCTCGATGCAAACGCAGGAGGGGGAGGAGGCCGGGAGCTTTGTCTACAACCGCGAAGTGCCGCGCGGCGGGGTCTCCACGCTGCGTTCGCACGGGTCGATGACCTATGCGGGGCTCCTCTCGATGCTCCACTGCCAACTCTCGCGCGAAGACCCCAAGGTGCGCTCCACCTGCCAGTGGCTGGGAAAGCATTGGACGCTGAAGGAGAACGCCGGACAGGGGAATCAGGGGCTCTACTTCTACTACGAGATCTTAGCCCGTGCGCTCAATGCAGCGGCCATCGACCGATTGCCGCTAGAAGATGGCTCCACCGTGGATTGGCGTGAAGCGTTGGTCCAAGAGCTGATTGCACGCCAGCAGGCCGATGGTGCTTGGCGCAACGAGAGCAATCGCTTCTGGGAGGGCGACCCTGCGCTCTCCACCAGTTACGCGCTTTTGGCGCTCTCCTTCGTTTTGGAGTAACCCCTTGGCCGATCTTCCGCCCGCCGATATTTTCCCAAATCTGACCCTTGAAGCGGTGCTTGGCGAGGGTGGGACCGCCACGGTCTACCGCGCACGGCAGCTCTCCACGGGGCGAGAGGTGGCCGTCAAGGTGCTCAAGGAGGCCTTTGTGCGCACGGCCGAAGATGTCGAGCGCTTCCACAATGAAGCCAAAGCCTGCGCGCGCTTCCAGCACCGCAACATCGTACGCGTCTACGACACCGGCGAGCAGGCCGGGCTCTCCTACTTTGTGATGGAGTGGGTGCGCGGCTACACCTTTGCCTCTTATCTCGCCCGTAAGGGCCACCTGGATGTCGATGACGGGCTCATCATCCTGGAATCGGTGACCGATGCGCTGCAGTACGCCTGGCAACGCTTCCGCGTGGTCCATTGCGACCTCAAGCCCGACAACTTGATGGTCGACACCGATGGCACCGTCAAGGTGATGGATCTGGGCATCTCGCGCTCGGTGCTCACCGCTGCGAAGGAAGGGGCAGCCGATAGTGCCGGCGAGATTATGGGCACGCCGGCCTATATGAGCCCGGACCAGATTTACGACTTGCCCGACCTTGACTGTCGCGCGGACATCTACTCCCTCGGCGCCACGCTCTATCACCTCCTCACCGGCCATATCCTCTTCCCCGGCAAGACCGATCAGCAGGTGGTTGATGCGCACATTGGCCCGAACTTCGCCCGCGATCCGCGCGTCCTGATGCCCGAGATTCCGCGCGCCCTCGCGCTGATGCTCAACCGCATGCTTGCCAAAGACCGCACACTGCGCTATCCTAATTGGGAAACGTTGGCTGCGGACATTGCCCACCTTTATGCCGGAGAGCCCCTCCTGGCAACCCCGCTCAAGCCGGGGGAAAGTTCTGTCAGTTTCACAGCTGAATGGTAAGTGCTTAAACACGAAAGAAAGGATCAATCCATGCACATCCTCGTCACCGGCGGCGCCGGATATATCGGAACCCACACCGTCATCGAGCTCCAACAGGCCGGATACGAAGTGACCATCGTCGACAACCTCTACAACTCTCAGGAAGAGGCCGTCAAGCGCGGAGCCGAACTCGCCGGCCGCACCCCCCACTTCTACAAGGTGGACCTGTTGGACTACGAGGCGCTCGAAGAGGTCTTCAAGAAGGCCCACTACGATGCGGTCATCCACTTTGCCGGCCTCAAGGCCGTGGGTGAATCGGTCGCCAAGCCCCTCTTCTACTACCACAACAATATGACCGGCACCTTCAACCTCCTCAAGCTGATGAAGGAATATGGCTGCCGCAACATCGTCTTCTCCTCTTCGGCCACCGTCTACGGCATGCCCGAGAAGGTCCCGCTTGATGAGAGCTGCTCCACCGGCGCCCTCAACCCCTACGGCGCCACCAAGCTCTTCCTCGAGCGCGTCCTGAGCGATGTCAAGGCCGCCGAGCCCGACCTGGGCGTGATGCTCCTGCGCTACTTCAACCCCGTCGGCGCCCACCCCTCCGGCCGCATCGGCGAGAACCCCAACGGCATCCCCAACAACCTGATGCCCTACATCGCCCAGGTCGCCGTTGGTCGCCTGCCCAAGGTCCGCGTCTTCGGCGACGACTATCCCACCAAGGACGGCACCGGCGTGCGCGACTACATCCACGTGGTCGACCTGGCCCGCGGCCACCTCGCGGCCCTCAAAAAGCTTGAGCAGACCCCCGGCAAGCTCTACACCGTCAACCTCGGCACCGGCACTGGCTACTCGGTCCTCGACATGATCCACGCCTTCTCCAAGGCCTGCGGCAAGGAAATCCCCTACGAGATCGCTCCCCGCCGCCCGGGCGATGCCCCCGAGTGCTACGCCGACCCCGCCTACGCCAAGGAGCTCCTCGGCTGGACCGCCACGCACACGCTCGATGACATGTGCGCCTCCTCCTGGAAGTGGCAGTCGATGAACCCCAACGGCTACGCGGAGTAAGTCCCCGCCGCTGGCGATTAAACAGATTGGGCGCGGCCTTCGCCGCGCCCAATTCGTTTTACTTCAGTTCCCAGGTGAGCCCGTCCCAAGCGATGGCCATCCCGGGCGGAAGGCGCGGCGCGAAGTCGGCATGTAGCAGGTCGTGCGAGAGGTGGGTGAAGAAGGTCTGGCGAGGGGCGATGCGCCGAGCGTAATCCACCGCCTTCTCCAGCGTGAGATGGGTGGGGTGCGGCCGCAGACGCAACAGGTTAAGCACCAACAGGTCCAGCCCCTGCATCTGCGCAAGCGTCTCCTCGGGCAGCTCATGGACATCGGGCAGGTAGGCCAGGGAGCGGCCGGCGAAGTCGATGCGCAGCCCCAATGTCTCGAGGTTACCGTGCACCACGCGCAAGGGGGTGAACTGCGCGCCCAAGGCCTCGAAGGGCCCCTGCACGGGCACAAAGTCAATCAGCGGCCGATAGAGCCCCTGGGCGTTCGGGCGGCTAGAGATATAGGGGAAGATTCGGCGCATCCCCTCAAGCGTCTCGGGCCCGGCATAGCAGGAGATGACCTGGTTACCCTGCAGGGTGTTGAAGCGGCGAATATCGTCGAAGCCGAAGATATGGTCGGCATGAAGATGCGTGATGAAGACGGCATCGACCCGCGCCACGCGCCACTGCAAGCACGCCTCGCGCAGGTCCGGCCCGGCATCGAGCAAGAGGGCTTTCTCGCCCAGGCGAACATAGGCGCAGGCGCGGCGGCGGCGGTCGCGCGGATCGGCACTGGTGCAGACCGGACAGGCGCAGCCAATCATCGGCACCCCCACCGAGGTGCCGGTGCCTAGGAATTGCAATGAAAAGGCGGACGAAGCCATCTCACTTGACCATTGGCGTTGGCATCGTGCCATAGGCCGGGCGGCAAACATTCCGTGCGCGGCGGCAATCAATCCAGTGGTCCTCGGTGACGATGTAATCCATCAGCCGATCGTGCGCCTCCTGCGGAAGCGGCTCGCGCAGCACCTGGCAATTGTAGGCCACGCCCACCCGCAGGACCCCAGGGCGCAATTGCGCCAAGAGCCGGTCGTAGATTCCCGCGCCATACCCAATCCGTCCGCCGCGCGTATCAAAGGCCACGCCCGGCACCAACACCACCTCCATCTCGGCGCGACTCACGCGCAGCGGCTCGGCCGGCTCCCAAATGCCGTGCGGCCCCTGCCGCAACGGCGCACCCGGCGGCAAGGGTGCCCAATGGTAATCCTGCAACCGCTGCGAGAAGCGCGGCACGGCCACCATAGCCCCCACCTGGAAGAGCGCCAGATGCAGCTCCTCGGTTGGGAACTCTTCTTCGGTGCTCAAGTAGGAAGCAAAGACGCGAAAGCGCGGCACCAAGGCCAACCCGCGCGGATCGAGCAGCATCTCGGCGGCCTGCTTGCCGGCCAGAAAGCGGTCATTCTTGGAAATAGCCGCGCGCAACTGGCGCATCTGCGCGCGAATTGCGCGCTTGGCTTGCCGCAGGGCTTCGGGGGATTGCTCAATCATCATTCCGGCCTCACAGCGCCATAGCTCTCAATGAGCCACTTGCTCGTGGTGAGCGCGGTTAGACCCATCGGCCCGCGCGCGTGCAACTTCTGGGTAGAAATCCCCACTTCGGCCCCCAAGCCAAACTCCGCGCCATCGGTAAAGGAGGTGGGCGTGTTCACATAGACGCACGCGGCATCGACCTCCCGTTGAAAGCGCCGGGCCGCCTCGCGGCTGCGCGTGACAATCGCTTCGCTGTGGCCCGACCCAAAGCGCGCGATGTGCTCGAGCGCCTCGTCGAGCGAATCAACCACCCGCACCGACATTGCCATCGAGAGCCACTCGCGCCCCCAGTTCTCCGGCTCGGTGTGAATCTCCACCCCCCGCTCGCGGCAGGGCGCGAGCACCCGATCCAACGCCTTCCCAACGAGCGAGCGGTGCACCAACAGGCAGTCGAGCGCATTGCACACCGACACCCGGCGCATCTTCGCATTGGCCACCACCCGCGTGGCAATGGTGAGGTCCGCATCTTCGTGCAGGTAGATGTGGCAGACCCCGGCGCCCGTCTCGATGACCGGCACCAACGCCTGCTCGCGCACCGCGCGGATAAGCCCGGCACTCCCCCGCGGAATGAGCACATCCACCAGCCCCTCGGCCTTCATCAGCGCCTCGGCGGCCTCGTGCGTCGGCGGCAAAAGCGTGATGGCCGCTTCGGGCAACTTCGCCTTGCGTAGCGCCCGGCGCATCACCTGCACGAGCACCTCATTCGTCCGCGCCGCCTCCTTGCCCCCCTTGAGCACGGCCACATTCCCGGTCCGCAGACAGAGCGTAGCCACATCCACCGTGACGTTTGGCCGCGCCTCGTAGATGCACCCCACCACGCCCAACGGCACGCGCACGCGCCGAAAACTCAGACCGCCAGGGCGCGTGCGCGCCTCCAACACCTCCCACAACACATCGGGCAGACGCGAGACGGTCCGCACATCGAGGGCAGCATCAGCCAACCGATCGATTGTGAAGAGCAGGCGATCCCGCCGCGGATCGGCCGGTGCCATTGCCGCCACATCCGCTTCGTTCGCCTTGAGAATCTTGTTGGCCGAGCGCCGCAGGTCCGCGGTCATCTCTTCCAAGAGGATGCGCCGGTCACGATCGGGCAGTTGCCCGATCGTGCGCGCGGCCGCCTTTGCCGCCAGAAGCGCTTCCATCTTAGGCTCGGTGGAAGACTTCGCCCTCGATCACCTTCCAAGGCAGACCGTACTTGCCGAGGTCCTCCATAAAGGGATCGGGGTCGAACTGTTCCATATTGAAGACGCCCGTGCCGCGCCACTTGCCGGTGAGCATCATCTTCGCGCCGATCATCGCCGGCACGCCGGTGGTGTAGCTGATGGCCTGGGACTTGACCTCCTTGTAGCATTCCTGGTGGTCGCAGATGTTGTAGACATAGACCGTCTTGGGCTTGCCCTCGAAGTCCAACCCGCGCACCTGGCAGCCGATGCAGGTCTTGCCCTTGGTGACCGGACCGAGGGTGGCCGGGTCGGGCAGCAGCGCCTTGAGGAACTGAATGGGAACAATCTCGCGGCCCTGATACATCACCGGGTCAATCCGCGTCATGCCCACATTCTTGAGCACCTCCAGGTGCTTGAGGTAGTTATCCGAGAAGCTCATCCAGAAGCGCGCGCGTTGCAGGCCGGGGATGAACTTGGCCAGGCTCTCGAGCTCCTCGTGGTACATCAGATAGGTGTTGAGCGTGCCCAAGCCCTCGGGCATCTCGAAAGGCTGCTTGACCGAGAGCGGCTCGGTCTCCACAAAGCCCTTGCCCTGCTCCCAATAGCGCCCCTTGGCCGACACCTCGCGAATGTTAATCTCCGGGTTGAAGTTCGTCGCGAAGGGGTGACCGTTGTTGCCCGCGTTGCAGTCGATAATGTCAATCTCGCGAATCTGCGGGATGTAGTGCTTCTGAATATAGGTGCAGAAGACCGAAGAGACCCCCGGATCGAAACCGCTACCCAAGAGCGCCATCCGCCCGGCTTCCTTGAAGCGCTCCTGATAGGCCCACTGCCACTTATACTCAAACTTCGCCGTGTCCAGCGGCTCGTAGTTCGCCGTGTCCAGATAGTCGCACCCGGCCTCCAAGCAGGCGTCCATAATGTGCAAATCCTGATACGGCAAGGCAATATTCATCACCAGGTCCGGCTTGAAGCTACGAATCAGCGCCACCAACTCGGGCACATTATCCGCATCCACCTGCGCCGTCTGCACCGGCCGACCCAACTCCGCGGCCAACGCATCCACGCGCGCCTTCGTCCGCGAAGCGAGCATAATTTCGGAGAAAACCTCCGGAACCTGCGCCAACTTGTGCGCCACCACACTGCCGACGCCGCCGGCACCAATCATCAAAACCCGCATGGCTCTGTCCTTTCTGCAATCCAACACATCGGGAAGATGGCCCCATTGTAGCACAATAGCCTACGCGGCGCTTGCATTCTCTTGCCGTCTGCGCTATTCTATTAGCGAACTCTAATTAGGAGGTTAGTATGGACGAGACCACCCCTTCGGTGCCTCAACAGGATGAGGTCCTTAAACTCTTTGAACAGGAGGAGCGCGGCTACTTCCGCCGCTTGGCCGATATGTTTCGCGGGCTGACCCAGCCGCGCGAGAGCCTGGCCCACAAGGAGGCGATGAAGGAGTTGCAGCGCCAGTGGGCGCCGCTCCTGGGCATCTCCTTCCCCCTGCTAGTCTGCGCGATTATGTGCTCGGTCTCCATCGGCGGCAAGCGCGTGCCGCCGCCGGCCGTGGAGGTCGAAGTGATCGAGCCCACGCAGGCCGAACAGCTCGACGAGGTCGAGCCCCCGCCCCCCGAAGAGCTCGATATCGAGACCGACATCGTCGATGATTTCGTCACCGACGTGCCCTCCCCCACCCTGGGCGAAGTGACCCAGGAGCCAATTTCCGCCACGCCCCCGGTGCAGATGACCGCCTCGGTCGTCAAGATGGTGGGCATTCCCACGCGCGGATCGGGCGGCGGGGGCATCGGCGGCGGCACCCGTCTAGCCGGCGATATGGTGGGAATGTTCATCGACCTCTCGCGCAACGCGCAGGGTCAGCCGCGCCCCGAGCTCGCCAAGAACCGCTTCGGCCAATTCTTCAAGGATATCAACCACATCACCACCACGGGCTTTACCAAGGAGTCCTTCGCCCCCTTCTTCGTGGTGCCCCAGCGCGTCTACCTCTCCCACCTCGTCCTCCCGCGCGTTAAATCCGCCATTGGCCCGGAGACCTTCAAGGTCGATAAGCAAGTCAAGAAGGGTTCGCCTTGGGCGGCGGTCTACCGCGGCCAGCTCCAGCCCGAGGCCTCCGGCACCTACCGTCTGGCCGGGCTCTACGATGATGTGATGGTCGTGCGCGTTAATGGCAAGGTCGTCTTTGAGTTCGCCTGGGACACCCGCAACGCCAAAGCCGGCGCTCAGACCGCCATCAAGAGCGGCTGGACGCTCAAGGACCCCGCCGGTGCCCACAAGCTCGCCGGCTACGAGAACACCCCGCTCACCTACGGCGATTGGTTCACCCTGCGCGCCGATCAGAGCGTCCCCATCGAGATCCTCATCGGCGACAATGGCGGTGACGGTGGCGATGGCGGCCGCACCGGCGGCATCCTCCTCTTGGAAAAGCAGGGCGAAACGTATGCCAAGACCGCCAATGGCGTTCCCCTCCTCCCGCCCTTCTGCACCACGCGCCTGACCTTCACCGAGCGCCAACGCCTGGAGGAGATTGCCGATGCCTCCAACACCAAGGGCGGCCACTACGCCTTCGCCCCCAAGTCCGTCCCCGTAATGAACACCTGCGGCAAGCAGACCAAGTCGATGACGCAGGATGACATCGAAGTGGACGTAGGCGATTTGTAAGTGCGCTCGGCGCTGCGCGCCAAGCGCGGATAGGCGAGAAGCGCGCTGCGCGCGACGGGCCATCTGCCAGCATGAGGCCGGGGCTTTCTCCTCAGGTGCCAACCTTCCCGCCTAACAAATCGGGCTCGCATCGCGAGCCCGATTCTGTTTTCTGTCATCTGTTCCGCTGCGCGCCTTAGAGCGCACGGAAGGTGAAGGTGAGGCGATAGGGCTTTCCGGCAGTGGGGCGGAAGCCATCGAAGGGACGGGCTCCCCAGGAGTTGACCCCGGCGGCGCCATACTGCGTGGCATCGAGGTTCAAGGTGTTCTCCGGCGCGTAAGGGAGTTCGTGCGGATGCGGCGTGCGCTGGTCGGCCAAGGCCTCCTGGGTGAAGGGCCAGAGGTTGAAATGGAAACGCTCGCCAGTCACGCGCAACCCGGCGGCGGTAGCGGGCTCGCGAATGACCAGCTGGCGCAAGTCCATACGATAACCGTGCTCGCCATTACGGACATAACCCGAGGCGTTGAGTTCGCGCGAACGCTCCGCCGGCAAACGAACGCAGGCGCTGTAATGGCCGAAGTAGGCACTCTGGGTACGGTCTGGCATCGCCTCGTGGGGGCCGCGTCCAAACCATTCAACCTCGTTGAGGGCCTGTGGCAAGCGGGTGGTCAACCCCACGCGCAGGAGATCCGGTAAACCTTGGGGTACGGCGAGGGTGAAGTCGACCGTGATGGCCCCGGCGCTTCCAAAGGTATACCGGAGGGTGAGGGTGGTCTCTTCGCCGCTTTCATTCCGCGCCTCGGGCAATGTATAGCGCGCCTCTAGGGCCTTGTCGCCAGGCTCCAAGGCCAACAGGTGGGCCTTCTCGATGGCCGTGCGCCAGAAGTTCGCGTTCCAGTCCATCCCCTGCCCGCGGTCGTTATCGGTGAGGGCACGCCAGAGGTTGGGGGTGAGAGGGGCGAGCAGGAGGTCGCGCCCGGCTACGCGATAAGCGGCAAGATACCCCGTGCGCCGATCGAAGCGGGCGGAGGCATTGGGGCAGGTGTAGCTGATCGCAGCGTCGGAGGTTTCAAGACGCCAGGCGCTCGCGGACGACTCTTCGCTGGCGGCGGGGGCAGCCGAGCGGCTGGCCGGGCAGGTGAACTGGGCATCGGCCACCTGAACGGGAACATGATAGGCCGAAGGTGTGTCGAAAAGGCGGAGGGTGAGATAGCGCGGCACATCGGAAGCTGGGAGCGTGGGCCAGCCCGTCAACGCCAGGGTAGCGCTTTTGCCAGGGGCGAGTTGTTGCAGCGGCGTGCAATCAAGGGAACCGGAGGCGAGGCTCCCGCGCTCATCGATCAACTCCCAGGTGCCGGAGAAGCCGGCAAGGGTGCGGAAGATGAAGTCATTGGTCAGGGTGACCTGCCCGGCGGCGAAGTCGGCCTCGCCCCACGAAACGTTCTGCTGGACGGTGCGGACCTCGTAGGCGCTGGGGTGCCACTGGCCATCGGCCGCGAGTAGGCCGTTGCAATTGAAGTTCCCATCGTTCGGCTTATCGCCAAAGTCCCCGCCGTAGGCCAGGAATCGACCGCCTGGAATGCCGCTCTGGGGCTTCCAGAGGGCTTGGTCACGCCAATCCCAGATGAACCCGCCTTGGGCAGAAGGGAAGCGGCGAACATTCTCCCAGTAGGCGCGGAAAGAGCCCTGGGAGTTGCCCATCGCATGGGCGTACTCAGTGAGAATGTAGGGCATTTTGGGGTTGGAGCCGGCGTACCACGCCTGATGGTCGGGCCAGGCGTACATCGGGCAATAGATGTCCGTGCCCTTGGGGTCGGTATCGGCGCGCTCATACTGGGTGGGGCGAGTGGGGTCGAGCGCCTTGTTCTGACGGTAGGTGGCTCGGAAGTTCTCGCCATAGCCCGATTCGTTGCCCATCGACCAGAAGATGACCGAGGGGTGGTTGCGGTCGCGCAAGATCATCCGCCGATTGCGCTCCAGGTGCTGGGCAAGGTAGTCCGGTCGGTGCGCGAGCGACGCCTCGTCATAGCCCATTCCGTGTGCCTCGACATTTGCTTCGTCCACCAGGTAAAGGCCGTACTTGTCGCACAAGTCATACCAATCGCTCGCGTTTGGATAGTGGCATGTGCGCACGGCATTGATGTTCATCGCCTGCATCTGGCGAATATCCTCGAGCATCTCCTCGCGCGTGAGCGTGTAACCGCGCTCGGGCCTCATCTCATGACGGTTTACCCCCTTAAAGAGGACACGCCGGCCGTTAATCTTCACCTGCGCGGCATCCAGGGTAATCTCTCGGAAGCCGACCGCCTTGGCCAGATAGTCCGTCTGCCCCTGCGCCTTGACCGTAAAGAGGAGGTAATAGAGCTTGGGCACTTCGGCAGACCAGGGCTCCACAGACTCCACGCGCAAGCGCCCAGACTGCAGATCGCCCACCTTCCGGGTGCCATCATAGAGGCTCATCGTGAGTTCGGCCTCCCCGGCCAGCTCTGCCTGCACCGTCAACTCCCCGGCTATACCGTCCAGCGTCGTGGTCGCCACATAGTCGCGCAACCCCGTCGACTGTTCACTCACCAACCACACATCGCGGAAGATGCCGCTTAGGCGCCAGAAGTCCTGGTCCTCCAAATAACTTCCATCGCACCACCGGTAGACCTCGACCGCGAGGATGTTCTCTTCGCCAGGCCGCAGCAGGGCCGTCAGGTCGAACTCTGCCGGCAACCGCGAATCTTCGCTATAGCCCACATAAGTGCCATTAACCCACACCTTCATCGCCGAGGCCACGCCATCGAAGTGAATCACTGTCCGCCGGCCATGCCAGGCCTCCGGCACGCGGAAGGTGCGGCGATAGGAGCCCACCGGGTTCGGGAAAGTGGCCGAGGTGAACCCTTCGGGCTGCGGCACCATAATCCGCGGCGGCGTAGCTGCGTGGGGATAGGGCGAGTTCGTGTAGATGGGCGGATCCCACGCGCCCTGCAACTGCCAGCACCCCGGCACCGTCACGTACCCCCAATCCGACACATCAAACGCCGGCTGCCAAAAATCCTGCACCCGCTCACTCGGCTGCTTGGCCCAGGCAAAACGCCAGGCTCCATTGAGCGAGAGAATGTAGGGCGAAGCCTCGCGCGGAAGCGTGAGCGCCGCGTTGGCCAACGCCTCCTCAGCCGTCGCAAAGGGCGTTAGCACCGTGCGCGAAGGCAAGCGATTCTCTTCCGTCACATACGGGTTTTCCCACGCGGGCAACTCCGCGTAGACCTCCGGACCATAGGCCGCAGCCTTTTCGGTGGCGACAGCGAGCGGAGCAATCCACATCGCCGAACACAGACCAGTAACAAGATACAATGACTTCACAATGAACTCCTATTAGGGACCCTTGGGGCGCTGACAACGAACGCTGTCAACTGCCTAAGATTGTAGGAGATTCCCACGCATGTTTGGCCCCACGGGCGACTTTTTCTTGCCCCTGCCTACAACTGTACGCACTCCCTCGCCCCTACACCGCGCACGCGCGACTCGCTGCACGCGATGACAGAGGGCAGCGCCGCCGTGCCCAAAGGGCGCAACGGGTGTCAGGAGAAGCGGCTAAAGGTGTAAGGCGCTCGCGCTCACGGCAGCGCAATCTGCACGCGGAAGAAGCGGCTGTTGGCATCGGGCTCGGCCCAGTCATCGGCGAGCGTGGCCTTGCCTTGAAGCGTGTACTTGCGCCCGGAGACCTGCTCGTAATCGGGCCTCAGCGAGCCATCGGCCTGCGCGCGGAAGGGGCCAAAGCGGAAGCGGCTCTCGCGGTCGGTGGGGTCGGTCCCCAAGATATACTCCTGCGCATTGGTAAAGCCATCGCCATCGCTATCGGCGTCGGCCAAGGCCTTTGCAAGCGTGGAGTTTGCCGGGCGCGCGCCAAAGTGCTGCTGGAGCCAGGCGTAGGGCACATAGTCCGAGCAAGAACTCCCGGTGACCACCTGCGCGCCGGCAAGCAAGTCGGCCACATCCGCCGCCGTCAAACTGGCGGCTAGTTGAGCCGGCTGGTTGACCTCAAAGTTCTCAGAGGAATCGAAGAGGCGCGGGTCGTAGAGGCGCAAGGTGGCCTCATCATCATCGAAGCATTCATAACCCGCGCCCGCATTGCTGAGGCAGAGCACCACCTGGCTATTCACCTGCGCAGCCTGCTCAAAGAGCGCCTTCTGAATCTCGCAAAAGTCGGCAGAGGTGCACGGCCCCGAGAGCATCAAGATGGGCTTGCCCCCGCGATTGGCCGTACTCTTCGCCCCCGCCGGCTGGGAGCTAACCGTCAAGGGGGTGACCGAGGCCGGGAGGGTGACCTCCAACTTCGCCGGCAGGTTAGCGGCTAAGGTGTAAGCACCGCTATCGGCCACCTCGCTCAGGTCGCCGCAAAGGACCTGATAATCCACCCCAGCCACCTTCACGGTCAGAGAGGTGTAAGGCGTTGGGAGTTCGTCTGCTCGCACACCCAGGGCAAAAGTGCCAAGAATAGAGGTGCAGGTCAGGCGACCACAAGCCTCCACTGGCACGAAGGCCGCCGGCGCGCCAGTGGCAGTCTTCACGCGACCATAGATGGGGACCGTCGGCTCATCGGCCGCGCCAAGCATCGTCACCACGCCCTTGACGGTGGTAAAGTTCCTGATTGTTGGCAAGGCGAACCAGCCATTCCCATCCCGTCCGTAGCCCATCGAGATGTGTGTGTAAGGAACCGAGTCTTTATCCTCGCCATAACCGGTGGCCACCACCGCGTGCCCGCCGGCATCCCCCTGGATGGAGAGGATGACTGGCCGCCCCAACCACAACTGCGCATAGATCAGCGCTTCGTAGTCTTCGGCCGCCATGTTCCCTGCCGAACGCGCCGAGCCCAGACCGTAGTAGGTGCGGAAGATGGGTGCCAGATCGCCCGTTGTCGAGGCGGAGGCCGCCGAAGTGTATTCCATCCCCAAAAGAACACCCAAATCAAAGGTGACGCGCCCGAGGAGTTCACGCTGCGCCTCATCCAGCGTTGTCTGGCTGCTGACCCACTGGGGCAAGATGGACCAATCGTAGGAGCCGCCGAGCGTGGTGTAATAGGCATCATTGTAGTTGTACTTGCACAACTTTGTAATCCCAGTGGGGCCGCCGGGCACCTGGAAGAACTCCAGCACCGCCGCACCCGCTGTTGCCACGCATCCGCACGGATAGCCGCTGGGCGTGTAGTAGTTATAGACCCGCCCCGAACTCGCGTCGGTCGTTAGATAGCAGTTTACGCCCTGCTGATTCCAGTGCGTCAACTGCTCGCGCGCCCACCCCTTTAGGTGAATGACCTTCTGGCTCGGCAAGGCGTAAAAGGATGTTGCCGCCTTAAGCGTGAGGCCGCCGGCGGCGCGCTCGCCTAAGAGATCTGCCCAGCGCGTCTCCTCGGGCGAAGCACGCTCGGATTCCGAGGCGGTGGCCTTTAGCAGCGGCACCGCCTCCGCCCCCAAGGCCGCCAAACGCCCCGCCACATCGGCGCGCAGAATATCCACCATCGCCGCGCCCCCCGCTGTCCCCGCACCCGAAAAGACCGCCAAGATTGGTTCCAACCGCGTCTCTCCGGCCACCGCGAGGGTCTGCGCCCCATTCGCCGCCGGCACCAGATAGAAGAGCACCTGCCCCGCCGCATCGCAGACCGCTTCGGGCGCGCCCTCGCTCCCCGCCGCAGCGGCCTCGACCAAGTGCTCATTGCGCGCGCTCCACGCCGCAGCGGCCGAACGCGCCTCATCGGCCGTCACCGGCCGCGCGCTCACGAGCCCCGGCAGTGCCCACAACACGCCGGCAAGCGTCAATCCAAACCATTCTCTCTGCATGTCTCATCCTTCCGTGCAAGATTTCAGATGGACACAGTGTAGCAAAAAGAGCGCGGCGAGCCACTAGCTATCGGCGGCGGACGGGGAACTGCCTGTCGCCGGAGTTGAACTTTCGCCCGCTCCAAGCCAGATAATTAACCCTTAGGGATAATTCAATTAAGCCTTAGGGATAATTCAATTAACCCTTAGGGATAATTCAAATAACCCTTAGGGATAATAATCCTGCTCGCCCCGGGCGCGAATGGACGCACCCCGAAGGCGAAGTGCGGAGAGAGGGGGCTCGCTGTGCTCGCGCGGGCAGATGAGAGCGCCAAGGTGCCCCAAGGGCGCGTTGGCCGGGGTGGAGCGCACCGCGCTCCCGAGGGGTGCGAGGGCGAGCAGCCCCCGCGCCTGTCATCCGTCCTCTGTCATCTATCAATAGAGTGTGCTATACTTTTGCGCACAGTTCCCGTGCGGGGGCTGATTGCAGAGAACGGAGAGAACGAATGGCAAAAGGCGTGACGGATGCTTTGAGCGGCTGGAGTGCGGTCAAGAGTGCCGAGCTGTATGGCGTGGATGCTTGGGGGCACGGTTATTTTGGCGTGTCGCCGGAGGGCAAGGTGACGGTTCGGCTGCAGAAGAGCGGCAAGCCAGTGGATGTGCCGATTGAGCGGATTGTCACCGAGCTCTACGAGCGGGGGATGAGCCTGCCGGTGCTGCTACGCTTTAGCGACATCCTCGCCTCGCGCATCAAGGTCATCAACGAAGCCTTTGGCAAGGCGATTGCCGATTACAAGTACCGCGGCGTCTACCGGGGTGTTTACCCCATCAAGGTCAACCAGCAACAGCAGGCGGTGCAGGACGTGGTCACCTTTGGCCGGGCCTACCACCACGGTCTGGAGGCCGGCTCGAAGGCCGAACTCATCGCGGCGCTGGCGTATATGCACGACCCGGAGGCCTACATTGTCTGCAATGGCTACAAGGATGAAGAGTTTGCGCGCCTGGCCCTCTCCTCGCTCAAGATGGGCTTGCAGACGATGCTGGTGCTCGAATCGCTCGAGGAGCTGGACATTGTGCTGGCGGTGGCCGACGAGCTGAAGGTCAAGCCGCGCATTGGCGTGCGCGTCAAGCTCAGCAGCAAGGTGGGCGGCAAGTGGAGCGAGAGCGGGGGCGACCGTTCGGTCTTTGGGCTGACGGCGAGCCAGCTCATCTTGGCGGTGGATAAGCTCAAGGCGGCCGGGCGGCTCGATTGCCTGGAGATGCTCCACTATCACCTCGGCTCGCAGGTGCCCAACATCCGCGAAATCCGCGATACCATCAAGGAGGCTTCGCGCTTCTATGTGGGGTTGGTGAAAGAGGGCGCGCCGATGGGCATCTTTGACATCGGCGGCGGCCTGGCCATCGACTACGATGGCAGCCACACCAACTTTGAGTCCTCGGCGAACTACGACATCTCCGAATACTGCGCCGACGTGGTCGAGGGCATTATGCTCGCCTGCGACCACGCCAACGTCCCCCACCCCACCATCATCAGCGAGTCCGGCCGCGCGCTCATTGGCTACTACTCCGTGCTGCTGATGGACGTCCTGGGCACGGCGACCTTTGAGGTCAACGAGGCGACCATCGACCCGGTCTTGACCGAGCCCAATGCCCCTGAGTGCATTGCCAACTTGCTGGACGTCTCCAAGAACCTGCGCACCAAGAACCTCCCTGAATACTTCAACGACGCGCTCTACTACCGCGAAGAGGTGCAGAAGGCCTTCAAGCAGGGCCTCATCACCCTGCGCCAGCACGCGGCGGCCGACCGCCTCTTCTGGTCGATCCTCACCCGCATCCGCGCCGAGGTCCCCAAGCTCAAGTACGTGCCCGAAGACCTCCTGGGGCTCGACGAAGCCATGGCCGATATCTACTATTGCAACTTCTCGGTCTTCCAATCCCTGCCCGACGCTTGGGCCATCGACCAGCTCTTCCCGATTATGCCCATCCACCGCCTCTGCGAGAAGCCCACCCGCAGCGCGCACCTCTCCGACATCACCTGCGACTGCGATGGGCAGATCGATAAGTTCATCGACCTGCACGACGTCAAGCACGCCCTCCCCCTCCACGAGGTCCGCGAGGGCGAAGAGTACATCCTCGGCGCCTTCCTCGTCGGCGCCTACCAGGAGACCTTGGGCGACCTCCATAACCTCTTTGGCGACACCAACATCGTCTCCATCCGCCTGGACGAAGATGGCGACATCGAGTTCACCGACGAGGTGGAGGGCGACACCGTCGAGGAGGTCCTCTCCTACGTGGAGTACAACACGCCCGAGCTCGTCTCCCGCTTCCGCCGGCTGACCGATAGCGCGATGAAGGCTAAGCGCATCACCCCCGTCGAGCGCCGCCGCATCCTCGCCGCCTACGCCAACGGCCTGCGCGGCTACACCTACTTCGAGGTCTAACGCGCCATGCCGATGTATGACTATCAGGCCAAGGACCCCGACCACGCCTGCCCGGTCTGCCGCGCGGGCTTTGAGATGATGCGCCGGCTCGATGAGCCCCCGCTCACCGCCTGCCCCACCTGCGGCGCGCCCATCATCAAGCTCATCTCCGCCCCCGCCCTCGGTCGCAGCAAATCCAAACTCGATGACCGCGCCAAGTCCGCCGGCTTCCACAAGCTCAAACGCGTGGACAAGGGCGCCTTCGAGAAGCTGTATTGAGCAGCCGACAGCGGACAGCCGACAGCGGACAGCCGCTAACGCGACGGAAAGGTTGATGGCCTAATGAACATGTTTTCACGGCTCAGACGGGGCTTCCTCCTCGAGCGCCAGCGCTGTAGCTGTCCGCTGTCAGCTGTCCGCTGTCCGCTATTCACGCCTGAAAGGACTCCCTTATGAACTCCATTCTAGACCTCAATCGCCGCTTTGGTAAGGCCGGGCGGATTGCCTTCCGCGAAGGCCCCGGCGAGGGCGCAATCGTTGCCCTGGTGGCCCCGAAGGCCGTCTGCGAAGTGGCCCTCCACGGCGGCCAAGTGCTCTCCTACCGCCCCCTCGGGCACCTCGACGCGCTCTACCTGAGCCCGCTGGCGGACTTCTCGGCCGGGAAGGCCATCCGCGGCGGCATTCCCATCTGCTGGCCGTGGTTTGGCGCTGCGCCGGCGGGTTACCCGCCCGGTTCGCCCGCCCACGGCTTCGCCCGCCGCGCCCTCTGGCACCCGGTCGAGAGCGAGTATAGCGCCAACGAGACCGCGCTGACCTTGGAGCTGACCGATGCCGAGGCCACCGACCCCGCCTTCCCCTTCCCCTACCGTCTGCGCCTGACCATTACCCTGGGCGACTGCCTGACGCTCGATCTGCAGACCCGCAACCGCGGCGAGGTGCCCTTCACCTTCGGCGAGGCGCTCCACGCCTACCTGCGCCTGGGCGACGCCCGCCAAGCGCGGCTGCAGGGCATCGATAACCGCCTCATTACCTTCTCCGACGAGGCAGGTATCGACACCGTCTTCCCGCAGCCCGACGTCCTGGCCGCGCTGGAGGACCCCATCCTTGAGCGCACCGTGGCGGTGGCGGCCGACGAGGCGGCAGCCGTTGTGGTCTGGCACCCGCCGCTGGATCACGCCTTCGGCGACCTGCCCCTGGAAGGTCCGCGCCACTTCGTCTGCGTGGAGCCGGCCAACCCGCACCACACCGGCGGCCAAATCACCCTCGCCCCCGGCGAAAGCCACACCCTCACCTGCCGTTTCCAGTGTCTCCAAAAGAAGTGAGTTGAAGATGACCGATAAAGCCCTCCTCAAGACCCTAGACTACGCCATCCTCAAGCCCGAAGCCTCGATGGAGCAGCTCCACGAAGCGGCCGAGCGTTGCCGCGAACTCGGCGTGGGGTGCCTCTGCGTCAAGAGCTGCGATGTCCGCTTTGCCGCCGAATGCCTGCGCGAGAGCGAGACCCTCGTCGCGGCCGTGGTCGGCTTCCCGCACGGCAACACCCTCGGCACCCTCAAGGCGATGGAGGCCCAGCTCGCCGTCGCCCACGGCGCCGAGGAGATTGATATGGTCATCAATGTCTCTGCCCTCAAGGATGGCGACACCGAAGGCGTCACCGACGAAATCCACGCCGTCGTCACCGCCGTCTGGCCCCACCCCGTCAAGGTCATCCTCGAAACCTGCCTGCTCACCCCCGCCGAAATCCGCAAGGGCGTTGCCTGCGCCATCAAGGCCGGGGCTGCCTTCGTCAAGACCTCCACCGGCTTCGCCGCCCACGGTGCCACCCCCGAGGCCGTCCAGACGATGCTCAAGGCCGCCAAGGGCAAGATCAAGGTCAAGGCCTCCGGCGGCATCCGCACCCGCGCCGATGCCGAAGCCTATCTGGCCATGGGCTGCGAGCGCCTGGGCGTGGGCAATCTTGACGCGCTCCTCGCGCGTCAATAAGCGGTTAGCGGACAGCCGACAGCCGACAGCGGACAGCCGACAGCCGCTCACGCGACGGATAAGTTGACGGCCCAATGAAGCGGTCTTCACGGCTCAGACGGGCCTTCCACTTCAAGCGCCAGCGCTGTCCGCTGTCCGCTGTCGGCTGTCCGCTCCCCACTTGCCAAGCGCCTGTAAGCGTGCTAACATTCTCACTGTATGAAACAGAAAGCAAACGCCCCTCGTGACTTTGCCGAGGAGATCCAGGTGGCCGAAGCGTGGTTGCACGACCGCGCGCCGGGTTTTGTGGAAGTGACCAAAGCCCCGGGTTATGCGGTTTGGGCCTTCAACCACCCGGTCTTGCGCGATAGTCTGCTTGAACTGATTGACAATCCAGAGCTCTCGCAGGGCGGGGCGGTGGTGGCGCTCTCGGCCAAGCTCTGGCTCCGCCCGCCCCAGAACCTCGAAGAGGCCTATGCGCTGCTGCGTCTGGGCGAGTGGTTGACCGGCTGCGCCGTGGTCTATAAAGAAATCACCAACGAGGGCGACCTTATGTTGGAGGGGAAGTTCCCGGTGGAAGAACTCTCCTGCGAGCGGCTCGATCGGCTCCTGCGCGTCCTGGCCGAGGGCCTGCAATACTTCACTTAAGCCGGCACCTCTGCCGCACACTTGGCCATGCTTACACTCTCCGATAGCGTTGTCTTTACCGGCTTGAGCGGCTGCTTTGGCGGCGCGCCCACCCCGCGCGCCCTCTGGAAGGCGCTCCTGCGCAAGCAAAGCTTCTTCACTCCCTTGCCCGAAGCGCCCGATGGCCACACCGCCGAGGAACTCTTCCCCGATTGCGTCCTCCCCGAAGTCTCCGCCTCGCTCGGCGAGCGCTTTGCCGTCCGGGCCGACCGCGTCCCCCTCCCGCCGGACCTCGGTGTGGGGGACAACACGGACTTCTGGTTCGCCGCCCAGCTCATTGACGATGCGCTCATCGATGCCGGCATTCCCCCCGGCGAGAGCCACTCCGACCGTATGGCCCTCTTTGTCGGCTACGACGCCGGCTTCAACCCCGCCGCCGTCAACTGGCTCTGGCACGCGAACGTCATCGGCCAGATTGTCGGCACCCTCCAGCGCTTCTTCCCCTCCGCCAGCTACGAGCAGATGGCCGCCCTGCGCGGCGAACTCACCGCCACCTTGCCCCTGCTCAAGCGCCGGCAACCGGAACTCGCGCGCGGCGAAGGGGTGGTCCGCCAATTGGCCCAAACCTTTGGCGCGTGCGACACCGCTTGCCAGTGCGCCGCCGGCGAGAGTTCGGTCTTCGCCTGCCTGGAGGCCGCCTCCAACGCCCTGCGCCTGAACCAGTGCGATGTGGCCATCGTGGTGGCCCTGCAACCGCCCCTCTCGCAGACCCAGCTGGCTGGCGAAGCGGCCCTGACGCCCTTCTGCCCTGGTCGCGAACTCAAGCCCTTCACCCTCGGCACCACGGGCACCCTGCCCGGCGAGGGGGGCGCAGCCTTCATCCTCCGGCGCCTGACCGAAGTGCAGAAGAATGGCTCGCCGAATATCTACGCCAAGCTCCACGGCTGCGCGCAAATCTCCGGCATTGCCCCGGAGGCCGAAGGCGGCCTCACCGAAAGCCTCCGCCGCGCCCTCCATCGCGCCCTGCGCCGCCTCCCCAACGCCTTCCGCGACATCGACTACTGGGAGATGAACGGCTCGGGCATTCCCGCCGAAGATGCCGCCGAGGAGGCCATCCTGCACCGGATGACCGCCAACCGCGGCGCGCACATTCCCCTCCTGGCCCTCGGCTCGGCCAAGACCTCCTTCGGCCACACCTTCACCGCCGCCGGGGCCTTGGGGCTACTCAAGGGCATCCTCGCCATCAGCCACCGCGTGCTGCCGCCCTCGGTCACGCCGGTGGACGAAAGCTTCCGCCTGCGCGAACCCGAGCAGGCCTACTACTGGGTGCAGGAGGCACGCCCGTGGATCGCCTCCTCCACGCGGCCCCGGCGTCTGGCCGTCTCCACCCTCTCGGCCAAAGGACGCGCCGGCGCGGCCGTGCTTGAGGAGGTTGACCGATGAGCCTGGAACGCTCCGAAGGCGTCCTCTGCCTGATTGGCGCAGGCGACCTCAGCGGCCTGGAGGCCGAAATCCTGCGTGTGCAAGCCTTTTTGGAACGCAGTCGCGGCGTGCGGCTGATTGATGTGGTCTACACCGCCACCCGCGATGCGCGCGGCAAGCAGTGCGTGGTGGGGCTGTGGGTGGCCTCGCTCGAGGAGATGGCGCGCAAGCTCACGATGGCCCTCAATGCCCTGCGCAGCGGCCGCACGCGGCTGCGCGATAAGTCGGGCATCTTCTTTACCACGCGTCCGCTGGCCCTGGAGGGCGGCAAGGTGGCCTTCATCTTCCCCGGCACCGGCTCCTTCCACCTGGAGATGATGCGCGATCTTGCCCTCACCTTCGATGGCGTGCGCGAGCGCTTCGACGACATGGAGGAGGCCTTCGCCGGCTTCTGCGATGTGGCCTCTCCCTCCGAGTGGCTCTTCTCCACCGCCCCCGAGCACACCCTCCCCCTCAGCGCCTCGCGCGACTTCCTGCCCCTGCTCGCCTCCGCCTCCACCTACCTGGCCAGCAAGGTCTTTGCCGACTTCCTCCGCGGCGTGGGCGTCCAACCGGCGGCCGTGGGCGGCGTGGGGCTCGGCGCCTTCTCGGCCTTCCACGCCACGCACCACGATCCCAAACTGCGCCTGGTGCAGATTCTGCGCGATGCCGGCAAGATGCTCCTGCGTCTGGGCACCGAGGCCGCCACGCCCTGGCTGCAACTGACCGTCTCGGGCTTTGCCGTGGAGAAGTTGCGCGAGCTCGCCGCTGCATCAAATGGCCAGCTGGTGGTGGCCCAGGAGCTCACGGCCGATGACTGCGTCCTGGCCGTGGCACCCGAGCACCGAGCCACCGTGGAAGCGGCCATTGCCGAGGGCGGCGGCGTCTCCGTGGCCGAACCACTCCTCGCCCCCTTTAACACCGGCTCGCGCGATATCCGCCTGCGCCAGATCTTCGAGCGCTTCTTCTCCAAATATGTCACCTGCGAGCCGCAGGTCACCTTCTTCTCCGCCGTGACCGGCCAGCCGATGGGCCACTCCACCTCCTCGGTCGTCAGCGCATTGGTCGACCAAATGGCCGAGCCACTCCACTTCCGCCAGATGATCGAGGCGATGTACGCGAGCGGCTGCCGGCTCTTTGTGGAAGTGGGCGCCCGCGGTCTCCTCTCGCCGCTCATTGCCAAGATCCTCGCCGGCCGCGAGGAGCCGATTGCCACCATCCCGATGCACATCCTCCACCGCTCGGGTGGCGTGCAGGTGGGTCAAGCCGCCGGCCTCTTGGCCGCCCATGGCGTGCCCATCGACTACTCGGGTCTGCGCTTCTTCGCCCACGCCCAGCGGCTGGACTTCGATACGCCCCTGGCCGAAGGCGAGGGCGAGACCCTCACCCTGCGCCTGACGCGCGAGCTCCCGGCCATTCGCCCCGAGCTCATCGATGCGCACCGCATCCTCGGGATGGAGAGCGCCCTGGCCGAGGAGGCCACCCAGGCCACCCACGCCCACGCCCTGCCCACCAACTTCCCCTCCACCGGTCTGGTCGGTCCCCTCCTGCGCACCGCCCAGGAGCTCGAGCGCACCGCCGAGCACCTGGAGCTGCGCTGCTCGCTGCGTCTGGAGGACTTCCCCTTCCTCAACGACTACGCCATCGGCACCTCGGGCGTCTCGCTCAGCGATCCGCAGATGCGCGGCTTGACCCTCTTCTCCGTGCCCACCGGTCTGGAGGTGATGGCCGAGGCCGCCCAGCGCCTCCTGCTCACCGCCCCCTCCGGTCGCTCGGGCAACCCCGTCCTCTGCGCCATCACCCACCTGCGCGCCCCGCGCTGGCTCTCTTTCGACTTTGGTCAGCTTGACCTGCGCATCAGCGTCTCGCTCTCCCCCGACACGCCCACCGAAGAGGGCCAGACCGCCCTCCGCGTTCGCCTGAGCACCGATGCCAGCGAGGGCGAGGCGGTCCACCCCGTGATGGAGGCGCTCTTCACCTTTGCCCCGGCCGTGCCCGAAGCCCCGGAGGAGGGCGAGCTTCAGCCCCTCGTTGCCCCCAAGCAGGTCAACTGGGACGCGCGCGACATCTACCCCGCCCGTCTCTTCCAGGGCCCGCTCCTGCGCAACATCCGCCACGTCTCGGGCTGGGGCTACAATGGCCTCGATTACGAACTGCGCATCCCCTCGCGCTCGGCCACCGTCCGCGCCAGCCGCAATCCCCTCTTCACCGCCATGCCCCTCTTGCTCGACGCGGTGGTCGCCGGCTTCCCCCTCTGGCGTTCGCACGAGCGCTTCCACGGGGCAATCTCCCTCCCCTTCCGCTGCCAATCGATCCGCTACTACGCGGTTTGGGTCCCCGAGGGCACCCGCCTGCGCTGCGCCCTGCGTCTGGTCAACGTCACCCCGCGCTCCTTCCAGGTCGACATCCTGGTCACCGATACCGCCGGGCACGTCATCCTCCAGATTGAGGCCTGGGAGGAGATGAGCGGCCGCGCCGGACGCGCCTTGCGCGACTTCGTGATGAACCCCGCCAAGTTCTTCATCACCCAGCCCCTCCCCGCCACCCTCTTGCCCGACCCCGCCGCCGAGGTCGTCGGCGCAATCTACGTCAACGACGCGCCCGACTTCTTCGTCTCCAATCAGGAGCTCTGGCTCAAGGCCCTCGCCGCCGCCGTCCTCACCCACAACGAGCGCGAGAACTTCGCCCAGATGGGCGGCACCGCCCACCGCCGCCTCGAATGGCTCCTCGGCCGCACCGCCGCCAAGGAGTCGGTCCGCCGCCTCCTCCTTCAGAACTTCAACCTCTATGAGCCGGCCGCCGACATCGCCATCTGGAAGGATGCCCTCGGCAAGCCCCACCCTGTCGGCGAATGGCAGAGCCAGGTCTCCGCCCCGCTCGACCTCACCATCGCCCACACCGCCGGTCTCATCCTCGGCGCAAGCGTCCTCCACGGTCATATCGGCCTCGACGTCGAATCGGTCGATCGCGACCTCACCGAGGACTTCCTGCGCGGCGTCTTCACCCTCGAGGAGCAGGAGCTTGCCACCAAGAGCGGCGACGGCCCCACCGCTATCCTCCGCTTCTGGTGCGCCAAGGAGGCTATCTCCAAGGCCCTCGGCACCGGTATCCGCTTCGCCCCCACCGACCTCCGGATCCGCTCCTCCGAGGCCGCCACCGGCATGCTCCAGATGGAACTCCTCGGCGCCTGGGCCGATAACTTCCCCCACCTCCGCGGAAAGCTCATCCCCATCAAAACCTCTATCCTCTTCGGCCACGCCATCGCTTGCTGCCTGCTCGCGTGAAAGGCAACCTGCCCGGGGGCTCCTCGCCCCCGCACCCCGAGAAAACCCGCCCCCAAGCCACACCCCCGGCCGCGCTTGCGCGGGGGGCAACGCCCCCGCACCCCAAGAAAACCCG
>JBJEVY010000116.1:0-3623 GCA_051884775.1 Candidatus Spyradenecus sp. | reverse complement strand
CGTGCCACAACCATTCAGGATAACATTAGCGAAGACTTGGTTGCCTACTATCGCCGCCAGTTCCAGAGCCCGGCCTCCGGTTCGCCCTATGAGCTGGAGATTAAGGGCCTCAATGTCTCCGACCCCTTGGGGCAGACGATTGTCAAGGAACGGGCCGATCAGAACCTCCATCAGCTCCACCTTGCTTGGATGCGGTTGGAGAAGGATGGGATGGTCTACGCCTCCACCTACACGAACATCGACACCGGCTCCTCGCGTTACATCGCCGGGGCGAGCAATGATGCCTGGGGGCAGACGCTGGTCTACAAGAACGATGGCGGCGCCGGTGAGATTGTCTCGGCCGGGCCCGATGGTATCTTCGGCACGGCCGATGACATCTCCAGTGGCGGCGCCACGGTGGATGAGGGTGACGACGACTAACCGCGCTTTCAACGCGACAGACATTTTTTAGGAGACCTTTTATGCGTAACGCTTCCCCCTCTTTTGCTTCGCTCCGCCAGGGCTTCACATTGATTGAAATCTTGGTGGTCATTGTGATTATCGGTGTGCTTGGTGGCCTGGGCATGGGTGGCTACAGCTACTTCATTGAGCAGGCGCGCAAAAAGAATGCGGCCGATATGTGCGCGCAAATCGCCACCGCTTGGGCCAACTTCCATCGCGATCACTCCTTCTGGCCGGATGAGTATAAGATTGCTTCCTCGGGCGTTAAGGAGATGAATACCGATATGTGCCTGGTGCTGGGCAAAGGAAAGTATTTGGATGTGCTCTACATCGACTCCGATTCACCCTCGGGGCTTAAGCGCAACAAGGAAAATGAGGCCGAGTTGAAGTATGGGATGCTCGACCCCATTGGCGAGCGTCTCTTCAAGCGCAATTCGCGCAGCGCCAAGATCAAGGATCACCTCTATCAGTTCTGCCTGGATGTCAATGAAGATGGCATTGTCGACAGCTCCGATGGAATGCCCGCCAAGGTCATGCAAGGCAAGAAGATCCGTGGCGATGCAGCGGTCTGGTGCTGGCCGGAAGATGAGGATGCCCGTAACGAGGGCGATGTGTACGCAAAGAGCTGGTAAGTCTGCCATCATTGAAAGGATTGCTTATGTTCACCGCTTCGCTTTCCGCTTTGTCTAAGGCCCGGTGCACGCGCCGCGGCTTCACGCTGATTGAACTCTTGGTCGTCATTGTAATCTTGGCCTCACTCGTTGGGCTGGGTTCCTTTGCCGTGGTGCGCACGCTGCGCAGTGCCGAGGAGACCAAGCGCTCTGCCTTCGCCAAGACGCTCAACAGCGCAATTATGGCCTATAAGACCGAGCACGGCGAATATCCGCTCACGGTCTCCACCTCCTCTGCGTCTTACACGGCTGGCGAAGTGAGCAGTAACGCCTCCAAGACGGGGAATGCGGAAATCTTTATGCTCCTCTTGGGGCGTGACTCCAGCGGCAAGCGCGATTCCTCCAAGCGCGCCTATCTCACCGATTCCTCCTTCCTTTACATCTATCAGAACAAGCGCGTCTCGAAATTGGATGAAGTGCTGGCGAAGGGGGGCGTTTCGGCTTCGGATGTGATTGGTTTCCCGATTGTGATGAACCAGACGAAGGCCGCAACCTGGAAGTCCTTGAGTGGCGCGAAGGCCTTCGCGCCAGTAAAGATTACCTTTAACTTCGAGCTCGATCAATACACCGTTACAGTCCCCAACACCGGGAACTTCCATCAAGTCATTAAGCTGCGCTAAGGATTGACCGCACGCGCTAAGGATTGCCGTTATGCATCTTCTGCCGCTCCACACCGATGTGCCCGGGCCGCTTGCCGTCAGGAAGGACGGTCGGTCGCGTTGGGGCTTTACGCTGATTGAACTCTTGGTTGTCATCGGCATTGCGGCGATGCTGCTGACGATGGCCACCACGCAGTTCTTTGGCGCGATGCGCCGCGAAAGCACCACCAAGAGCCGCAATCAGTTGCGCGACCTGCTCCTCACGGCCCGCCAGCAGGCCTGCATTCTCGGCACCACCCATGTTCTCATCTGCTGGAATGCCAATGCCAAGGTGACGGTGGGCGACAAGACCAAGACCGATGGCAAGCAGGGCCGCTACGCCCTTTTCCAGTATGTGGGAGATGTGTGGAAGAAGGGCTCAAAGCTCTATACGCCCTTTGGCGTGCAGAGCGAGCAACTGGCTTCGCTCAAGCATGGCGCTCGCGCCGTCAGTCTGGCCGACCCCAGCGCCACGAAGTTTGCGCGCATCACCGATGTGGTCCGCTCTCCTTCCAAAACCGATGAGAAGGTGGAAGAGGAGTTGCGCAACAAGACGGCGAATCTTGATATGGCCTATATGGTCGGCGGCGAGAAGGTGACTGGGCAGTGGTCGGTGCCGATGTACCCGGTGGCCGACTTCTCGGGGTCGCTGAAAGATCTGGAGAATGGGCGCGTGCCGCTGGCCATCCGCACCTCCACCACCTTCTCTTTGCCACAGTATTACGCCTTCGACAAGGATCGTCTGGTCTTTATCTTCACCCCCGATGGCTGCCTGGATGCCACCTCCGACAAGTCCATCACGGCCAAACACTCGCTTTCGAGCAGCGCCAAGAATGTCACCATTGGCCTCAGCGTCAATGATGATGGCACCGTTAAGCTGGAGAAGTAGGCCGCGCCCGGATTTGCAGGAGAGGAGAGAGTATGCAAACGCTTGTTCATCGAATCCTTTATCGACTCTTTCGCGCCGGAAGCCGTTGCAAGGCCGGCTTCTCGCTCATTGAGGTGAATATGGCCATCTTTGTGCTCGCCGGCGGTGCGTTGGCCTTGATGGCCCTCTTCCCGCTAGGCCTGCGCGAGAGTCTCGCCTCGCGCAATGAGATGCGCCTCTCGGCCTTTGCCGAGCGTATCCTCGGCGCGGCGCAGATTGCCGCCAGCGATCCTGCGGTAGCCTCGGTCGATGACCTTGCCGATGCGCTCGAAGGTTCGCCCTTTAACTTCACGCTCGATGATGACCCTGGCAACTATGATTCAAACACCAAGGCTGAGCACGATGCCACCTCGGGGGTCTACTACCGCGCTTGGATTCTGAAGGAGACAACGAACACGGACGACAAGGAGATTGCCCAGATTGGCGTGCAGGTGACCGCCGAGAACGCCAGGCAGAATCGTTTCGCCCTGCGGAATGCGCCCGTCTATGTCATCCGCGTGGCGGTGGATAAGAAGAATAAGAACTAATCTCCCTGTTGCGAAGCTGGAAGGAACGCTTATGCCACACCTTTTCACCCTCTCCCACACGCTTCGGCCCCTGCGTCGACTTGGACGGCGCGGTTTCTCGCTGATTGAAGTGCTCGTGGCGATGACGATTCTCACGGTCATCGTTCTGATTGTTGCGGGGATTTTCCAGCAGACCGGCTTGGCGTGGACCCTTGGCCTGCGCCGTGCTGATGCGCAGGCAGTGACGCGCGCGGTCGTTGGCGCCATCAGCCGTGATTTGGCAATGATGGTCGACCCGGCCAACTTCGTCATTGCTCCGGCAGAGCAGGATGGTTCGGCGCGCGAGAGTGCCTATTCTGCCGGGAGTATCGATGCTGCCGATGGAGCCCCCTCCGGTTCGCTCGATTTCTGGATTCTCCGTCCAGCCGACCTCTCGATG
>JBJEVY010000115.1:0-42307 GCA_051884775.1 Candidatus Spyradenecus sp. | reverse complement strand
CTCCTTGAGGTTCCGGAAGCGGAGGAGTTCAAGGATCTTCTCCTTGTTCTCCCAGTCGCTGTGATAGCCCTCCTTGAGGAAGTCGCCCAACGCGCTGGAGAAGGTTTCGAAGTCCTCGGGCTTCTCCTTGACCATCTCGGAGAGGGCCTTCAAGACGCGGTTGGTGAGGTCGCTGCGGATCTTGCGGATGATGGCATCGTCCTGCAACATTTCGCGCGAGACGTTCAACGGCAGGTCGCTGCTATCGACCACGCCCTTGAGGAAGCGCAACCAGTTCGGCAGCAACTCCTCGATCTCATCGCCAATAAAGACATTCCGCACATAGAGCGAGAGACCGTGCTTGTTGCCCGGCATCATCATCTCCATCCCCACCTGCTTGGGAATGAAGATCAGCGCGCGATATTCCAGCGTCCCCTCGGCGGCGATGTGCAACACCTTGAGCGGTTCGCCCGTGCCGTGCAGCGTCTGCCGGTAGAAGGCTTCGTACTCCTCCGGCTTCACCTCGCTCTTCGCGCGCTTCCAGAGGGCGACCATCGTGTTGAGCGGCTGCTTCTCCTCCTCCTCAACCTTGGCCTTCTCCTCTTCCTTCACCTCGCGCCCGAGCTCCTTCAAGGTAATCGGGTAGGCGATGAAGTCCGAGTAGCGGCGGACCAAATCCTTCAGCGTCCACCCCTCGGTGAACTGCTCCATTCCCTCGCGCAAATGCAGGGTAATCGACGTGCCCGGCTCGGTGCGCGAGCCCGCGTCCATCGTGTACTCCCCGTCGCCCGCGCTCGTCCACTTGGCCGCTTGCTGCCCCTCGCCGCGCCGCAGCGACTCCACCGTCACCCCGTCCGCCACCATAAAGGCCGCGTAGAAGCCCACGCCGAACTTACCAATCAGCTCGGGGATATTGGTCTCCTTCCCCGCCTTGAGCGCCTCGGCAAAGGCCTTCGACCCGCTCTTGGCAATCGTCCCCAGCGCCTCCTCCATCTCCTCAGCGCTCATCCCCAGACCGTTATCCTCAATCGTCAGCGTATGGGCCTTGTCATCGGTCACCAACCGAATCCCCCACGCCGGCGCCTCCGGGGCAATCGTCTTATCCGTCAAAGCCAAATACTTCGCGCGGTCGATCGCATCGCTCGCATTCGAAATCAACTCGCGCAGGAAGATCTCCTTCTTCGAGTAGAGCGAATGAATCACCAAATCCAACATCTGCCGAATCTCGGCCTTGAATGCACAGGTCTTAGCCATAGTTCCAATCAATCCTTTCCGTGCCTTCTACAAACACGTCCTCACACTATACCACATTCCACGCCCGCGCGCAGAGAAAAGGGCGGGTGATGTGCTCGCTACGCTCGCGAGAGATGCGGGCTGCACCCGCGAGAGGGGACCCTGCGGGTCGTAAGGTGCTCGCTACGCTTGCGAGAGGTGCGCCTCCGGCGCGTTGTGGGGTAAGCGTTGTGCATCGGACTGCTCCCCAGGCCGCCCGCCCCGGGTTGACCTCGAGGTAGGCCCGGGTTGACCCTCGACCCGCTCCGGGGCCGCTTTTCCTCGGGGCGGGTGGGCTGGCGCAGCGAGGGTAAGCGTTGTGCTTGGGCCTGCTCCGCCAGGCCCAGTGCGCAGCTTGAAGGTTTTTCATGCGGCGCTCCGCGCCTCCGCCTCCGCCCCGGTTCAATTTGGACTCGGGGCGGGTTCAATTCGAGCCTGGGGCGGGTGGAATTATTAAGTCCCGGACTTATCGCCGATAAGTGGGGGACTTATGGCCGATAAGTCCGGGACTTATTTCCGGTAAGTGGGGGACTTAATAGTTCCGCTCCGGGTGGGGGATAATGGGCTCCGCCTCGGGGGGAGGTTGGGGAGGGGCGAGTTTAGCGGAGGAAGCCGAGGGTGTAGACGAGTGGGCGCAGGCGGGTGCTCAGGGCCTTGAAGGCGGTTTGGAAGGCGGCGTAGCGCTTGGGGAGGAGGAGTTGCGCCAGGGGTTTGATTTGGTACCACCCGGCGTCCCAGCGCAGGAGTTGCAGCTCCGGCCGTTCGGCGGCGAAGCGGGCGCGGTGGGCGTAGCTGGCGAGGGCAATCTCGCGCGCCAGGCGCAGGACCTCGCGGCCCTCGGGGCTGAACTGCGGGGCCCACTCGGCCAGGTGGGCCGCCACAAAGCGCTCGCGATCGGTCCGCACGGTCTGCCAGGTTTCGGTGAGGCCGGCTTGGTCGGCCGCCGCTTCGACCGCCTCGCGCTCCACCCAAAACCACTCGTTGCGGATCTCCCACAACTGCCCCTTGTAGTCCACCTGCCCCAGAGAAGACTGATTACTCTTAACATCAAAGAGCGCGAAGAGAACACTGTCGGCCTCAAAACCCGGATAATCCGCGTGCGCCGTATTCGGCACGCAGTATTCGTCGATGTGTTGAATCCAGTTATCCTCAATAAGTCTGCGCGCGGCATACATCGCCGTCACGCGCAAGAAGTTGGAGGGAAGGACCGAGATGCCGTTGGCAGTAGATGAGGTAGAGGAAAGGAGAAAGACGTCGGTGCCATTCTTGTAGACATTGTTTGACACATTGACGTAGTAGCCCAAGGCTCCAGGAATAAGCTTGCCACGGCCTTCGGGTTTCCACCGGACGGCACTGGACAGTTGGGGCGCGTCTTCGGCTTTGGCCTTGCCAAGCGGCTCCTTGCACCAGTCACTCCCAGTCATCTGCCCATCGAGGTTGTAGATGAGCTTCTCGCCCATTGCGAGGAGGCGGCCATCTTCCTCTTTAATTAAGGTATGGGGGAAGTCGTGTTGGGTGGTTTCGCCCGGTCCCCAGAGGGTGAAGTGAATTCCCCAGTTGGCGGCGACATCGGCGAAGTGGCCGGCGTTGAAGAGGATGCCGCGGCGATAGGCAAAGTCGGTAAAGAAGTGTTCGCGCAGATGGCGGTGCTGGGAGCCGGTGAGGTGGACGGGATTGCAGAAGAGGGCAAGGTGGCAGTGGGTGAGGTGGAAGGTGCGTTTGATTTGGCAGATGCGGAAGAGGAATTGGGCGAAGAGTTGCTGGGAGGCCGCACCGAGGCCCTCCGCTTTCATTTCCAGGTTCGCGGCTGTTTGGGCGCAACCGGCCTTGTGGGTGCCGTGTTTGAGGTTGTTGGCGGTGGCGTAGGGCGGGTTGATGAAGAAGAGGAGGGGGTTGTCGGCCTTGAGGTCATCGAGGAGCGGGGTGGGGAGGGCGGCGAAGAGGTCGTCAATGGGGTCGTTGAGGAAGTCGAAGCGGAACTTGGTGGCCTCGGGGTTGTAGGGTTTGCCGAGGTCGAGTTCGGCGGCTTCGTTGGTGGAGGCGTAGAGGCGCGCGAAGTGGAAGTCGCGAGTCAGGTTGCCGGTGCCCCAGGCGCAGTCCCAGACCACGAAGCGCTCGCGCCAATCTTCGCCCAGTTCTTCGGCGATGAGGCGGTGGGCGAGGTTGACGAAGGGCGTGGGGGTGTAGAACTCGCCGTTGCGGCGGCGTTTGACATCCTCCAGGAGGCGGTCGTAGATGGCGGTGAAGGCGGCGCGCTCGCGGGGAGTGTAGGTGTTGTCGTAGTGCTCAAAGTAGCTTTGCCAGCCCTTGGGGTCGATGCGGACCTCGCGTTCGCCGTAGACAAGGATGCCGGGCTTCTTGGGGTGGAGGTAGGTGTCCTCGCTATTGAGGATGGCGGAGAAGAAGCAGCCGACGAGGTCGTTCGGCGAGAGCGTTGGCTCGCGGAGGACCTTTTGGCAGAAGTAGTCGAAGATCTGCGAGACGTTGGCCGGGGTGGCGCGGACGTGCCGGCGGCGGCCGGAGGCGAGCTCGTGCATCTTGGCGACCACCTCGCCCAGTTCGAAACGCCGCTCCTCGACCGTGTAGACAAAGACCTCCGGCGCGCAGTGTTCGGCGATGTGCGTGACCATCTCTGGGGCCGCGTGCCAGGCCGCGCTCGGCGCGAGGGTCCAATCTGCCGCCCAGTCGAGGTAGGGCAAGAGTGGGTTGGAGTGGAGGACGAAGCACTCGTTCTTGTCGCCCACGAAGAGGACGGTGGGCATCTCGATGCCGGCCTCCTCAAAGAGCTTGAGGTAGTAGACTACCTGGACGAGCACCTTGGCGCGTTGGAGGGGCTGGGCAAGGGCCTCATCGAGCTTATACTCGCACAGCAGCCGAAAGAAGAGGTCGCCGGCATTGAGGTAGCCATCGCACTTGCAAGGGTAGTCAAAGACCGTGCCGCGCGGGAAGAAGAGGAGGATCCCCTGCTCGTAGCCGCGCTGGACCGCCCGCTCGTCCGTCGCCGCAGCCAACGTCGAGAAGAACGCCACGCGCTCCTGTTTCGTCATCTTTCCCTGCCGTGCCATAAAAAGCGTACCTTCCGTTATGCGCTCAAATCGAGGCCCTAGGAAAGCCCTTGCCAAACGCACAAAGAAGGTACGCCGATGTGGCGCACCTTGCCCAGGCTGTTGCTTGACAAGTGGAGTTTCCTAGGTTCCGATTGAGCAACTGCCCTGCAATGATGCAGGTTTACCCCTGCGGCTCGCCCGCAGGATGGCCGCAGTATACCAAAACCCATCGTCCGCCGCACTGGCCCCAGGGTATGAAAGCGGAGTAGTCCACTGCAAAACCTTCGGCACCCCCACAGCCAGCCTCACTCGCCCCGGGGGTGACTCGAGGTAGACCCGGGGTCGGGGTCGACCTGGGGCGGGTTCGCTTTGGACCCGAGGCGTGGGGAATTATTAAGAGGGCCTCTTAATTCCAATAAGTGGTACACTTAATAGTTCTGCTCCGGGCGGAAGCGAATGGGCTCCGCCGTGGGGGAGGTTGGGGGATGGTGGGGCCTCCTCCCCGTGTTTGCCGGGCAAGGTTGAGGAGATAGCCGGTGAGGGTGAAGAAGCCGAGGAGGTAGAAGGCAAAGAGGAGGAGAAGTTTGGCGGAGATGACGCGCTTGAGGAGGATAAACTCACGCACGGGCACGCCAGGCGGTCGTAGACCTGCTTGCCGCGCGTCTCATCCACCACCACCCCGGCCTCCTTCAGGATTGAAAGGTGGCGACGAATCGTCGGGAACTCATCGCCATCGCCCACACCATCAACTGGATCACGCTTAAGCACCGGGTGTGTGAAGAGAAAAAGCCTGCAAGGAAACCTTGCAGGCTTTAAGATGGTGGTGGGTCTACGATTCGAACGTAGGAAGGCAGTGCCAGCGGATTTACAGTCCGCCCCAGTTGGCCACTTTGGTAACCCACCAGAAGTGGAAAACGACGCGTATTATGCCAAAAGCCTCCGGGGAATGCAAGCCTTTTTTCGCGGTTTCTGCATTTTTATGGCGTCGGCCCCGACCACACCTCGGACCTCGGGCGGGTTCACCTCGGACCTCGGGCGGGTTCGCCTCGGACCTCGGGCGGGTTCACCTCGGACCTCGGGCGGGTTCGCCTCGGTCACATTGGACTTTACGAGTCGTTGGGCGCTTCGCGCCCTCCCCGCTAGCCTATCCGTCGCGTGAGCATGCTGTCAGCTGTCGGCTGTCCGCTGTCGGCTGTCATCTGTCCGCTGTCAGCTGTCAACCGTCGGCGGTCGGCTCGGTGCGAATTACAGGTTAGCGAGGGTTTGGGCGCAGGTGATGACGCGCTGGGCGACCTCATGCTTGGTCATTAGAGGCAGGGCCTCGCGGTGGCCATCGGGGAAGAGAAGGGTGACGCGGTTGGTGTCGTGCGCGAAGCCGGCGCCGGGGGCGGTGACATCGTTGGCGACGATCATGTCGAGCCCCTTCTCGCGGAGTTTGCGCGTGGCCTCGGTATCGGGTTCGCCGGTCTCGGCGGCAAAGCCGATGAAGGTGCGCTTACCCTTGAGCGGGCGAATGGTTTTGAGGATGTCGGGGTTGCGCACCAGGCGGAGGGTGCCCGACATCTCGTGCTTCTTAAGCTTGGTGGGCGAGCAGGCCTCCGGCCGCCAGTCGGCCACCGCTGCGCAGGAGATATAGACTTCGGCGGCGGGCAGTTCGCGTTCGACGGCTGCGAGCATCTCCAGGGCGGTCTCAATATTCACGCGGCGGACGCCCGGGGGCGTTTCCAGGGCGACGGGTCCGGCGATGAGGACGACCTCGTGCCCGGCTTCGGCGGCGGCCTGGGCGAGGGCAAAGCCCATCTTGCCAGTGGAGCGGTTGGAGATGAAGCGGACCGGGTCGAGCGGTTCGCGGGTGGGACCGGCGGTGATGAGAAAGCGCATGGGGAACCTGAGGGGGTTTACGGCTGCTCGATGGTTTTGGGCTCTTCGGCTTGGACGTTGGTGCAACGGCGGAGGGTGAGCCACTCGCGGTTCCAGTGGTAGGGGGCGAAGGCGGCGGACTTTTCAAGGGTATTGCGCCGGATGTAGAGGCCATCGACGCTCTTGGCGAAGACGAGCGGGTAGTCGAAGGCAACGAAGGTGTTCTGCTCAATGGTGACATTGCGGTGGAAGTAGGCTTGCTGGTGGTCGAGGTCGGGGATCTCCGGGCAGATGGAGATGACTGCCTCGGTGAATTGATAGGGGGAGGTGAGGGCGTTGACGAAGTGGTTGCCGACGATGTGGACTCGGGTGCAGGCACCGGTCTCGTACCAGCCATTACAGTCACCGCAGAGAAGGATGGCCGAGCCGCTGGTGTGGTCGAAGGTGTTGGCGCTACACATGACGGGCTTTGGCGTGGAGAAGAGGGCACCGCGGGCGCGGTTCTTGCCCACGTAGTTGAGAGAGAAGAAGACGCTCGGCGTTCGGGTAAGGTTCTCGATGCCCAGCGCGCCCTTGTCGGGGTCGACCTCCGGCGGAAGGGGCTTGGCGAAGATGAGGCGGAAGCGTTTGGCGCCGGCGCGCGTCTCGGGCTTATCCAGGGGCTCGATGGCCTCTAGGGTGTTGTCCGACTCCGCCAGACGCTCCATCGTCTGCGAGCGGATGAAGGTGACCTCATCGCCGCGTATGCCCCAGGTGAAGCCGTAGGATTGGCCGTGCATATAGGCCGCCTCCAATGTCCGCTCGTTGACCCGCTTCTGGATGCGCAGGTAGGTGCCGTGGACGTTGATGGCATCATCCATCATCCCAATGTAGCGGCCGCCCGTGGAGAAGATCTCGCCGCCGCAGCCGGAGAAGTGGGTGGCATCGGCCTGGGTGGAGAAGAAGCGGCCCTTGGCGGCATTGGGAAGGATGCGAATGCCCTTCAGTTCAATGTCGTCGCTCGACTGGGCGAGGATGCCCATCCCGTCAGTATAGTGGAGGGTGATGGCCTGGAGGGAGACCTCCTTGGAGTCGGAGACGACGATGCCCGGGGCAGGGCGGCCCCAACCGCGCAGGGCCATCGATTGCCCCTTGTGGAAGGCCTCGTGGGCGCACCCGGCGGCGGTGAAGGTGCCATCGGGGTTAGCCGTCACGAAGTCGAGGTTGAAGCCGAGGTCGCCGGTGCGGTAGGCGATGGTGCCATCGGGCTCAAAGAGAATGCCGCCGCGCGGGGAGTGGCTGAACTCCGGATTACGGAAGGAGAGGCGTGTACCCTCGAGCTCAGGCTTCAACTCCGGGAGCGGACGGAAGGTGACCGTCTGGGCCTTGGGGTCGACCGCCGTGAAGGTAATCTGCGAGAGGGGCGGGCAGGCGTAGTCCACCGTAAAATCCTTAAGCGCAACGCCTTGGCTATCCCAGATGCCGAAGGGGATGATGCGCGCGTGGAGATTAAAGAAGGCCCCATTGCCGCAGAACTCCACCTGCGTAAGCCCCTCCAACGGCAGAAAGACCCGCTTGGGGTTATCCTGATCGTGGTTCGAGATGAACCACGTGCGCGTTTGGCACTGTGGCAAACCAATCTCATAGGTGCCCGGCGCAAAGAGTAGGCGAATCGGCTCGGCCTTAGAATCCTGCTGCTGCGCGCAGGCTTGGCGCACATCATCGAGTAGCCGCGCCACATCAGAGGCCGTGTAGTTCGCCGCTCCCGGCACAATCCCATAATCCGCCGCGTGAAAGACCTTGGCCGCCCAGCCCTCGCCCGCCAACCACAAGGCCCCCAACAATCCAAGCCAAAACCGCATCGACATACGCGCTCTCCTAATATTATAAAGGAATGTTCCTCCGGGACCGCCCCGAAGTGCCACCTATTATATAACAGCACGCCCAACGCTGTCCCCTCAAAAGGCCACTTTTTCGCCCCTGCCTACACGAGAACGCACCCGCGTGACCCGCTGTGCCGCTTGGTACCCCAATTGGGGAATGCGTGGTACCCCAATTGGGGAATGCTTGGTACCCCAATTGGGGAATGAGGTCTGGCGCGGGGTGGGGGGAGTGCTGCCCATGCGGGGGGAGCTTCATGTCCGCGCCGCCGCCTTGCGATGGGCGCCACGCCGGATTCGGGCAATTAAGAGACCCTGTCAATGGTTTGACCGGCGCCTTGCGGGGACCGCATGGGGGGCGGAGAGAGGTGCCGCGGTGGCGTGGTTGCGCGGGAAAGGGCAAAAAGCGTATAATGTGCGCGGTTTGCCGATGGAAGAGACTTCCATTTCAGCGTGCAAAGAGGAGTTATGCAGGGCGACTTTGATAGAGAACTTCAAGTCCTTCGCGAAATCAGCTCGGCGATTGTTCACGAGCGCGACCCCCAGCGTCTTTTGGTTGAGGCGCTGGCCATTCTCAATCGGAAGATGGGGATGTTGCGCGGGACAATCGCCTTATTGCATGATGGCACATTGACGATTGAAGCCTCGCATGGGCTCGACGAGACGGCCCGGCGATTGGGGCGCTACCGGTTGGGTGAGGGGGTGACCGGTCATGTGGCCGAGACCGGGGTGGCCGAGATTGTCAGCGATATTCGTAAGGACCATCGCTTCTTGAACCGTACGGGCGCGCGTGGGGGGGATGAGCCCGTGGCCTTTATCTGCGTGCCGCTCTTTTCGCGCGAAGAGGTGATTGGCACCTTAAGCATCGATCGGCGGGTGGAGCCTGGGATGGACCTCAAGGCCGATGCCGCGCTCTTGGAGATTGTGGGTAACATTACCGCCGGCGCGGTGGGGTTGCTCCTGCAGAACCAGGAGGAACGGCAGGCATTGGAGGCCGAGAACCGGACCTTGCGTAACCTTTCGGCCAATCCGGGAGAGTTGGTGGGAAATTGCTCGGCGATGCGCCAAGTGTATGCGCAAATCCGGCAGGTGGCGGCCTCGGATGCTACGGTGCTGATTCGGGGCTCAACGGGGACCGGCAAGGAATTGGTGGCGCGGGCCATCGTTCGCCTCTCCGGGCGCAAGAGCAAACCCTTTGTGGCACTCAACTGCGCGGCGCTGCCCGAAGCGCTGGTGGAGAGTGAACTCTTTGGCCACGAGAAGGGGGCCTTTACCGGGGCAACGGGGCGGCGGATTGGTCGGGCCGAAGAGGCCGATGGCGGCACCCTCTTCCTTGATGAGATTGGCGACTTGACGCCGCAGACGCAGATCAAGCTCTTGCGTTTCCTGCAGGAGCGGACCTTTTCGCGCGTGGGCAGCAACAAAGAATTGCGTGCAGATGTGCGCTTTATCGCCGCCACGAGTCGTGACCTCGAGGCGTTGATGCAGCAGGGCAAGTTCCGCGAGGACCTCTACTATCGCCTGAACATCTTCCCAATTATGATGCCCGACTTGGCCAAGCGCCGCAGCGACATTATCCTGCTTGCCGAGCACTTTATGGCCAAGATGGGCGTGCGCTACCGCAAGCAGATGACGCGTCTATCGACTACTGCGATTAACCTGCTAATGGCCTATCACTGGCCGGGCAATGTGCGCGAGTTGGAGAATTGCATCGAGCGCGCGGTCCTGACCTCAACCGATGGCGCCATCCACGCCTATAATCTGCCCCCCTCCCTCCAAACCGGCGAGACCACCGGCAATGCCATCTTGACGAATGGGAATGCCCCGCTCGCGGTGATGGTCAATAGCTATGAGCGCGAACTCTTGGTCGAGGCCCTCAAGCAGAGCAAGGGAAATCTCTCCGCGGCCGGACGTCAGCTTGGCGTCTCGCCCCGGATGATGCACTACAAGGTCAAGCGGTTTGATATTCACCCCGAGTGGTACGCGTAAATCAGGCCGTGCGTTTGTATCTTGCCGGGGGGTTTGCTAGAATACGCGCCGTTTTTAGATGAAGGAAGCGTTTATGCTCAAACTCAAAGGTGTTTTCAGTGCGTTGGTTACGCCGTTCAACGAAGATGGTTCCGTTGACTATGGTGCGTTGCGTGCGTTGATTGAGTGGCAGATTGCCGAAGGGGTTGCGGGCGTTAGCCCCGTGGGCACCACCGGTGAATCGCCAACCTTGAATCCGGCCGACCATCTGAAGGTCATCGAGGCGACGGTTGAAGCCGTGGCCGGGCGTGCAAAGATTATTGCCGGCACCGGCGCCAATTCCACTGAAGAAGCCGTCCATCTGACCCGGGAGATTATCGGGATTGGCGTGGATGCCACCTTGCAGGTGACGCCCTATTACAACAAGCCCAATGCCGAAGGCCTTTACCGGCACTTCTCCTCGGTGGCGGCGTTGGGGGTGCCGGTGGTGCTCTACAATGTGCCCGGGCGCAGCAGCAAGGAGATTCCCTTGGAGGTGGTGGCGCGGTTGGCGAAGGATCCCAATGTCTGCGCCATTAAGGAGGCCGCCGGCAGTGTCGAGCGCGTCTCGGCCATCAAGCACGCCTGCCCGGAGTTGACGGTGCTCTCGGGCGATGACAGCCTGACGCTGCCGATGCTCTCGGTGGGCGCTGAGGGCGTGATTTCGGTCTGCTCGAACGTCATCCCGCGTGCGATGAGCGAGATGGTTAATCTGGCCTTGGCGGGCGACTTTGTCCAGGCGCGGGCCTATCACGCCAAGTACTATCCCCTCTTCCGCGATATGTTCTGCGACACAAATCCCATCCCCGTCAAAGCGGCGCTGGCCATGATGGGCAAGATCAAGCAGGTCTACCGGCTGCCGCTGTGCGAGCCGAGCGAGGCGAACTTGGCCAAGATTCGCGCCTGTCTGGAAACGCTGAAGCTGATCTAAGGAGTCACCATGAAGTTAGCGATCTTGGGGGGCGCCGGGCGAATGGGGCAGATGCTCCTTGAAAGCGCCAAGGCAATGGGGTTGAATGTGGTGGCTGTGACCGAGCAGCCCACGCACCCGCTTATCGGCAAGCCGGTCTCTAACGGTCTCTTCTATCAGGCCACCTGGCCCAAGGAGGCCGATACGGTGATCGACTTCACCTTCCACACCTGCGTCACCGAGAACCTCGCCAACGCCGTCAAGTATCGCCAAGCCTATGTGCTGGGCACGACGGGGCTGACCGAGGCCGAGCTCGCCGCCGTTGAGGAGGCTGCCAAGCAGATTCCGCTCTGCTTTGCCCCCAACTTCTCGCTGGGCATCAACCTGCTCTTGGAATTGGTCCAGCGCGCCGCCTCGGTGCTCGACGAGAGCTACGACATCGAGATTACCGAGATGCACCACCGCCACAAGAAGGATGCCCCCAGCGGCACCGCGTTGGGGTTGGCACAAGCCGCCGCCGCCGGGCGACAGGTGGTCTTGGATGATGTGGCCTGCTATGGCCGCCACGGCATCGTCGGCGAGCGCCCAGTGGGCGAAATTGGTTTGCACGCCCTGCGTGGCGGTTCGGTGGTGGGCGATCACACCGTCCTCTTTGCCGCCGATGAAGAGCGCGTGGAGATTACCCACAAGGCCTCCTCGCGCGTGGCCTTTGCCAAGGGTGCACTCAAGGCGGCGCTCTGGCTTCAGGGGCGCAAGCCGGGGCATTACACGATGCGCCACGTGCTCGGCTTTGCCGAGTAATTGGCGCCGGGTGCACTCCCCCGCCATGGCACGGGCCGTCATTGCCTTTGGGAGTAACCTGGGCGACCGTGCCGGGCAGTTGCATCGTGCGATTGAAGCCTTGAAGCAGTTGCCGGGCACGCGGGTGCTCGCGGTCTCTTCCTTCATCGAAACGGAGCCGGTGGATGTGCCGCCGGCCTATCAGGCGCTACGCTTCCTCAATGGCGCGCTCATCTTGGAAACAACGCTTGCGCCTGAAGCGCTCTTGGCCGAACTCAATCGTCTGGAAGCCGAAGCCGGGCGTGTCCGCGCCGAGCGCAATGGACCGCGCCCCCTAGATTTAGACATAATCCTCTATGAAGGCGTGCGGGTGGAGAGCGCGCGCCTGACCCTGCCGCACCCACGCGCCCATCTGCGCGACTTCGTCTTGACGCCGCTGGCAGAATTGGGGATTTCGCGCGAGCAGGTGCTCTGCAATTGCCTGCCCGATAAGCGGTGACGAACGAGCAGAACACCGTCCGGACGCTAATAGAAACCGATTCAGCGCGCCTGTGGGGCGCGACTTTCCGCTTTCCCTAACTATTCGCGCTTAGCGCGACCTTCGTCTCGGCAGAATCGCGGCGCATAACCTTGGCGCGCTCAGGCTTTGTCTGCCTCAAGACGGGGGAGATTTTGCTTGACTTTTGGGCGGTGAGAGGCCTAGAATAACACCATGGCGTTTTTTGCCATGGAAGGATTTTAGGAATCAGCCTTTGGCTGGATGAGAAAAGGATGAGTATGAAGCAGAGTAGCCGTTTGGCACTTGGTTTGAGTGCGTTGCTCTTGGCGCTGTCCTCGCGCGCCGAGGTGACGAGTTCGCGCTATAGTTATGCGATTACGCGCGGACCGTGGCCGGCGAATGCCTCGGAGGAGGAGGGGGGCGCGGGCGATGCGCGCTACGCCACCACGCCGATCACGCGCGATGATATTAAGACGGTCGATGAGATGAAGGCCGCCATCGCTGCGGATGCCACGAATGAGGAGCTTGCCACCAAGCGGAAATATATGGCGGTGCTCTTTACGGGCTGGGATTGGAGCGAAGCGGGGAGCTTGATGCTGCGCGAATGGCGCAAGGGGGTGGGGGACCAGTTCGTCACGGCGGTTTACGATTGGCCCGAGCGCGACTACGTGGTCAATGAGACGGTGACAAATGCGGACGGCTCGGTGTCGACGGTATCGACGAACCTCTCGGCACTTTCTCGCAGTGGTCTCTCGAGCATTTTCCCCTTGGGCGCGCCGTTGGGCAGCCGCGTGCAGGTGTGGCCGGCGATGGCGCTCTATGATGCCGAGGGGAAGATTTGCGCCCTGGAAGCCGGCTTGGAGGCCCTGACGCAGGATGAGATCAAGACGAAGCTCACCACCTGGGCCGCCGCAGCCGATGAATATGCCGAGCTGCGCGCCAAGGCCTTCGCCGCCACGGAAGCGGATATGATTGCCGAGGCGGGGAATGCCGCGAGCACGATGGGGCTCAAGTACACGACCACCACCGAGACGGTGACCGACGAGGACGGCACATCGACGACGGTGACCACCAATCATTTTACCGATGCCGCCGGGCGGGAGATTACGCTCAATATCTACAAGGCCGCGCTCTTGGCCCAGGCGATGCTCAGGCTTGAGAAGCAGATCTATATGGTCTCCTACCTGCGCACGGTGACGAACAACAACTCTGTGCCGGCCTGCAACCGTCGGGACGACTTCGACCAGATTGCCGCGTGGGACCCCGATGACATCTCCGGCGCCTACCGCCGCGTCACGCTCCTGGAGTTCTACGACATCTCCGGCACCTTCCGCGCGTCGGTGACCAGTGCGCTGCGCAACAGCCTGGCGAACTACATCGATAACTCGCGCCTGATCAAGTGGTCGGACAATCAGTATCAGCAGGCCCTCCTTCTGGGCTACAACCTCTACAAGGCCACGAGCAACTCGGTGGGGGCCTCGATGAAGCAAACCTACCTTGATGTGGCCCATATCTACGCGCGTGAAGCGGTCCGCCAGAGTCCGGCGAGCTTCTGGGGCGAGGCCGGTCGCGGTCGCCTGGAGATGAATGGCTTTGGCCCGGTGATGCTCGGCTTTGGCTGGAAGGCGCGCAATCTGCAGGCCACCACGGGGGTCACGACCACGATTGAGGATATGCCGATTCCCGCGACGATGGAGGGGGGCAAGTTTGAGATTTCCGCCGAGGAGGTGGCACGGCAGGATGGGATGACGATTTCGACAAGTGGCGGCACCACCACCTTCAAGTGGGTCCTGCGCTATGGCAACGACTTCAAGTTCCCCAAGCAGGGCTGGTACACCGTCAAGATGGCGATGAAGAGTGGTGGCACGGCGATGACCGTCACCGGCTTCAAGATTTACCGCGGCACCGGGCGCCTGGATGATTACACCGCGGGCACCCTCCTCTTCGATGGCACGGCGACCACGGCCGCTGCGCACGCGCCGACCAATGGCGACACGATGGGCGCGTTCCAGGGGCAGAACTTCGCCTCGGGCGTTTCGCTCACCCCCGGCGGCTCCTTCTCCTTCACCTTCTATATGCCGCAGGATCCCGAGCGCCTCTTCCCGCGTTGGGAGCGCGATTGGGGCGACGAGCCGAAGTATAATGATATGGCTATCGAGATTACCGGCACCACCACGGGCACCTCCGCCGGCACCTTCTCGGTGACGCCGCTGTGTACCGCCGCGGCCGCCACGGCCCCGAACGCCACCCAGGTGACGGTCGATGGCGAAACGCTGGAGATTAGCTCGGCCCTCTCCACGCTCGATAATAAGGTGGCCACCATCGAAAACCTGCCGGCGGGCACGGTGCCCGACCGCGTGGGCGACCGCGTGATGGAGCTCTTGGGGTTGCAGGCCGATGCGTCGGGCACGGTCTCGACGAACGAGAACTACATCGCTGCCCTCACCTATGCCGACTTCTTCTACGAACACCAGTCCGAGCGCGGCTTTAGCGGCAAGGTGGCCGAGGCGCTCCAAAAGGACCTCAACGCGCAGGAGGCCATCAACGCGCTCTTGGCCGACAAGACCTGGTTGACCGACCTGCTCACCTCCGGCCCCAGCTCCGTTGAGGCGCTCATCTACAATGGCTCGGCCGACTTTGGCAACGACAAGGCGAAGATGCGTGCCGACCTTATCGACCGCTTCGTCTGCGTCTGGAACTTCGATAAGATCTATGTGAACACGCAGACGAAGGCCGGCACCTTCACCGACCGCCGCGGTAAGCTCGCCGCCGCGCCCGGCACCACCTACTATGATGCCTTCCTGCGCCGAATGGCCGTGGCCGCCGCCCTCAATAACACCCCCAAGGGCAATGGTCTCTTCTTCCACACCTGGCTCTGCTATCGCGACTTTGCCGACCGCGCCCTGCTCCATGGCGACTTCTATTGCCAGACGCCCTTCCAGATGCGCATGGCCTACAACTCGCTCTCCTATTCCACCCTCGACCTGATGCACTCGGTCAAGACCGCCCCCACGCGCATTGACTACATCAACGGCACCGCCTGGCAGACCAACTACCGCACTTGGAACTTCTTTGGCGACTCCATCTTCGGGTCGGACTACTATGTGCCCTGGTCCAACTCCATCCTCACGGGCTTGGCGCTCGGCCGCGAGATTGGCGCGGTCTGCGGCGGCATCTCGAAGTATGGCGCGATGGCGGCGAACTCCTCGGGCCGCCGCTCGATTACCGCCGGTCAGCCCGGTCACTGCGCCGGCACCCACCGCACCTTCGATGGCTCCTTCTGGGAGATTGACTCCAACGTCAACAAGTACACCGGCAACCACTACCAGCTCTACGGCCTCTCCGCCTATCCCGCCATCGAGTGCTTTGATGACGTCTTTGACGACCCGCGCACCCGCGAAGGCTATAGGATTCTCTGGGCCGCCCGATTGCGTGCGTTGCGCTATGGCAATGACGACCCAGGCGCCCTGGAGCTCTACTTCCGCGCTATCGAGCACGCCCCGCTCTGCTACCAGGCCATCACCGAAACGCGCGACTTCCTGAGCGCGAACTATCCGAAGCGCGGCGACCTCTGGCTCCGCTGGGCTGACGACGTTACCTACGGCTTCTGGCGCTACCCGATGGTGGGGTGGATTCTCTTGGCTAAGCCCTTGGCCACGCCCATTCGCGCCACCTACGGTCAGGAGGGCTACCTGGCCACCTTTAAGCAGCTGCAGGTGCGGATGCACGATACCAACCGCAAGACGCGCGAATCCTACGACTACCTCTCCTATATGCTCAACAACGCGCTGCTTGCCAACTTCTCCGGCAACGAGCTCCTCTCGATCCTCGGCACCACCTTGGATGCGCGCTATGGCACCCCGCGCTTTACCGAGTTGGTGAACTGGGGCAACTCCTACTACGGCACGGACACCGCCTATCAGACGATGCTCGATGCGGTCTATAAGGCCAATGGCAACAAACTCGGCCTCTCGCGCACCTGTATGGAGACGCTCTTGGCCGCCTCCCAGAACAGCGCCGTGGCCACCTTCCGCGAGATGAACGACCTCTATCGCGCCCTCTTCCACAAGGATGATGCGAATTATCCCATCGTCTCGGAGGATGAGCCGCTCTATTCTCAGGAGATGCTCTCGGCCAATGGTTGTATCACCCTCTCCTCTTATCCCACGCTCAATGTCTCGAGCGACCAAGAGGCCCTTCACCAGTCGGCCTTGGCCTTCTGCGATGGTCAGCGCGTCATCGATGACTCCGCCTTCTCCACCTACGCTGTTTGGACGCAGGAGCAGTATGACGAACCCTGGGTGATGGTCCAGCTCCCGGGCGATGCCGAAATCTTCGGCGTGGTGGTGCAGAATGGCGATGACCCCGTCACCGTCTATGTGGAGCACTCGGCCGATGGCAACAGCTGGAGCACGCTCCTGGCCAACCGCTCGCTCGCAGCCAAGGAGATTCTCCAGGTCCCCTACGATGGCTCGACCGTGAGCCGTTATGTCCGCATCCGCAGACCCAATCCCAATGGTGATGGCATGCGATTGCACCTCTATAAGGTGCAGGTCTTTGCCAAGCGCCGGTACTAAGCGAAGAAAGGAGGATACACCATGAAGACGATCGCTTCCCTTTCCTTCGCTGCTCCGGCTCTCACCCGCGCCTTGCGCTGGGGTGGGGCACTCCTGCTCGCCGTCACCTGCTTGGCCGCCCCGCTGCGTGCCCAGGAGGTCGCCGAAGAGCCGCCCGCCGAGGTGGAGACTGCTCTCCCCACCATTACCATTCCCGCCAAGGCCGCTGACGGCTCGGTGGTTGAGATTGCCGATGGCACCTACGCGCCCCTGAACCTCCTGACCGAGACGCGCACCCTCACCTTGCGTGCCGCCAATCGTGGACTGGTCATCATTGAGGGCGGCAACTCCGAGCGCTGTGCCACCCTCCCGGCCAACATCACCCTCGATGGCTTTGTCCTCCAGAACGGCAAGGCCCGCCAGGGTGGCGGTCTGCGCGGCGGCGTCTTCCTGAACGGTACCATCAGCAACTGCTCGGCCGTCTTTGGTGGCGGCGCCTACGAGGCCAAGGTGGTCAATTCGGAGGTGATTGGCTGCTCGGCCGTCTTTGGTGGCGGCGCCTACGAGGCCAAGGTGGTCAATTCGGAGGTGATTGGCTGCTCGGCCGAGTTCTTCGGTACCGCGCTCTATGGCGGTTCGGCCTTCTCCTGCCGGATTATTGGCAACCACGCCGCCGATTACGGTGCCGGTATGGCCGCCCTCTTCGGTACCACGGCCGCCAACTGCTTGCTGGCCGAGAACACCACGCCCTGCGACACCGCCGGCGCCCTCGCCTCCCCGGTGCAGAATATGCTCCTCTACAAGAACACGGCCACCAAGGGCACCGTGATGACGGCCGAGGCAATGGCGCAGGATGTCTGTGGTAACTGGGTTGAAGAGGCCAAGGTGGTCACTGCCGAGGCCGGCCTCTTCACCAATGCCGCAGCGGGTGACTACACCCTCAACCTGGCGCACGAGACGGTCAACACCGCCCTCAAGGATAAGGGTGACAGCGCCCTGGGCGGCTTCTACGATCTGCTCTGGCACGCCACCGACTTTGCCGGCCGGCCGCGTATCCTTGGCACCGACATCGATGTCGGCCCCTACGAAATTGCCGACACCGTCACGGTCACTTGCAAGGTGATTGGAGCCGGTGAGGTCTCTGCTTCGGCCTCGACCGTTCAGGAAGGCGACACGGTCACCTTCACCGCAAGCCAGATTTCGGGCTATGAGCGTGACTTCCTTGGCTTCTATGTCAATGGCGAACTGCGCACCACCGAGATGATCTTCTCGCTGGCCATTACCAACAGCGATGCCATCGAGGCCCGCTTCCAGGGCCTCTCGGCCACGACCGAGACCTTCGAGACGCAGATTGGCAACATTCACCCCACCCTGCGCGAAGAGCTTCTCCTGGCCGATGGCGCTTACACGCTGAATGCCAACACCGTTCTCGACAGCAAGTTGATTACCTTCAAGGGCACGACCCTTGGCGGGACCACCCTCTCGGTCTCGGGGGACCTCAAGAATGCCATCCTCGTCAACGCCACGGTCGAGTGCACGGCCGCGCTCTCCAATGTCACGCTCCACCGCTGTTTGGTGAGTGGCCTTACGGGCACTACGGGGATTACCGTCACCTCCTCGATTCTGAAGACGATGCCCGAGAGCCTGACCGCCACGCTGGCGAATGTCACGGTCTACGGTTCGGGATCTCTGCCGGCGACGGTCACGGCCACCAACTGCCTGGTGCTGGATACCGACACCTCTGCGGAGAACTTCGACTGGGTGGGTCAGGCGATTCTCCCGAAGGGGAGTGCCTCCATCGACGCCGGCACGACCCTCTCGCTGACGCCCTATGACAATCTGGACATCGCCGGCCGTCCGCGCACGATGGGGCGCACCATCGACCTGGGCGCACACGAGTGCTTCTATGTGGCGATGACCGTCACGGCCGAGGGCGAGTATACCTCCCTCACGCCTGAGCCCGGCGCGCACGACTATCTTGCCGGCGACACGCTCGCCTTGGCCTACACCTCCTCGCGCACCTTCCTGGGTTGGACGCTCAATGGCGAAGCGCTGGGTACCGAAGTGACCTCCCTTGTCATTCCCGAGGAGTCCACCCAGGTCCTTACGGCTTCCTTCCAGGGCTTTACGCTCGCAAGCGGCGCTGCCTTCCCCGAAGGGGCCACCGCCAAGGACACCATCACCTTGGGCGCGGGCTCCTATAACTGGGACGGCGTCTCCACTGAGGCCAAGATTGTCGGCACCGGCACCCAAAGCGAGGTGACGATTACCGGCTCGGTGACGGGCGGCCGCTTTGAGGCCGTCACCCTCAACGCCACGCTCACCAATGCCACCCTCAATCGCTGCTTGGTCAAGGGCGGCACGCTGACCAATTGCACGGTGGCGAACTCGGTGCTCGAGGCGGCCACCCTCTCTGGCGGCACCTACGTCAACAACACCGTCCTCTCGGGCATCGCCTTGCCCTCCGGCGCGGTCAACACGCGCACCGTCTCGGCTGTTCAGGAGGACTACACCCCGGCTGTCACCGACACATCCGTGGTCGATAGCGGCTCTGAACTTAACGACTACCAGAAGACCCTGGTGGGCGACCTGGATTACTACGGCAATCCGCGTATCAACAATGTGCGCATTGACCTCGGTGCCGCCGAGTATGTGTGGGCTCCCTATACCGTCACCATTGCGGTGGTTGGCCACGGCTTGGTGGAACCGCGCGGCGCAGTGGAGGTGGTGCGCGGCCAGAGCTTGACCTTTACGGCTAAGGAAGATCCCAAGCACGCGCGTGGCACGCCGGTTGTCACGGTGGGTTCGCAACCCTTGACCGAGACCGACAGCCACTACACCTACACGCCGACGGCCGACAATACGATCATCACCGTCACCTTCACGGGCTTGACTGTTGGTGCAAGCGAAACGTATAAAACCCTCTCCGAGGCCATTGCCGAGGCTCAGGATGGCGAAACCATCACCGTTCAGGCCGGGACCTACCTCGAGCGCGTGGACGTCAAGACCAAGAAGCTGCGTATCGTCGCCGCCGAGGCTGATGCCACCAAGACGATTATCGACGCCAATCACGAGGGCCGCGCGGTCGCGCTCAACGAGCACTCCGAGATTATCGGCTTCACCATCGTCAACGGTGCGGCCAGTGAGGGTGCCGGTGTGCGCGGCGGTACGGTCCGCCGTTGTATCATCCACGATAACACGCTCACCTACAACGGCTTCGGTGGCGGCGTCTACGGAGCCTTCGCCGAGAGCTGCCTCATCTACAACAATGGTTCCACCACCCAACGCTCGAGCGGCGGTGGTGCCTCGAACAGCGAGTTGCTCAACTGCACCGTGGCTGCCAACGCGGCCGAAAAGGGCGGCGGCCTCTACGACTGCACGGCCAAGAACTGCGTCATTGCTCTCAATACCGACCTCTCCGGCATCACCTCCGACTGGGCGGGCGACTCCATCGAGCCCGCGCCGGATGATTGCTGCACGCCGACGTCTGGAGGCATCACCGTCGAGGCAAACAAGATTTTCGTGCGTCCCGAGACGGCCGACTTCCGTCTGCGCGAGGGGATTGCCTGCCTCAATGCAGCGGCTTCCGATGAGCGCCTGAGCGCGCAGGATGTCTTTGGCACCACGCGGCCTTACGGCACGGGAACCGACATGGGCGCGATTGAGTGGAATGCCCCTGATTATGTCATCACCCTGAGCTTCAACAGTCGCAGTCAGGCCACGATGGTCGTCAATGAAGGCGACAGCACGGCCGCGACCTATTCCTGCGCTTGGGATGGAGCCTTGGCCACCGCGCGCACCTTCACCGTGCCGCGCTTCAAGGCCGACGGCACCACCCGCACCTCGATTAAGCTCACTTGGACCAAGGCAACTGGCTCCGAGACCGACCGCACCCTCTCGGGCATTCTCCTCGATGGAGCCACGCTCTCGGGCTCTTCCGCCGCTGCGAATGCCGCCGGCTTCACCTGGCAGGTGACCTCCGAGAACACCGTCAATGTCGACCTCACCTTCCAGGCCGAGAGCTTGACGGTGGCTCCCGAGGGTGACCTTAGTCAGGCTCTCACCGATGCCACGCCGGGCGAAACCATCATCCTCTCGGGAGGCGATTACGCTGTGGAGATTGCAATTGGCGAAGGCGTGACCCTGGATGGCTCGGGCAACTCCTCGCTCTTGAAGGGGGCGACTCTGGCCGATGGGGCGACCTTGAAGGGCGTCACGGTTATCGGTGCGCCTGTGGTGGGTCCGGCGACGGGCTCTGCCACCTTGCTCCACAGCATCGTCACCGGCGTGACGGACGCAGCCGGGGCCGTAAAGCAGAATGTGGTGGTCAAGTCCTCGCTCATCCACAACAATGCCGCCGGTTTGGGCGCAAATGTGACGGCCTACCTCTCGACGGTGGCCGACACCGATGGCACGGCTCTGGCCGCGACGGCCAAGGCCTACGGCTGCGCCATTTGGCGCTATAGTTTCCTCGCCGAGACGGGGGCCGAAATGGTCGATTGCTGGGCGGGCGTTGAGCCCGGCTTCCTGGCGCCCGCGCCGGAAGGGGAGGACTATCACCTCTCCGCCCACTCCGAACTTATCGATGCCGCCGGTTCTGCCCAGTGGCCTGGCTTCACCGAGGCTGACCGAGCCCTGACCGACCTGGCCGGTAACCCGCGCAACACCTTGCAGGGCTACGACTGCGGTGCCTATGAGTATCAAGGCACGACCACAGTGACCGACTGGACCTGGTTCGGCTCCTCCGCTTCGATGGATGGCGACCTTGCCGGAGCCGGTTGGCGGCAGATGACCCTGGGTTCGCCCCACGCGCTGCCGGACAATGTCGCTGCCGTCTGGGCTGACCGCAATGGCTACCCCGAGGCCACCGTCCGTGCCGATGCGCCGCTGACCCTCTCGGCCTTGACCATCAAGACGGTCAACACCCTCTTCACCCTCTTGCAGGGCTCCGAGGCCGGCCGCGTGACGGTGACGGGCGCGTTGATGAAGTCGGCCGCCTCCTCCCTCGTCCTGGCCGGCCCGTTGACCGTCCAGGGCGGCACCACGCTCTCGGCCGGTACGGTCACCGTTGCCAAGGGGGCCGACATCCAGGCGGCCAACGTCACCCTCAACGGCTCGACCACCTTCCGCCAGACGGGTGGTGACTTCACCTTCGGCAACTTCTTCTATGCGCGCGACACGGTCACCTTCTCGCTTGAAGGCGGCACCTTCAAGGGGGGCGAGCTCTCGCTGGCCAAGGGCTCCAATCAGGCAGCGCTCGTCTTTGCCGGGGCCGATGTCACTCTCACGCGCATTGAAACCGGCGACGAATCGGGCGCGCGCTACGGCAACATCATTCAGACCGGCGGCACCGTCACCCTGACTGGCTCAAGTTCTGGCAAGAACGCCCCCTTGCACATCTCCCACTGGCCCGGTTCCTCCACCTATTCGCTGCGTGGCGGCACCCTTTATGTCCCCAACGGCGAAGTGCGTTTGGGCCAAGATGGCACGGGCACCCTGAGCCTGGAGGGCGGCGTGGCGAAGATTCGCGCAGTTGGTCGCTCTGCCGGGTCGCTCGTCTTTGCCGGCGGCACCTTCCACGCTCTGGAGTCGCAGACCCTCAACTACGTCTCCTACAAGAGCGGCACGGAATCGCGCTTGGAGGTGGCCGATGGCAAGACCCTCACCTTCTACAGCACCAACGATAGCGAGAACTCCGGCGGCTTGACGCTGGGGGCGGGCGACTTCGTGGCCTACCACACCATCTCGGGCCGCAACCTCACCCTCTCGGCCGGGACGCGCCTGACCCTCTCAACCGCTGAAGGCGAAGCGCTTACCGATCGTGGCGCCCTCAACCTCGCCTCGCCCTATTGCCTGACCCTTCCCGGCGAAGGCGAAGTGCCCGTCCTCACCGGCACCTTGCAGGCCGCGCCAATCGCGGTGGCTAAGCCCTTGACGCTTTACACCAAGACCCTTGTCTTGAAGGTGAAGGGCGTTGTCACGGCCACATCCTCGGCCTATGGGGCGTGTTATAACATTACGACAGAGGATTCCGCCGAGGAGGAGGGAACTGTCAATGTCTTTATCACGCAGATTGCGAATCTCCCTGCCTCTGCGGCAATCCCGGTTTTGACGGTCGATGAAACGACCGCCTGGGACACCTCTGCCAAGTGGTCGACGAATGCTGTGCCCGATGAGGCAACGCCGGTCATTGTGCGGGCAACGGCGGATGCCACGTTGACGATGCCCACGAGTAACACCTTGGCGCAGGTCACCTTTGATGTGGCTGAGGGCAAGACCTTAACGCTCGCCAACTACTACTCAGACATCACGGAGTTGCGTTTGGTCGGCGCGGGCACACTCGACCTCGGTTCGCTCGGGGCTCTCACCTATACGAACCAAACCGCCTTCTCTGGCACGATGGTGGTCTCGAACGCGAGCCAGGAACTGAAGGAAGCGACCATCAAGAATCAGCACCTGCGCTTTGCGGTGGACTACGCGCTGGGGAGCAGCGCGGGCTTCACCCTTGCTGGGGGTATCGAGGTAGCTGCCGGGAAGACGCTAACCTGCAACTCCTCCCTTGCCGGTGGCGAAGCGTTGGTGGAGGCCGGAGCGACCGTGGTCATTGGTCAGGGCTGCACCAACCGCCTCAACTTCACGGCCGCCAGTGCCGAAGAGATTACCCTCGCTGCCGGAACGACTGGTACGAACCCGGCCTATCTCGGCGGCAATGTCAACGCTCAGAACTGGAAGATTACCGACGACCATGGAGCCAATACGAAGGGCTTGACCCTCACCGGCTCGGTCACCCTGACCACGCCGCCGACCTCCGGCACGCTTGCGGCGGCCTCTGGCCTCTCCTCGCTGACCCTCGAGAGCGGCGAACTCACCCTCTCCTCTGCCTGGGCGATGCCCGCCGGGGCCGTCAAGGCCGGCGCCGGGCGCGTCACCCTGCCCGTCGGCTCCTCGATGGCCGGCTCGGCCACCTTCCGCGGCCCGGTTGTCTTTGCCGAGAAGAAGGCCTTCGAGGTCTCGGGCGACCTGGTCTTCCGTGACGACTCGGTGGTGTATCTGCCGATTGGGGCCTCCTTCTCGGCCACGGGTGCGCTGGTCGTTGCTCCGGGCACCCGCGTGGTCCTCACGGGCACGCCGACGGAATCGAAGCAGGTTGACCTCTTCACCTCGACCCTGGCGGGCGGCCTCTCCATCAGCACCCTTACGGAGGTGGCCTTGGCGCTCGAGACTCCGCCTGAGGACCAGGTGGTCACGCTTGCGCCCTATCTCACGGCCGCGGGGGTCTATGGCTATACCCTCACGCTAACCACGCCGAATGTTTGGACTGGCGCAGGTGGCGACAGCAACTGGTCGACCGCCGGCAACTGGAGTGGCAACGCCGTGCCTGCCGATGGGGCTGCCGTCTCCTTCCCGGACTCGCCGACCAACAAGACCGTGACGATTGATACCGAGATTGCTCCTTCGGCCATTCGCGTGGCGGGCGGCTACATCTTCTCCGGTTCGGGCTCCATCACGAGCAAGCCGGCCATCGCACAGAGCGCTGGGGAGGTCAGCTGGAGCCTCTTCCCGAAGGCGGGCTCCTATGACGTTGCCTCCGGTGCAACGGCTATCATTGCTGCCAATAGCTACTATGAGGGCCGCTTCACTGGCGAGGGAACGGTCCGTGCCACGGGCGCTTTGGAACTCGGGGCAAGCTCGATTGCCTTCCAGGGCGGGTTCGAGGTCAACCCGGGCCGTCTTGCCCTTCGACTCGGGGCGGCTACCGCTTCCGCCAGGGTCAAGCTCGTTGGCGGCACCCTCGAGACGAAGGTTCCGGCCACCGTCTCCACGTTGACCCTCTCGGGCGAGAGCACTTCGACGCTCATCCTGCCGCTCTCGGCTCCGCTGACCGTTACCGACACCTTCACGGTGGTCGACGGCACGGTCTCTATGGAGGTCGATGCCTTGCCTCAAGAAGAGGACACCTGGCTGCTGATGACCCTGCCCGAGGGCGCGGCAGAGACGACCTTCACCCTGACGACTGACACCGGAAGCGTGACCTACCGCGCCGGCGTGGTCCAGCGTGGCCGCGAGGTCTACCTCGCCGTCTACGACTCCACCCAGATTGCCTGGGCCGGCAAGACTGAAGAGAGCACGGATAAGTGGGTCATCAACACCTCCACCATCGAGGCAACCGAGACGGCCAGCAAGGTCGTTTGGTTCCACGATGTTGACGGGGTGGGGGAGGCGACTGTTTCGCTGCCCGCGACCCCGACCTCGGTCATTGTCACGGCACAGACCACCCGCTTTACGCTGTCGGGAACCTTTGGTGCTGTGCCGGTCACCGTCCAGTCCGGCGCGAGCGTCACCTTGGCCGCAACGGGGATGACCCCGAGCACCTTCGTCAACGATGGCACGGTCACCGTCACCGGCACGCTCGACCTCACCGGCGCCACCTTCTCCGGCACCGGCACCTTTATCGCTGGCACCGGCGGCACCATCAAGGTGACGGCCCAGCAACTGGCCGCTACCACCAACCTCTTCAAGCGCGGCGGCGGCAGGCTCGAGGTCTCCGGCGGCGATGCGGCTTACACCTATCCCTCCGGCGCGCTCTCCGGCGGCATTGTCGCTGAAGAGGCCGGCGAGTTGGTTAAGACCGGCTCGGGCACGCTCTACCTCCAGCCGACGGCCTTTAACGAGCCGCTCACCATTCAGGAGGGCACGGTGGCACTCTCTGGCACCATCGCCCTCAAGGCGCGGTACTTCAAGTTCGAGGTCTACGAGCGCTTCAACGACACGGCCAACGCCCAGAACGCTTGGAACTGGAGCGCCTGGCACTGGGTTTCTAGCACCTGGCTGGGCCTGAGCGAGGTGGCCCTCACGCTCTCTGGCGAGCGCCTTGCCTGGCCAGAAGGCTCCTCGATTATCTACTTCGATGGCGGCGTGCTCGACAGCGTTGTCCTCGGGATGGGCAATCGCACCTCCTTCTGCGATGGCCAAATCACTAACCTTCTCGATGGCAACACGGCCACGCAGTTCCGTTGGCTCGACAACTATCAGTATGCCTCTTACGGTCAAGGGAAGAATCCGCGCACCTACTTCGTGGTCGATGCCGGGCGCGAGGTGGTCTTCAGTGGCTATGACTTCGCCACGCCCACCATCCCCAACCAGTTCTTCTACAAGTGGAATGTTTCGGCCTCGAATGACCTGCAGGCCTGGCATCCCTCCGCCTCCGACACCGGCCCCACCGCGAACGAGAGCGAGATTTGGCAGACCATCGACGAGCGCACTCTCGCGGCCAGCAGTTCTCTGCTCAAGGCCAACAGTTGGATGACGACGCGCGGCTACGCCTTCACCAACAAGGGCTCGGGCTACTGGTCCGAACTCTCCGGCCCGGTACAGGTGGCCTCTGGGGCGACCTTCGACCTCACCTCCGCCGTCGGCACCACCCATATCCTCGAGGACTCTCTCTCCCTCACCTCCGTGACTGGTGAGGGCACGCTCCTTGTGCCGTCCACCCTCAACCTGACGCTCGATACCCTCACCGTCGACACCTTGCGGTTGACTGGCTCAACCATTCTCACCCAGCCGATTACCGCCACCTCGGCCACCGTGACCACCTTGGCGCTCGAGAGCGAGGTGGCCCAGGCCTACACGAATGACGGTGGGGTTGACTTCCTTCTTCTCACGAACTGCACCGCGTTGCCGACCCTCAGCTGGCCTACGGAGGATGTGTCCCAGACCACGGACGATGGCGGCACTTGGCAGCTGGTGTTGGAAGAAGATAAGACCCTGCACCTGCGCCTCTCCGGCTCCAAACGCGAAATCAAGGCCACGATCTCCGGCACCCAGGCTTGGAGCGACCTCCAGTGGACCGACCCGATGGGCGGGACGGTGAACCTTGAAGCGTCTGACTCCGTCGTCGAGCGTGTGGTACTTGTCCCCGAAGGCGAGGGGGCGAACCTCTCCTCGATGGACTTCTCGCAGTTCCCGAACTTGGCGAATGTTCTCCTGGCGGAAGCGGGCGGCACGTTGACCCTCAGCGACACCTCGGCCCTCACGAACAACGCCAATGTGCTCTTGACGGTGCCTCAGGCGGCGACCTTGCGTGTCACCTCGCCCGATGCCCTGGCCTTCGCCAAGAACAGCGCAGGCAACCTGCAGCTCAATAATGCCTCCATTCGCCTCCGTGGAGCCGGCACCCTCTTGCTCGACTTTGAGAACGCTTCGGCAATTCTGCCAATGGTCGGCAACCAGGGTCTCTTCACGGGCAACATCACCGTCGCCTCCGGCACGCTGAAGTTCCCGAACAGTTCCAGCGGCACGGGCCCGGTCTACAACCGCACCATCACCGTCACGGGCGCAAACGCCAAGCTCGCGACTGGCACGACGAACGATGCTACGGGCTGGAGCTATGGCAGCGGTAAGTTCATCTTCCGCGATGGTGCCACCTTCGAGGTCTATAAGCGCGACACCTACAAGGCGCCCATGGAACTCAGCGGTGCCACCATCCGCTTGATGTCCGGTGCCACCGACTCCGGCCGCGGCATTGACCTCTACCAGAGCCCCTCGACCTCCGTCCTGGCCGCCGGTGGCGCTACGGCCGAGAACCCCACCGTCTCTACCCTCACCTTCGCCGAGAACGCATCGGCCTCTGACCGGATTGCCTACATCCGTGAGGGTAACTGGACGGTCAATGTGGCGGAGCATGCGCGCTTCGATATCGAGGCCTCGCTGGGTGCCGATAACTCCGATCGCACCCTCATTAAGGCGGGCGCGGGCGAGATGGTGCTTGCCACAACCGTGAATAACTGCCTCAACACCCTGATTAACGCCGGCACCTTGCGCGTGACTGGCACGACCGGTACGGGCTCAACCATCGTCAAGGGTGGGGCGACGATTTGCGGCACTGGCACGGTCCGAGGCACCATCTCCTTCGCCTCGGGTGGCCTCCTGGCGGTTGACCCGGCGGTCGTCGAGCCGCTGACTATCTCCAGTTTTGCGCAGACTACCTCGTGGGCCAATATCACCCTCACCGGCACGCCCACGCAGACCTTCCCCATCCTGCGCGCCACGAGCGAGGACTTCACCTTGCAGACGAACTACTTCTTGACCGATGAGACCTTCCCCACGAACGACTACAGCCTCGTGGTGGTGGACAATGTCCTCTACGCCAAGAAGACGATTAAGCAGGGCGATGAGGTGGTGGAGGCTCCGACGAGTCTGCAGGCCACCGTCCCGAGTGGCACCACGAACTGGAGCGCGCTTACCTGGACCACCGACGGCACCACGGCGGTCGCTGCCGATGGGATCGACTGGTGGCAGGTTCAGACCGTCTCGCTGACCGCGGCGGAGGGGGCCGTCGATGCCACCGTCGCCCTCGACCTCCCGCTCTACAATGTTCAGACCCTGAACCTTACCGGTGCGCTGACCCTCACCGGCAGCGAGGGCAAGCGCCTCAATGGCTGTGCCCTTGTTTTGGCGGACAGCTCCACGGCCAAGCTCAATGGTCTCTTCGATGCCGCCACGGCGGTCTCCCTCTCGGGCAATGGCACCGTCACCTGGGCGGCCGACCACACGGGCACCCTCTCTCTCGCTGCCGGGACCACCCTCACGGCTCCGGCCGGGATTACCCTCTCGGCCCTCGACTGCACCGCTGGCGGCACCCTTGCCGTAGACCCCGCCAGCCGCTACACTGTCACGGCCATCACCGGTCAGGCGACGGTGATGGCACCGGATGGAGTCTTGGGCGAGGTCTCTCTGCTTACTGTGGGCCCCACGGTCGCCGTGGTGAACTTCGCCCTGGATGCCTCCTTCCCGGCTGGCTACGGTCTGGCGGTGGACAACGGCACCCTCAAGGCCGTGGCTGGCTCCGAAGTGATGGCTGTGGTCTCTGGCGCGGCCGTGTGGGACAACCTCACCTGGACCGATACGCGCGGCAATGCTTTCACGCCGACTTGGTCGAACATCCATGCCGTCACGCTAAAGGTGACCGACTCGGCCACGCTCGCGCTGCCGTCGCTCTCCCTCGATTCGCTCGCCATTGACTTCGGGGCAACGGAAGGGAAGACGCTAACGCTCGATGGCTCGACCTCGCAGACGCTCCCGGCCCTCTATGTGCTCGGTACTCACGGCGGCGATGTCCTCTGCTCCGATGGTACGCTGACCCTCTCGGCCCTCTCCGCCTCGGCCCCCTATGTGGGGGTTACCGCCGCGATGTTCTCCACATTGACCGCCGAAGACTACACCTTCACCAGTGACGCGCTCCTCGGGCTCTACTGCGCCGACACAGGCACCTCCTTCTCGCACAAGTTCCTGGCGCCTCAGCGTGGCTTTGCCATCCGCTCGGGCACGCTCGTGGCTACGAAAGTGGATAACTATGGCGATCAGACTAACAACACCAAGATTCGCGTTGACACCGGTGCCACCCTCGACGCGCACGGCTACCCTGTCTCCTGCGTCCTCACACTGAATGGCGGCACCCTCAAGAACTCGACCAGTGGCGACAATGGAACGAGCAAGCGTCAGTTCTACAGCATCTCCCTGACGGCCGACTCCACGGTGGATGCCACGCAGTCGCTCCACTCGATTGCGCACGGCTACAACGAGCAGGTCATCGCCTTGAACGGCTACACGCTCACCAAGACGGGGGCGGGCGAGTTCTCGATTGCCTCGGCCACGCTGCAAGGCCCGGGCACTATCGCGGTGAATGCGGGCACCTTTACCCTCTGGAATGGAGAAAACAAGGGCTCCGCCATTGAGGGGAATGTGACCCTCTCGGTGGCCGAAGGGGCCACCCTTGCGTTGCGCGACACGCGTACCTTGAAGTCTGGCAGTTGCCTGACGCTCTCCGGCGATATTGAGGTGGCTGGCACCCTCGCAGGCGATGGGGCCTTGACCGTGGCCTCTGGGTCGGTCTCCCTCTCTGGTCTGACCACCTACACAGGGCTGACCACCGTGCAGAATGGAGCGACCTTCTCGGCGGCTTCCCTGGTCGGTTCCCTGACCTGCGAGGCGGGGGCCACCCTCAAGCCGCGCGCGATTGACACGCCCCTCTCCCTGGGCGGCACCCTCACGGCCAACAACCTGTCCATCGACCTCTCGGCCTTCGATGAGCAGCCCGAGACCATCCCGCTCTTCACCTCGCCGAATGAACTCACCACGGCGATGGTGGCGACCGCCGGGCGCTATAAGCCGGCCGTTGAGCAGATGGAGGATGGCACCTGGAAGCTCTCCTACATCTATCGCTTTGACGGTAATGCGGAGCTCACCTGGGCGGGCGGCGAAACGGGCGACCTTGCCGATGCCACCTGGTGCGCGGAGGGTGTGAACGGCCTTTCCCTCCGCATCACCAACGGGATGATCTTCCCGGCGAACGGCACCTACACGCTCACCAATAACAGCGCGGCCCTGACCTGGCCGCGCGGCATCGTCACCGTCGGCGCGAATGCCTCGCTGACGCTCTCCTCCACGGTCGAGAATAGCGGCCTCTGCGGTGCTGTCACACTGGAGGATGGGGCGACCTTGACCTTAATGGACGCCTTCGCGGCCTACGCCGGCATTCGTGGTAACGGTGCCACCTTGGTCATCGATGCGTCGATGCTCTCGGTTCCGACTGAGATTTCCGTTGGCACCTTGAAGCTGACCGGTTCGACCTTGCCGACCGGGACCCCGCGCGAGACCTTCTCCTGCAGCACCTTGGTCTTCTCCGAGGAGCTTGTGGCTGCCATCGAAGCCGCGACGACTCAGCAGGGCACCGTCCTGACCTTGGCCTCGGGGTATACGGACAGTGTTGTGCCCGCGTGCACCACCTTGCCGACGGGCTATGCGCTGCAGAAGACCGAGGATGGCGCCTTGGTGGTGGCCTTCACGGCCCCTGTGGTGACGGAGCTCTACGCTCAGGTGCCCAGCGAGGGCACCTGGACGGGCCTCACCTGGTGCTCTAATGCCGAGTGCACCACCCAGCCCGAGGCGATTGCTTGGGGCGCGGTCACCACGGTCACCTTGACGAATACCGCCGGCGTGCCGGTCGCGCTCACCCTGCCGGGCAACCTGACGGCGCTGACCACGCTGACCATTGGCTCCGCCTCCGAGGCGATCACCCTCTCTGGGGCTACGCTCCCGAGCTTGGCCACCCTCACCCTTAATGCTCCGCTCACCCTGGATGGCGCGGTGATCTCCACCATTCCTGCCACCCTCTCCGGCACGGGCGAGTTGACCCTGGTCAATGGTGGCGCGATGACTTCGACTCAGGCGAACTACGCGGACTTCAAGGGCCGCTGGGTGCTTGAGGATGGTACGACCCTCTCCTTGGAGAGCACCTCCGAGAACGGGTCCTACTTCTTGAACTATGACAGCTCTGTCGCCGGCTCTGGACAGTTGGAGGTTCGCACCGGGGCGACCTTGCAAATCAAGCAGACCAATGCCTTCGGTTGGGATGGCACTGGTAAGGCCACGACATTGACCGATGGACGGACCGTCCTTGTGGTCGATGGCGGCACGGTGGCCTTCACCGGGACGGGCAATCAGGTTATTCGCCGCCCCATCACGCTGAAGAACGGTGCCCGCCTCGTCAATGACACCTGCACAAAGTTGGCCTTCACGCGCGGCTGCCACATTGATGTCGAGGGCGAGGTGACGATTGAGGGCTCTGTTGCCTATGGGTTGCAGTATGGTGGTCAGGACAATGGCGGCATTGCGCCTACCTTCAACCTGGCCGAAGGTTCGATTGTGAACTTCAATGGCGAACTCAAGAGCTTGACGGCAACCGCCGAAAGCCCGAGTGCCACCACCTTTGAGCTCACGGGCTCTGGGACCTTCCGCTTCAACGGGGCGAATACCTATTATGAGGCGACGACTGTGGGCGCTGGGGTCACCCTTGGCGGGACGGGGTCGGTTCTCAACTCGGCCGTCACCTTTGTTGAGGGCTCCAAGCTCTTGGCCGAAGGCGGCAGTAGCGTCCTAACGCTCAATGGCGCCACCGGCACGGCCCAGGTGGTCCTAGGCGCAGCGGTGGCTGAGAGTGCCTTCCCGATGGCGGTGCTCAAGACGGCCGAGACGGCGACGGTGACCCTGACGCCCCCGGCCGATTACCAGATCACCTCTGCTACGGCCGATGGCGTGACCACCCACACCCTCGACCTCATCCGCTACACGGCCCTGACTGCGACGGTGGATGGCACGAAGGCCTGGGATGAACTCCCGTGGCAGACGCCGAATGGCGACCCCATCGTTTCGCCGCGCTGGGAGTGGGTGACGGCCTTGACGCTCAATGTCACTGCCGACGAGGCCTTGCTGACGCTTCCGGGCAACTTCTCGAGCATCACCTCCTTGACGCTCCCCGGCTCGGGCGCGCTGACCCTCTCCGGCGGTGCCCTCCCGGCCCTGACCACCCTCTCGCTTGAGGGGAGCCTCACGCTCGATGGTGCGGTCATCACCACCATTCCCGCCAACCTCTCCGGCACTGGCACGCTCACGCTCAAGAACGCTGGCGAGGTCACTTCGTCTGCGGCGGGCGGGGAGTCTACCTTCGCCTATAACGGCTTCACCGGGCGCTGGATTGTTGAGACTGGAACCACGCTCAACCTCGCAGGTGGGGGTGGTCAGGTGGGCCAACTCGCCAAGAGCGATGTTGAGGGCTCCGGGCAGATTGTCGTTAAGACTGGTGCCACGGTCAATCTCTCGGCGAACCACGTCTTCGGCTGGAAGGACATCGACGCGCAGTGCGACCGGACGGTTCTGGTGGTTGACGGCGGTGCCTTGGTCAATAACGCCGAACAGTACCTGCGCCGCACCTTTGAGTTGAAGAATGGGGCTACCCTCTCCGACCCGAATGGAAAGTTCTGGCTTGCGCGTGCCAGCCGCCTGCTTATCTCCGAGGGCACGGCAACCATCCTCAACAGCGGGAGCGGTCCGAAGTTCGGCTGCGATGGTGCCACCTCAGGCTCCAGTTCGACAAGCGCTCCGAGCCGAATTGAGGTGCTTGAAGGCGCGACCCTGACGGTTGAGGCTTCGCTCTCCAACCAGAACACCTCCTACGCCTCGGTTGCGCTCTCCGGCGCGGGCAAGATCCTCTTCAATGGGGCGAATACCTACACGCAGGCGACGAGCGTTGCGGCGGGAACGACGCTTGGCGGCACGGGGTCGATAACGGCCTCGGCAGTCACGCTGAATGGCAGCAAGATCCTGGCCAACGCCGATGGCAATGCCTTGACCCTCTCGAACGTCTCCGGCTCGGCGACCTTCGTGGTCCCGGAGAACTTCCCGGAGACGAAGACGGCGGTCCTCAAGACCAACTCGGCCTCCGCGCCCACGCTCACCCCGCCCACGGGCTATGTGATGAGCGAAGAGACCGCAGATAGTGTCAAGACCGTCTCCCTGGAGTGGATGCCTTACGATAGCCTGACGGCTGAGGTCTCCGGTACGGTCGCCCTCTCGGCGCTCACCTGGAAGACCCCCGAGGGGACGGCGGTCGCCTCGCCTGAGTGGCGCTTCGTCACCTCGGTCACCTTCAAGGGGACTTCTGCTGATGCTACGGTGACGATGGATAGCGACTTGGCCGCAACCGTGACGACCCTCACGGGCGCTGGCCAGACGGTCACCCTGGCGGGCGACACGCCCTGGGCTGCCGGCACGCGCACCTTCGCGGGCAACCTCGCCCTCTCGCGCGCCCTGGTTTCGGGGACCCTCTCGGTCGCCACCGGTGCCAAGCTCACCCTCTCGGCGGACAATAGCGCCTTTACCGGCACTCTTGCCCTCGCCGCCGGCTCGACGCTCCGCGCCACCACGCCCGAGGCTATCGCCTTCGCCACCTCCACGAGTGGGGATTACACCGGCCTGGTGCTGGACAATTCCGCCCTCAAGTTGACCGGTGCGGGCACCGTGGAACTGGCCTTTAGCGATGCCAGCAACACCTTCAACCTCTTGAAGTCCGGCACCTCCTACTTCTCCGGCGGCTTCTTGGTCACCTCCGGCACGCTGAAACTGCCGGGCGGTGGCGCTGCAGATGGCCCGATGAAGAACCGTACGATTACCGTGCGTGGCGCGAACGCCAAGCTCGCGACGGGCAGCACCAAGGATGCCACGGGCTGGAATGTCGGAACCAACCAGAAGCTCATCCTTGAAGAGGGCGGCAGCTACGAACTCTCCAAGCGCGACACCTTCAAGACTCCGCTGGAGATGACAGGTGGTATTGTCCGCCTGATGTATCACACGGGCGTTGATGGCAACTGTGCCCTGCAGATCTTCAATGGGCAGCAGACAACCGTTAAGGCGGCGACTGGGGCGACCAGTGCATCGCCGACCATCTCGAAGTTGACCCTTGAGGACTCCTCCAATTCTGGCGATTGGCGCAAGGCCAAGATTACCAATGCCGACTGGCAGGTGACGGTGGAAGAGAACGCGCAGTTCTACATCGATGCCATCCTCAGCGGTGACCAGGGCTTCGTCAAGTCCGGCGCGGGCGAGATGGTCCTGGCGGCAGAGAATGTCTATACGGGCGTGACGACTGTCAACGCCGGTACGCTGCGCGTGACCGGCTCCACGGGCACGGGGGCCACGACCATCAAGCAGAATGCCGTCCTCTGCGGCTCGGGCACTGTCAAGGGCACCTTGACCTTTGAGGAGGGTGCTATCTTTGCGGCTGCCCCGGCGGCACCGCTGACGGTCAACGGTGCGGTGACGGCGGCAGGCACGGTCACGGTTCGCTTGTCTGCGGAGCCGACGGAGACGGTGGCGCTGCTGACGGCGGCTTCGTTGCCGGCGGTGAGCGCCTTCTCGGCGGAGACCCTGCCCGAGGGCTTCGCGCTGGTCGTCGTGGGCAACACGCTCTATGCGGAGAAGCAGACGGCGCCGACGCAGGTCCAGGCGCCGGTCGATGGCGATGCGGCCTGGGAGAGTCTCTCCTGGCAGACGATGGCCGGCACAGCCCTCTCCGGCACGATTGATTGGGCCACCCTGGAGGCCGTCACCCTCCACATCGCCGACAATGCCACGCTCTCGGGCGTGCCGGCATTGAAGGCAGATGGGCAGTTGGTGCTTGACTTCACCGCGGCCACAGAGAAGACGCTGACCCTTGACGCCTCGGCGGCGCGGACCCTCCCGGCGGTGACCATCTCGGGCACGGCGGGCGGCAACCTCCTGGCCGACAGCGCCACCTTCACTCTGACCTCGCTCGCTGCGGCTTCGGGTTGCCCCTACCTCGGCACCTCGCCCGAACTCCTAGGCACGCTTACGGCGAGCACCATCACCTTCTCGGAGAATGCGCTGATTGGCCTTGTCTGCTCGGCTGAGGGCAGTTCACTCCCCTCCGGGAAGACGCTCAAGGCCCCGCAGCAGGGCTTCGCCATCCGCTCGGGCACCTTCAAGCCGGTGCAAGGCGAGACCTTCGGGGATAATTCGGCCAATACGAAGATTCGCGTAGACGCCGGGGCAGCCCTGGATGTGAACGGCTATGCAACCACCTGCGTCTTGACGCTCAATGGCGGCACCTTGACGAACACGGGGAGTGGCGTGGGTTCTACCAGCCGTCAGTTGGCCAACATCACCTTGACGGCAGACTCCGTCATTGAGAACTCGGTAGAGATCCATTCGATTGACCACTACTATGCCGTGCAGACGCTGACGCTCAATGGTCACACCTTGACCAAGCGCGGGAGCGCGACCTTTGGTTTCCACAATGCGAGCATCGCCAGTGACGGTGGACGCATTGTGGTCGAGGGTGGCACATTGCAGTTCTACGATAACGATACTAAGCCTAACTCCATCAGCGGCGCGGTCACCTTCGAGAACAAGCGCGGCACGCTGACGCTCTCGGATGCCTACACCGTTGCGGCGGATAGCACGCTCACCTTCAAGGGCAACGTGACGGTGACCGGCGTGCTGACGGTTGGCTCGAATACGGGCGTCACCATCGCCTACGATGGCGATGTGGTGCCGACGAGCGGCTTGGCCTCCCTCGACACCTGTGCGCAGGTTACCTTCACCGAGACCTTCTGGAAGGCCATCGAGACGAAGACCGCCGCCACGGGCACGGTCTTCACGCTGGCCACCTCCTACGGTTCGGACGCGGTGCCTACCTTTGAGACGAAGACGGGCTACGCGCTCGAGGCGCAGGTGACCTCCGCTGCGGATGCCGAGACGACGACCTATGCCTTGGTCTTGACCTACTCGGGTGCCATCTCCGAGGTGACGGCCGTTCAGGCGACGGTCTCGGGGGATGCCAACTGGTCGGCCCTTGAGTGGAAGGATATGAGTGGGAACGCCGTCACGCCCACGTGGGGCAAGGTGACCTCCGTCACACTGACGGCTGAGGCTGAGGCGACCGTTACGGTGGATCTGCCGATTGCCACGGTGACCGCGCTGACGGTCACGGGCACTAGGCCCCTGACCCTTGTGGCCGGAACCACGGCGGGCTTCCCCACCGGCACCCTCACCTTGACGGATGCCGACTTGACGGTGCGCAACCTCTATGCTCCGGCGGCAGCAGTCACGGTCTCGGGCACCGGCTCGCTCACCTGGGAGCTCACCCGCGGCATCGCGCACACTGGCGCAATCACGACGCCTTCGACGGTGGACTTCAAGACCCAGGGCGATATGACCTTGAGCTCAAGTTCTAACACCTTTAATGGTCCCCTAACCGTTCTCTCCGGAACGCAGTCGATTGCCAGCGCGGATCGCGGCATTAAGGGCAATGTGACGGTGGAAGCCGGAGCCACCTTGAAGACGACCTCGAACGATGCCATCAACTATGATGCTACCTCAATCCAGACGATCACCATCAACGGCACCGTCATCGTCGGGGCCAAGTGGACGCTCTTCGCCAAGAACAAGCTCGTCTTGGGGGCGAATGCGCGCATTGAAACCACGATGACCAACCTGGCGTTGGATTGCTTCCAAGAGAACGTGCCCATTGAGGTGACTGGCCCTGGGGCTGTCATTGACGCGAAGATGGGGAACCACTCGGGGGCTGGAACCGTCACGCATAGTGCGACTGTCACCTTCAGCGATGGCGCCACCTTGGAACTCAAACAACCGATTACCACGGGGAGTGGCACCTTCTCGCTGACGACGGCCTTGGCCGATGCGGCGAGCGAGGGGACGCTGATTCTGACTGGGGCGCAGAGCGGCACCGGCACCCTGACGGTGGGCAATGGTGTTCTCCTCGCGGGGGCGGGTTCCTGGGGCGATGCGGTCACCTTCACCGACGGGGCCAAGCTGTTGGTTGACCCGGCGGCGGAGGCTCCGCTGACCCTGAATGGGGCGATTACCGGCACGGCGCAGGTGGTCTTGGCTTCGGCTCCGACAGCGCCCTCGACCGCGGCGTTGCAGACGACCGCCGAGAGTGGCACCCTCTCGATGACCAACTTCACCGCCCCGGCTGGCGACTATACCCTGACCCTCAGCGAGGACAGCAAGACGCTCTATGTGGCAACGGCCAAGAATGTCTACACGAGCCTGACCGCGACAGTTGACGGAACGGTCACCACGTGGTCGCAGTTGCCGTGGAAGGACAAGAATGACTTGGACGCGACGGACATCAACTGGGCCTTCGTTGAGGAGGTAACGCTGACCCTCTCGGCTAATGTGACCCTCACGGTCGATGTGGCCTTGCCGAAGCTTGCGGCGCTTAATGCGTGGGCGGCCTATGATGTTCAGCTAGTTAAAGGAAGTACATTGTCTGCCGCGCCTTTTTCGGCGTTGGCAACGATTACAACCTCGGCGAACCTCGACTTCGCTAATGGAACGGTGGCGAAGGCTCCTGCAAGCCTCTTGCCGTATGCCGTGACGGTCAGCTTTGCCGACAACCTTGCCGATACCGTTCAAGGGGCGGTGACGATTGGCGATGGCTTGTATGCCAATGGCACGGTGGCCTTTGACGGGGCCAATACCTTCTCGGCGCCGGTGACGGTGAAGAAGGGGGCGACGCTGGCGGGCAAGGGGAGTCTGGCGGCGGCTGTCACCTTCGAGGCGGGCTCGGCGGTCTTGGCCGATGGTGCTGCGCTCACGGTGGGTACGGTGACGGTGGCCGCTGACGCGACCGTCACCGTGACCCCGGCGGCGGGCTTGGCGGATGCCACGGTGCTGATTGCCGCGAATGCGCTCACGGCGAGCAACTTCACCGAGCCGACGGGCTACACGCGCACGGTCGAGGGGACCACGCTCAAGCTCTCGCGCAACATCACCCTCGAGGTCACCTACGAGGACACGGCGCTGGAGACGGTGCTCTCGAGCGAGGTCAAGGAGCAGATCCGCAAACAGGTCTGCGCGGCAGCCGGCACGGAGGTGAGCGGTACGGTCGCCACGAAGATTGAGGTCCTCCACGCCGACGGCACTACCGCCAAGGCGGTCGAGACCAGCGCCTTGGAGGGTCTGCTGACCTGCTTCGTGAATCACACCGAGGCAACGGTGGAGGGGTCTACCGCCACGGTGAAGATCTGCTACGACTTCGGCGTCTCGCACATCACGGTGGATGCCGATCGCGCGGTCATCGTGACGGCTAAGGTCGAGGGTGCCGGCGCGCAGGTGGACTTCGCCGAGGGCGTTACCTTCTCGGTGGTCGATGAAAACACTGGCAAGGTCTGGTCGATGGCCGAGGGTGACCTCCTCGAGCAGAGCGCCGGTGAGGTGCGCTTCCGTATCCCGGCCAACCGCCTGGATGACTCCAACATCGACAAGCTCCTTGAGGACTTCCTCGGCACCCGCGCCCTGCGGGTGAAGGTGGCGCGCTGAGCGAGCCGACAGCGGACAGCTGACAGCCGACAGTAAGGGAGAGGCCCCGCCGGGCCTCTCCCTTTTTCGCGCAAGGCAGCGTAAAGGCACGCAGGGTTTAACCACAAGTCCGAGCCATAGCGAGGAGCTATGTCAAAAGGAAGCACAAAGACACGCAAAGAAACACAAAGAAAGGCACGCTCAGGAGGGGTGCCGCCGGAGACGGCGGCACATAGAAACGAAGAAGGGGCGTTACCTCCCTTTTTGCATCCGCCCCGGGTGGACCTTGGACCCGGGGCGGGTGGACCTCGGACCCGGGGCGGGTGGACCTTGGACCCGGGGCGGGTGGACCTTGGACCCGGGGCGGGTGGACCTCGGACCCGGGGCGGGTGGACTTTGGACCCGGGGCGGGTGGGGGGAGTGATTGCCTCGCGCGTGCGCGCGCGTATACCTTACTTTGTGAACGGTGAACGGTGATTGTCTCGCGCGTGCGCGCGCGTATACCTTAACTATAGGGCCGGCTTGTTCACGCGCCGGAGGCGCACCTCACGGCGGCAGAGCCGCCCCCTCACGCGAGCGGCAGCGAGCCCCTTACGGCCCGCAGGGCCCCCTCACGGCGGGCGCCAGCCCGCCACCGTTCACCTCTCACCGTTCACGCGGGCGCCAGCCCGCACCCCAGCCCGCACCGCTCGACTGTTGCGCGGGGGGTTGGAGTTTGGTAAGATGGGGGCGTTTTATGAGATTGCTTTTGGAGGCGCGATGAAGGAAGTCGGCGTTGGTATTGTTGGGTTCGGCACGGTTGGTGCCGGCGTGGTGGAGGGTTTGCTCACGGGGGCAGCGCTGATTAGCCGCCGGTGTGGGGTGTCGGTTCAGTTGCGCGCGGTGGCGGATTTGGATATTACGACGGACCGCGGGGTGTCGGTGCCGGCGGGGATTTTGGGGACGGATGCCTTGGCGTTGGTGGCGCGGGAGGATATTCAGGTGGTGGTGGAGCTGATTGGGGGGACGGGGATTGCCTACACGGTGGTCAAGCAGGCGTTGGAGGCCGGGAAGTCGGTGGTGACGGCGAATAAGAAGCTCTTGGCCGAGCGCGGGGCGGAGTTGTTTGCCTTGGCGCGCGAGAAGGGGGTGGACCTCTACTTTGGCGCGAGTGTGGGCGGTGGCATTCCGATTATCCGGGCGCTGCGCGATGGGTTGGTGGCCAATGACATCCGCGCGGTCTATGGCATCTTGAATGGCACGTGCAACTATATCCTCACGCGGATGGCGCGGGAGGGGTCAGCCTTTGATGAGGTGTTGGCCGACGCGCAGCGGTTGGGGTATGCCGAGGCCAATCCCTCGCTGGATATTGACGGCTTTGACACGGCCCACAAGATTTCGATTTTGGCCTCGCTGGCCTATGGCGTGAGCGTGCCGCTTGACGAGGTGACGGTGCAGGGTATCCGCGGGTTGAGCCTGGTGGATGTGCGCTATGCCGATGAGTTGGGCTATGTGATCAAGCTCCTGGCGGTCTGCCGCGAGTGCGAGGGGAAGCGGCTGGAGGTGCGGGTGAACCCGACGCTGGTGCCCAAGACGCATATGCTTGGCTCGGTGAGCGACGTCTTCAACGCGGTCTTGGTGGATGGCTCGATGACGGGCGACACGCTCTACTATGGGCGCGGGGCAGGGCGCGCGGCCACGGCGAGCGCGGTGATTAGCGACATTGTCTCCGTGGCGCGCCACGTGGCGGCGGGGCTTCCGCGCGAGGCCGAGCCGTTGCCCTCGATTGAGGCTTCGGGGTATGCCCTGCAGAAGCCGGAGGATTGCGTCAGCCGCTTCTATATTCGCCTGATGGTGCGCGAAGCGTGCGGGATGGTGGGGCGCTTCGCAACGATTCTGGGCAATCACGGGGTGAGCATCTTTGCCGCTTCGCAGCACGCGGCCACCGAGGCGCAGTGCGAGGCGGGGTATGTGCCGGTGATTATCCTTACGCAGCCGGCGCGCGCCGGGGATCTGCAGGCGGCCCTGCAGGAGATTACCGAGCAGGGGATCGTGCAGAGTATGCCTCTGAGCATGTGTATGTTGTAAGGCAAGCAGGATTTTGTCGCGCCAGGGGCTGGTTGGGCGGATGCCCGGGTGCCTTGGGCGAGAGAGCAAGGAGTTAGCGTTTCTATGAAAGTGTGCAAGTTTGGCGGTTCCTCCGTCGCGGACGATGTGCAGGTTGCCAAGATCTGCGATATTGTGGCCTCGGATCCGGCCCGCCGGATTGTGGTGGTTTCGGCCCCGGGCAAGCGGAATAAGCAAGATACGAAGGTGACTGACCTGCTGATTGAGTGCGCCGGGCGTTGCCTGACGCAGAAGGATCCGCAGGAGGTGCTTGAGGACATCGTTGAGCGCTACGCGCAGATTTATCGTGGATTGGGGCTGGACAAGAACCGCGAGACCGAAGGGGTGCTGGCCGAGATCCGCGCAGACTTGGAGCAACGCGTCGCTTCGATGGACCTCTCCAATGCCGCACGCTTTATGGATTCGATGAAGGCGGCCGGCGAGGATAACTCGGCGCGTATCGTGGCGGCGGCCTTCCGGGCGCGCGGCATTCGCGCGGCCTACAAGAACCCGGGCGAAGCGGGGCTGTTGATGTCGGACGACTTTGGCAATGCGCAGGTGTTGCCCGAATCGTATGACCGCCTGGCGAACCTGGCCTTCGATGCCGAGCGCGAGATTGTGGTCTTCCCGGGCTTCTTTGGCGTGACGCGTAAGGGGGAGATCGCCACCTTCCCGCGGGGCGGCTCGGATATCACCGGGTCGATTTTGGCCGCGGCGGTGAAGGCGAAGGTCTACGAGAACTTTACGGATGTCGACGCGGTCTACCCGGTGGATCCGCGCCTGGTGCCGGAGGTCTCCGAGGGGATTGCGGAGATGACCTATCGCGAGATGCGCGAACTCTCCTACGCGGGCTTCGGCGTCTTCCAGGATGAGGCGATTATCCCGGCGGTGAAGGCCGCGATTCCCATCAATATCCGCAACACCAACCATCCGGACGCGCCTGGGACGATGATCCTCCATCACCGCCGCGCGCGCCAGGGGTCGGTGGTTGGCATTGCCTCCTCCTCGGGCTTCTGCACGCTCTATATCGATAAGTATATGATGAACCGCGAGGTCGGCTTTGGGCGTAAGCTGCTGCAGATCCTCGAGGACGAGGGAATCTCCTACGAGCACATGCCCTCGGGCATCGACAATGTCTCGGTCATCTTCCGCGAAGAGGGCTTCACCCCCGAGGTGGAAGGGCGCGTGCGCGACCATATTATGCGCGACCTGCAGCCCGACAACCTCCAGATTGAGCGCGGCACCTCGCTGATTATGATTGTTGGCGAAGGGCTCTACTACACCCCCGGGATGGCCGCTCACGCCACCCTCGCGCTCTTCCGCGAAGGGATCTCGATTGATATGATGAACCAGGGCTCCTCGGAGATCTCGATGATGTTCGGGGTGCAGAGCTCTCATCGCGAGGCTGCCGTCCGCGCCCTCTATCACGCCTTCTTCAAGGCGTAGGCTAAGCAAAGGGGAGCGCAGCGCGCGCTTCCCTTTTTGCCGCAAGTGTGATAGAGTGTGACTGACGATTGAGAGAGTGCGTGTATGTTTGACCGCGATGCCATCGTTGCGCGTTTGACCAAGCTCCAGACGAGCTTGGAGGAGATGCGTGCCTACCTGAAGATTGACGAACGCCAGGCGCGATTGGATGCCGCCGAGGCCAAACAGGCCGAGCCCGGCTTTTGGGATAACCCCGAGGCCGCCCGCTCGGTCATTGCCGAGGGCAATGCCGAAAAGGCCTTTATCTACCCCTTCAACGACTTGACCGGTTCGATTGAGGAGGCCGA
>JBJEVY010000114.1:0-13454 GCA_051884775.1 Candidatus Spyradenecus sp. | reverse complement strand
GCCTTCGACCCCAAGACCCACCGCCTTATCGATGCCGCCGCCGAGGCGCTCTAAACACGCCCTGCGAGACCGCACCGGCGCGTGCCACCCAAGCACGAAAAAAGTGCTTGCTTTGGGGGTGGGAGTGTGCTACACTGTGCGCACTTTATTTGACGGAGCGTAGCGCAGCCTGGTAGCGCGTTTGGTTCGGGACCAAAAGGTCGTGGGTTCAAATCCCACCGCTCCGACCATCTAAAGCCCAATGCACCCGTGGTGGAATTGGCAGACACGTAAGATTCAGGTTCTTATGCTGCGAGGCGTGTGGGTTCGAGTCCCACCGGGTGCACCATACTTCCTAGGCCCCCATCGTCTATCGGCTAGGACACAAGGTTCTCATCCTTGGAAGAGCGGTCCGACTCCGCTTGGGGGTGCCAATTGAGGCGGGAAGGTCCTACGCCCCCATCGTCTATCGGCTAGGACACAAGGTTCTCATCCTTGGAAGAGCGGTCCGACTCCGCTTGGGGGTGCCATCGGAGAGGTGGCAGAGCCTGGTTGAATGCACATGACTCGAAATCATGCGTGCCGCAAGGTACCGGGGGTTCGAATCCCTCCCTCTCCGCCACTTTTCAGAGCGGCCACCTCCATCGAGGCGGCCTTTGTTTTCGGAGGAAACCATGGCTAGGCGCGGCAAGCACGAGGAAGAGAAGATTCAGTGTTCGTTCTGTGGGCGAATGGTCGATCCGGAGGGGTGCGTCCAAAGCGATAAGAGCGGGGCGGTGATTTGCGAACAGTGTATGCTGCGGATTGCCGGGTGGAAGGCCGGAGAGTTGCCGGAAGTGCAGCAGATGATGGCGATGCTCCAGGAGGCGGGGCTGGTGGAGGGGGCGCCCAAGGCCAAGGCCGCCGCCGAGCAGCAGCTCGCGCCCATCGAGGTGCCCCCGCCCCCGCAGATTAAGGCCTTCTTGGATCAGTATATCGTGGGGCACGACCGCGTGAAGAAGCTGCTGGCCGTGGCCGTCCACAATCACTATCGCCGCCTGGGGCAGAAGCCGGCCAAGGGGGCCAAGAGCGATCCCTTTGCCGATGTAGAGATCGAGAAGAGCAATGTGCTCCTCATTGGCCCCACCGGTTGCGGCAAGACCCTCTTTGCCAAAACGCTCGCGCGGATGCTCAAGGTGCCCTTTGCGATTGCCGATGCCACCACCGTCACCGAGGCGGGCTATGTGGGCGAGGATGTGGAGAACATTCTCCTCTACCTGTTGCAGAATTGCGCGATGAATGTGGCCGAGGCCCAGCGCGGCATTGTCTATATCGATGAGATTGACAAGATTGCCCGCAAGACCGAGAACACCTCGATTACGCGCGATGTGAGCGGCGAAGGCGTCCAGCAAGCGCTCCTAAAGATTATCGAGGGCACGGTGGCGCATGTGCCGGAGAAGGGCGGGCGCAAGCATCCGCAAGCCGAGTACATCGCCGTGGACACCTCCAATATCCTCTTCATCTGCGGCGGCGCCTTCGTGGGGCTCGACGAGAAGATTCGCGACCGTCTGGGGCGCAAGGCCATCGGCTTTGTCGATTCCACCACCACCGAAGAGAAGGAGCGTGAGCGCATCCTCTCGCAGGTCCAGCCCGAGGATTTGGTCAGCTTCGGTCTCATTCCCGAGTTCGTCGGCCGCATTCCGGTGATTGCCAAGATGCGCGAATTGACCGAAGCGGAGCTGGTGCGCATCCTCACCGAGCCGCGCAACGCCATTGTCCGCCAGTATCAGAAGTTGATGGCGATGGATGGCGTGGCGCTGAGCTTCACGGAGGAGGCGCTGCGCGCCATCGCCGCCGAAGCGCTCAAGCGCAAGACCGGTGCCCGCGGGCTGCGCGCCATTATGGAGCAGGTGATGGCCGAGTTTATGTATGACCTGGAGGCCACCGCCAAGGCCGGCGCCCTCGAAATCACCGCTGACATTGTCCATCAGCGGCTGAACGCCGAGGCGTAAGCCCCTGAGAAAAGGCTTGCCCATTGCCAGGGGGTATGCTATTGTATTACCGAATTGGTCAGGAGAAGCGATGCGACGCTTGATGTTATTGTTGCTTGGAAGCCTTTGTTTCCTTGGGTGCGAGATGTTCTCGGTGCCTGAGGGGACCGAGCTCGTGCCGCCGCAGGCGATGAAACCGGGGGCGATTGTGCCCCAGCTGCGCGTGGGGGTGAAGGTGCGCATCTCAATCGTGGCCTCGGGCGAGCCGGTGATGGAAGAAGCCGTCAAGGAGGTCTCGGCCTCGGGCGATATTGTGCTGCCTTATATTCAGCAGGTGCACTGCGCGGGGATGACCATCGAGCAGTTCCAAGAAGAGCTGACCAAGCGCTACAAAGAGTTTTATGTGGACCCGCTCGTTTCGGCCTACTATGTGCCGATGGGCGAAGGCGGTTCATCGCCCTACGGCTCGGTGCTCGTCACTGGATGCGTGGGGCAAAAGGGAGTCGTCAGCATTCCGCCGACGTGCGACCTAACGGTGATGCAGGCATTGCAGCTCTCGGGCGGGATGGGCCAGTGGGCCGACACCCGTTCCGTGCGCGTGACGCGTAGCTTTACCGATGGCACCAAACAGCAAGCCATTATCGACACCGAGCGCATCGGACGATATGGCGATGCAGACCTGAACATTATCCTGATGCCCGGCGATGTCCTCGACGTCCCGGAGAGTAACTTCTAATTCCGAAACTTGATTCCTGCGAGGAGAGAAGCAATGAAGAGATTGTGGATGTTAATGACCGCGGTTGCCCTGTTGGGCACCGGCGTGGCCGTTGCCGCGTTGACAGAGGCCGATCTCGCCCCGACGCGAATTGCCGCGGCCATCAAGGCCAAGCCGGCCGCCGAGCGCCAGGCCCTGGCCAAGCAAATCCTGGAAGCGATTGCCGCCCAGCCCACCGATGAAGCCACCAAGACCCAGCAGTTGATTACCGCTTCGCGCGTGCTCATCTCCTCGGGCAACTCCATCGGCATGATTGCCGAAGTCTTCAACTCCATCCCGATGGAATATCTCCAGCCGGTGGCCGAGACCCTCGGCAAGGTCAACTTCGACCAGCAGGCCAACAAGATGACCGATGCGCAATTCGACGCCTTCTGCTCGAAGGTCGTCTCCTCTGCCTCGCGCTACATCGAGGCCTCCGGCACCGATTCGCCCACCGTGCGCATCAGCATCCTCGCCGCCACCTTCTCGCGCGCCTCCTCCGATCCCGAGCGCACGCGCCCGGCGATGATTGCCGCCCTCCCCGCGTCGATGCAGGCCGCTGCCGCCACCTACATCGCCGCTTCCGAGCAGAACAACCGCGAAGTCCTTGCCGCCGCCACCGGCGTTGACGAAGTGGCCGAGACCCCGGCCGACCCCAATGCCGGCAATGTCGTTCCTGCCGCTGCTGCGGCGGGTGCGGCTGCAACGGACACTGCAGCCTCGGGCGCTGCGGCTACGGAGGCTGTGGCCTCGAACGCGGCTGCGGCGGGTGCGGCGACGGCGGATGCTGCGGCCGGGACCGGCTCGACCGGCTCGACCACGCTTGCGCCCCAGGAGGTCCCCGTGGCCCCCTTGCCGACCTCTCCTGCGGCAGCTCCGACAACCGAGACCGCGCAGCAGAATGAGCCTGCTCCGGAGGTCAAGGTGCCGCTCCTCGCGCGCTTCTCCACCGATGTGTTGGGTCTGACCATCGACACGATGAACTCGGCCATGTACGACTGGGAAGACCCCGTGCTCCTGCCGCCCTCGATCGTCGACTTTGTCACCCAGCCCGAGCAGATGATTGGCGTTGGCGAGTTTGGTCTTGCCACGATGCCGCGCCCGACCAATACGGTGATGCCGCCCAATCCCGACTTCTCTGAGATTCTAGACCCCTCGCCGGTCTATCCCAATCAGGGCATCTAATCCGTTATTCTAGGAGATTATCAAGATGAAAAAGCCCCTTTTGGCCGCAGTCCTGGCAATATCCGGGTTACCGCTCCTCGCCGGACCGCTCTTTAACGGCAACGGCTTTGCCTTTGGTCCGCACGACTGCCTGCACTTTGCGCCCACGGTGAGCGTGGGCGCCTTCTGGGAAACGAATGCGCGCAACACCTCGCACAACACCGAGTCCGGCGGCGGCTGGCGCGTACAGCCCGCCTTCTCCCTCTCCTATGCGGGCAAGGACGGCGCGAAGGACCTCGGGGGCTTCAGCCTCTCGGGCTTCTACTCGATGGAGCGCGGCTTTGACAGCGATAACGCGCAGGATAGCGACTCCTACGGCTTGAGCATCTCCACCCGCCGCCGGTTCGCCCGCAACCTGACCCTTTCGGCCTCGGCCTCCTACTCGCGCTCGGAGAACGATGAGTTCTATGGCGACACATGGAACGAATACGGCATCCCGCGCATTGACGAGAACCGCTCCGAGACCTACAACGCCAACGCTGCGGTGGGCTACCAGGGCGACAAGTGGCGCTGGTCCGTCGGCCTGGGGTGGAGCCGCACCAAGCAGCTTGATGGCTACAAGAATCAGTCCGACTCCTACTCCCTGAACCTGACGGCCGGGCGCGCGGTGGCCCCTCGCCACTACTGGAATGTCTCCTTCTCGACCACGTGGGATGACGCGGATGACAACTCGCAGGCCTATTACATCCGCACGGGTATGAGCGGCTCGCTCTCGAAGAAGCTCACCTACAGCGCGATGGTTGGTGTGGGCATCTACGATTACAGCGGCTATGAGGATGACACCGCCTTTGGCCCGAGCTACGATGTCAGCTTGGCTTACAAGATCAACCGCACCTTCGCCGCCTCCTTGGCGCTCAGCTCGCAGTTCGAGCCGGAGTATGATGGCGACCAGCGCGACTACTACATCTGGAGCAACCGCCTGACCGCAGCCCTCAACGCCCAGTGGTCCGAGCGCTGGAGCTCGCGCCTCAATGTGGCCTGGAGCTACGAAGATCACCAGGGCAACAGCACCGAGCGCGATTACGACCGCACCTACATCCAGACCTCCCTCAGCACCTCCTATGTCCTCAACCGCTTTACCTCGCTCTACGGCACCGTCTCTTGGAAGAACGATATGTATTCCGATAGCAATGACACCGACGACCTCCGTCTGGACATTGGCTTGAACTTCCACCTCTAAAGCGTCTTAGGCTCGCGACAGTGCTGCGACTTTTGGTGACGAAATATTGGGTGCTTGCCCACCTTCTGGTGATGGCGGGCACCCTTTGTTTTACCCCCTCGCCAAGAGCCTTTCTGGCCATCTGGGGCGCGGTTTCGCTCATCCTGATGGCGTTGGCGTTGCCGCCCGGGCGCAAGGGCGAAACCTTTTGGATGGCGCGCACCCGCGTTGCCACGGCAATCCGCTTGGATGTGGTCTTTTGGAGCGGGTTGTTGGCCGTGGTGTGGGTGGGCATTGGCCTGTTGAATGGGCCGCGCGCATGGGTCTACAGTGCTGCCTTGAAGCGCTGGATTTACGACTTGCCGCCGATGGCCTTTCTGCCCTCCTCGATTGAGACCGGACTGGGAATTGGCTTTTGGGCCGGCCTCACGGGCGGGTTAGCCGGGGCGGTGGCGGTGCGTTGCGCGCTGCCGCGCTCGCAGCGGCTCTTGGCATTGGTGGGGCTGGGGTGCTTGACAGGCCTGCTGGCGCTCGGCGCGCTCGCCGCCGGGGTGGTGACCGGGGCGGAGCCGGCGCTGACCTGGCTCGGGGGCCGCTTTGATGCCAGCGTGCTCTGGTTCTTGCTGCTGTGCACTGGGCTGGGCGTGGCGACCGAGGCCTTCCTGGAGGGCCATTGGCGGACGCTCATCTGGGCGCAAGGGGTGGTGGTGGCCAATGGGATGGGGCTGGCGGCCTTTGCGCCGGTTGAGGTGTTGGCCGTAGCCGCCGTGGTGGCGGTGATTTATCTCTGCTTGGCCGTGGCGGCCGTGCGCGGGGGCGGACGCTATCCGCGGGCGCTGTGGCACTGCGCGATGCTCTTGCCGATTCTCTTTGCCGTGGGCTTGGGCTTGGCGCTAGGCCCCGAGCGCACCCTCTGGCAGCCGGAGGTGTGGGCGCAACAGCTGGAGGCCTTCTTTGGCCAGTGGAGCTTCCGTGCCGATTTGGCGCTGAAGGTGATGGGGGCCGAACCAATGCTCGGCGGCGGACCGCAAGCGATGGATTTTATGGGCAAACTCTTTGTGAAGGGCGGCCGCGCATGGGCGCTTTGGCGTGCGCAAGGCACCGGGGTGCCGTGCGACCTGATGAAGCTCCTCGCCGAGCGCGGGCTGATGGGCGCACTCTTCCTTCTGCTGCCCGGGGCGGCGATGCTCGGCAAATGCCTGATGCGCTGGGTGGAGTTCCACCAGGGCATGCGCCGACACTACAGTATGCGCTACATCTTTGTCTTTGCTGGATGCGGCGTTGGGGTGCTGGGGGTCTTATTCGCCTCTTTGATTGGCACGCCGCTGCATACGCCGGCGGTGCTGTGCGTGTTTTTAATTGTCTGTGCGACCTTGAGCGGCTGGATGCCGCAGTTGCGCTAGTGGCTTAGAAAGGATTGCCAATATGTCGGATGATGCAGATCAGAAGGGGCGGAGCCTGTATTACCACCGCTACACGCCGCAGATTATGGGCAGTGGCGGGGGCCGAAGCACCTATGGCGCGCCGGCTTACGGTTCGGCCTCCTATGGCAGCGCCTACGGCGCGCCCTACGGCTCGGCCTACGCGGCGCCCTCCGGCGGCGGAGGCGAGGAGGAAGGCGGCACCGGCGCGCTGAGCCTCGGGCGCATCATCCGCGTCTGCTCCGGCCACTGGATGACCATCTTCGTCTTCCTGATTCTGGGGCTCTTGGCGGCCTTCGTCATCTTCCAGCTTATCCCCTACACCTGGAAGGCCGAGGCCTACTACGAAATGCTCGTGCGCAGCCAGACCTTCATCCCCGGCCAGGTCTATGCCGATGAAGGCATGGGCGCGGGCGGCGCCACCTCCCTCCAGGAGGTCTTCAACACCCGCCGCGAACTCTTCAAGAACACCGCGGTCTACAAGTCGGTCATCGACCTCTACCGCACCGAGCACACGGCCTCGGCCGTGCCCACCGAGACGCTGCTGGACATCCTCAAAGAGGACACCACCATGACCCTGGTGCCCGGCTCGCGCCTGGTCAAGGTGTCGGTCCTCGCGCGCGATCCGACCCTGGCGGCCGACTTGGCCAACGCCTATGTGGCCACCTGCAAAACCTATATGGGCGAGCAGAACAAGATGATCTCCGAGACTGCCGTGGCCTACCTCACCGCCACCCTCGATAACGAAGAGCACATCCTCGCCCAGCTTGACAACGACCTCCTGGAACTGCGCAAGAGCCGCAAGATCGACAGCCTCAACCGCGAGCGCGAGAACACCCAGTCGCGCCTCTCCTCGCTCGACTCGCGGGCCATTGCCCTGGAGACGCAAATCTCCACGGCCAAGGAGCTACTCATTGCCCTCTCGGCCATCAAGGAAGATCCCACTCTCTTTGGCACCCTGCCCGAGAGCATTCCGCGCGCCTCGGAGATCGCCACCACCTTCCAGCGCTGGCAGGAGACCGCCGTGGCCAAGAAGACCCTCCTCACGCGGTTGACCGAGAACCACCCCGATGTCAAGCTCAAAACCCGCGAGGAAGAGGTCTATCGCGACCAGTTTGTGGAGACCGCCCAGCGCGCCTACACCACGGCCAAGGCCCAGCTCGACTTCCTGGAGCGCCAGCGCCAGCCGGTGGTGGAGGAGGCCTCGGGCCTGCGCGCCCGCCTCGTGAGCCTGGACACCGACATCATCAGCGCCCAGATGGCCATCCAGCAGCTCGAGCGCACCCGCGAAATCGAAGTCCAAAAGGCCACCGACCTGCGCACCCGCGTCCGCGTGGCCGAATTGAAGGCCGATGAAAACGCCGCCACCATCAAGCCCGTCCGCGCGGCCCTCGTCCCCGAAAAGCCCGATTCGCCCAATCCCTACATCATCTTCGGTGCGGGCATTCTGCTGGGCACCTTCATCGGGGTGGTCTTCGTGCTCTTGCTCGACCACATGGAAGATAAGCTCGTGGGCGTGACGGATATCGAGCAGCGCCTGCGCTTGAAGGCCCTGGCCGTCTTCCCGCACCTCCGGCGCAAGCAGCGCCAGCAGGTGGCCCTCACCACCCATGCCGACCCCTTCTCGCAGTATGCCGAATCGATGGCCGGTCTGCGCAACCTCCTCGATTCGCCCACCTATCACGACCTCACCACCGTCATCCTCTGCATGTCCACCCAGCCGGCCGAGGGCAAGACCTGCACCTCCACCAACCTGGCCATCGCCTACGCCCAGGCCGGTCAACGCACGCTCCTGGTGGACTTCGACATGCGCCGTCCGCGCCTGGCGGGCATCTTCGGCCGCGATGTGCACAGCTTCCCCTCCCTGCCGCACATCCTTGCGCGCAACGATGCCTCGCTCTTCGATTCGCTCCCGCAGGAGACCGAGGTGCCGAACCTGAGCGTCGTCTTCTCGCGCGCCTCCAACTCCATCAGCCCCTCGGTCCTGATGGGCACGAACATCATCACCGAGTTCTTCGCCTGGGCCCGCAAGCACTACGACCACATCATCATCGACTCCCCGCCCTTCGGCCTGGTGGGCGATGTCATCGTGCTCGCCAACCTCGTGGACTCGGTCCTCCTGGTGGCCACGCCCGATAAGACGCGCTTTGGGCCCATCCAGTTCGCCGCTCGCCGCCTCACCGAAGTGGGCGCGCGCCTCCTCGGCGTGGTGGTCAACAATGTCGACTTTGGCCGCTGGGCCGGCTTCAGCAAGTACGAGACGCGCTACGGCTACGCCACCAGCACCTACGTCCCCCGCACCAAGGGCTCGGACTCCTCCGAAGAGCTCAAGAAGGCCGTCTTTACCATCAACACCTCCGGGGCCAACCCTGCGGCGGCCGCCAATCCCGATGACCGCCCCATCGATGAAAGCCTGACCTCCGACGATGACTAACGCGCTGGCGCCTCAGCTCTATGTCGTGGCCACTCCGCTAGGTAACCTGGCGGACCTCTCGGACCGTGTCCGCGCCACCCTGGCCGCCGTGCCAGTCATCGCCTGCGAAGATACGCGCCGCACCTGGCAGCTCCTCTCGGCGCTCGAGATCCCCCGCCCGGAGATGTTCTCCTACCGCCAGGGCAACGAGGAACAAGTGACCGCGCGCATCGTCGGCTTTGTCCGCGCTGGCGTGCCCGTGGCGCTCTGCTCCGATGGCGGCTACCCAGGCATTAGCGACCCGGGCTACCGCGTGCTACGCACCTTCGCCACCGAGGGCCTGCCCTACACCGTCCTGCCCGGGCCGTGCAGCGTGGAGTTGGCCCTGCTGCTCTCGGGGTTGCCCACCTCCAGCTACACCTTCAAAGGCTTCCCGCCGCGCAAAGCCGGGGCGCTACGCAAGTTCTTCGAGCAAGAGCGCGCCCTGCCGCACACGCTCATCTGCCTGGAATCGCCCTTCCGCCTGGTCGCCAGCCTCAAAGCGGCCCGCGAAGTCTTTGGCGAGCGCGAGTGCGCCGTCTGCCTCGAGATGACCAAGGTGCACGAACGCGTCCTGCGCGGCACCCTCTCAGCCGTTATCGACCAACTTTCTGCCCGCCCGCCGAAGGGCGAGGCAACGTATGTTATTGCCGGGGACAACCCGAAGTTTGACCATTCCGACACTCAGGAAGACAACCCATGAACCACATCAAATCAGCCCTTCTAACCGGTCTCGTTGCCACTGGATCGCTCCTCCAGGCCGATACCATCACCACTGCCGCTGGGGACATCCTGCACGGCACCATCACCGGCATTCAGGGGGGTAACATCACCCTGGAAACCGACTTTGCCGGCACCCTCACCATCCCCCGCGAGAAGGTCACCAAGCTCGACTACACCGCCGAAGGCGAGTTCTACGTCCGCACCGACCCGGCCAACGAGGAGGCCAAGACCCTGGTGACGGTTGGCCGCGATGCCGAGGGCAACACCATCCTCATCCCCACCCAGGAGAAGGCCGAGGCGCTGGCCATTACCGAAGCCTCCACCCTCTGGGTCCCGGGCGATACCGACCCTGACTTCCCGCCGATCAAGCGCTGGGCCTACTCCGCCAGCCTCGGCATCACCGGCAACTCCGGCGCCTCCAACGACCTCTCCGTCTCGGCCTACGCCGATGCCGTGCGTACGGGCGAAGAGACCACCTTCAAGCTCTACGGCTCGTATAACAAGACCCGCTCGGAGGGCGAACTCACCGCCGAGCGCTACATCGGCGGCCTCGACTTCGAGCACCGCCCCTACGAGCACCTCTCCTGGTACATCCGTGACGAAGCCCAGCACAACCGCTTCAACGATTACAAGCTGCGCAACGTCTTCGGTATCGGTGCCGGCTACTACTTCTGGAACGAGAAGACCGAGAAGGGCGTCTCGCTCCTGCGCTTCCGCGCCGGTCTCGCCCACACCTACACCGAGCACTACACCCACGAGGACAACTCCGATAGCCGCATCTCCGATAGCGATATCGCCCTCGATCTCGGCCTCCTCTTCCACTACGACTTCTCCAACGGCGTCCAGTGGAACACCGAAATCACCTACACCCCGCTCATCGACGACCTCAGCAAGGGCACCCTCGTCCACGAGTCCAAGCTCTCCTATCTCCTGAGCGAACTCGCGGCCATCGATTCGCGCCTCTCGGATATCTCCCTCGAAGCCGGTATGCGCAACGAGTACCAGACCCAGCCCGAACCCGGCATGAACCACACCGATACCACCTGGTACATCCGCCTCAAGAAGTCCTGGTAAGCCGCAATAGCCAATGGGCGGGGTCTCGCTGCCCCGCCCTTAGTCTATCCGTCGCGGAACGCATGCTAACCGCCACCTGCTAATCGCTAACAGCTAACAGCTAACCGCTAACAGCTAACAGCTAACCGCTAACAGCTAACAGCTAACAGCTAACAGCTAAAGGTCCCCTATGCTCACCCCTCTCAAGCTTGGTGTCAACATCGACCACGCCGCCACCCTCCGCCAGGCCCGTGGCGTTGACTATCCCAACCTCGTGGAAATCGCCCGCCTCGCCGAACGCGGCGGCGCCGATGGCATCACCATCCACCTGCGCGAAGACCGCCGCCACATCCAGGATGCCGATGTCTACACCCTGCGCAAGACCCTGACCACCCGGATGAACCTCGAGATGGCCAACAACCCCGAGATCGTCCGCATCGCCCTCGAAGTCCGCCCCGACGAAGTCTGCCTCGTCCCCGAGCGCCGCCAGGAGCTCACCACCGAAGGCGGCCTCGATGCCGCCGGTCAGCTCGCGGCCCTGCGCCCGACCGTCGCAGCCCTCGCCGCCAATGGCACCCACGTCTCGCTCTTCATCGCCCCCGAGCGCAAGCAGCTCGAAGCCGCCGCCGAACTCGGCGCGCCCTACGTCGAGCTCCACACCGGCGCCTACGCCAATGCCACCGGCGATGAACTCAAGCGCGAAGTCGAGGCCCTCCACGATGCCGCCGCCTACGGCGCCACGCTCGGCCTGCGCGTCAATGCCGGCCACGGCCTGACCATGGAGAACGTCAAGCCCCTGCTCGACATCCCGAACCTCGACACCCTCAACATCGGCCACAGCATCATCGCCCACGCCCTCTTCGTTGGCGTTGAACAAGCCGTGCGCGATATGGTTGAAGCGATAAGCCGATAGCTGACAAGTCCGAGCACAGCGAGGAGCTATGTCATCGCTAACAGCCGCGTGCCGCGACGGACAACCGGCTAAGTTAAAGCGGAAGACTGTCACGGCTCAGACGGGCCTCTCATATTGAGCGCCAGCGCTGTCGGCTGTCCGCTGTCCGCTGTCGGCTGCCTATTATCCTCTACGAGCGAAGCGAGTAACGCCATGTCCCATCCTGTCGGCACCTACGAAATCCTCCACGAAGACGCCCACTCCGGCGCCCGCATCGGCCGCCTCTGGACCCAACACGGTCCGGTCGAGACCCCCGTCTTCATGCCCGTGGGCACCCAAGCCACCGTCAAAACCCTCGCGGCCGACGACCTCGAAGCCCTGCGCGCGCCCATCATCCTCGGCAACACCTACCACCTCATGCTCCGCCCCGGGATGGAGGTGATGGAGCAACTCGGCGGCCTGCACGCCTTCCAGGATTGGCACGGCCCCATCCTCACCGACTCCGGCGGCTTCCAAGTCTTCTCCCTCTCCTCCCTGCGCAAAATCACCGAGGAAGGCGTCTCCTTCCAATCACACATCGATGGCCGCCGCCTCTTTATGGGCCCCAAGGAATCGATGGCCGTCCAGCGCGTCCTGGGCTCGGACATCGCGATGCTCTTCGATGAGTGCATCCCCTATCCCGCCACGCCCGACTACGCCGCCAAGAGCGTCGAAAAGACCCTCCGCTGGGCGCGCGTCTGCCTGGAGCAACCCCGCGCCGAGGGCCAGCTCTATTTCGGCATCGTCCAAGGCTCGGAATACGCCCACCTGCGCAAACACTGCGCCCAAGAACTCGCCGCGATGGAGCCAGACGGCCTCAACGGCTTTGCCGTCGGCGGCGTCTCGGTGGGCGAACCCGAACCCTTCATCCTCAAGGGCATTGGCGACTCGGTCCCCTTCATGCCCCGCCACCGCCCGCGCTACGTGATGGGCCTCGGCGACCTCTGGCAAATGACCGAAGCCGTGGGCATGGGCTGCGACATGTTCGACTGCGTCATCCCCACCCGCAACGCCCGCAACGGCTCGGCCTTCACCAACGATGGCCCCTACCCCGTCAAAGCCGGCGCCTGGAAGGCCTCCAACCTCCCCGTCGAGCCCGGCTGCACCTGCCCCTGCTGCACGCGCTACACCCGCGGCTACGTCCGCCACCTCCTCAACACCTCCGAGATGCTCGGCTACCGCCTCCTCACCCTCCACAACATCCACTGCTACCTCCGCTTTATGGAGCGCATGCGCCAAGCCATCGCCAACGATTGCTTCCTCGACTTCCGCGCCGAGGCCTACGCCCGCCTCCGCGAACACCCCACCCGCGGCCAAACCCACTAACCCACGCCAACCCCTGCGCAAGGGAAACGAGCCCGCCCCAGGGCGAACCTTTAACCCCCGGACTTCATGGAATTATCCCCCGGGCTTAATTATTCCACCCGCCCGAGGTCGAAGGTCCACCCGCCCGAGGTCGAAGGTCCACCCGCCCGAGGTCGAGGGCCCACCCGCCCGAGGTCGAGGGCCCACCCGCCCGAGGTCGAAGGTCCACCCGCCCGAGGTCGCTATGCCGCGCTGGCAACCACAAGTCCGAGCGAAGCGAAGGAGCTATGTCAAAAAGGAAGGCACACTAGGCTGCGCAAAAGGCACGCCGAAATACACGCAGGATTTAACCACAAAGAAGCGCAAAGACACGCAAAGAAGCACAAAGAAAGGCTCGCCGAAATACACGCAGGTTTAGCAACCACAAAGAACAAATATGTATGTTGTCAACTACTTTTTAGGCCGGGATGACCTTTTGACGAG
>JBJEVY010000113.1:0-13555 GCA_051884775.1 Candidatus Spyradenecus sp. | reverse complement strand
ATTCGTTTCGTCATAACATCCCTTATTGTAGCAGATGCTGGCAGGCTATGCGCCGAGGAGGCCCTTGGCCCAGGCCAAGCAGGGGTCGAGCCAGCCAAATTTGTCGAGGATTGAGGCGGCAAAGACAAAGAGCATCACCGCAGGCAACAGATAGGCCATATACCAGCGCATTCCGTGGGGCAATTTGAGCCCTTCGCCGGCGTTCGCTTCCTTTAGGAAGTTCTCCCAGCCCCAATAGCGCCGGCTCACGCAGAAGATGAGAATGGCCAGCGACCCCAAGGGCAGCGCCAGGTTCGAGACCAGGAAGTCTTCCAGGTCCAAGATTCCGCTTCCCTCGCCCAGCGGCTTAATGAAGGAGAGCACCCCAAAGCCCAACGCGCACGGCACCGAGAGCAGGAAGAGCAGCGGCGCATTCCGGCGAATGGCCCGGTGGCGCGTGCACTGCCGCCGCTCCATCGTCATCGCCACAATGTTCTCAAAGACGGTGATGACTGTGGTCAAGGCCGCCAGCCCCAAGAAGATAAAGAAGATGGCTCCAATCCACGGCCCCACCTTGCCCATCTGCGCAAAGACCTTCGGCAGAGTGATAAAGATCAGCGAGGGGCCGGCATCCGGTTTCGTCCCAAAGGCGAAACACGCCGGGAAGATAATCAACCCCGAAAGCAGCGCCACTAAGGTGTCAATGCCGATAATCTTGGCCGACTCCCCGCCCAACGTCCACCGCCGCGAGGTGTAGCTCCCGAAGATGGCCATCGAGCCAATGCCGAGCGAAAGGGTAAAGAAGCTTTGGCCGAGCGCGTCGAGCACCACCTTAAAGATGGAGCGCTCCTGCAATACGGCCAGCGAGGGCTTGAGGTAGTAGGCCACGCCTGCCCCCGCTCCCGGCAGGAAGCAGACATAGACCCCCAGCCCCACCAAGATTAGGAAGAGCGCGGCCATCATCTTCTTGGTTACGCTCTCCACTCCCTTCTCAAGCCCCAACGCGCAGACCCCAAAGCCCACCAAACACACCACCCCCATCCAGAAGAGCTGCGCCGAGGGCGAGGCCAAAAACTGCCCAAAGAAGGCCTCGGGCTGGGCAAAGTCGAACCATCCGCTCAGGATGGCCACCGGATAGGCTAGCATCCAGCCGGCCACCGTGGTGTAGAACATCATCAGCAACCAATTCCCCGCCACCTGCACCGGCGCAATCGCCCGGTAAATCCCCGGCCGCGGCGTCAAAAGCGGATAGGCCGTGGCCAGCGACCGCTGCGCCGCCCGCCCCACCGCAAACTCCACCGTCATCATCGGCAACCCAAACAGCAGCAGAAAGACAATATAGAGCAGCACAAAGAGCGCGCCACCATTGCGCCCGACAATAAACGGGAAGCGCCACACATTCCCCAGCCCCACCGCACATCCGGCCGAAACCAACAAAAACCCCAGGCTCGAGGCCAACGACTCACGCTTCTTCTCTGTCTGACTACTCATCGGTCTTCACCCTTCCACAATCTGAAACCGCAGTCAACTGCCAACGCACCCCGTCGCCCTCAAAGACCGCCACGGTGCACAAACCAAAACTTCCCGGCGCTAACGGATCCAGCCGCCGCGCCAACCGTCCAATGCTCCCCATGTGCCCCACCACCAACAGCTCCGCCGTCCCCGCCTCGGCCCACGCCTTCAGCAACACCTCCGTCTCCGCCTCTTCCCCCTCCGGCAAGAGCGAGAGCACCTCCACCTGCTCCACGGTCGTCCGCCCCAGCGCCTCCAAAATCCCCGCCGCCGTCTCCTGCGAGCGCACATACGGGCTCACCAACGCCGCCTCCGGCCGCGCCCCCAGCTGCGCCAAGTAATCCCCCGCCGCGCGCGCCTGCGCCCAGCCCTCACGGGCCAAGCGCGGCCCGCGCTCGCCGGAGAACTCCCAACAATACGCTCCGTGCCGAACTAAGTAAACTCTCATACTCAGCACTATATCACACTCTGCCAAAAACTTCAGCGCCTCGCGCGATCCGCCCGGACCCTCATCCTCGCGGGGAGAGCCAATCGCTAGGCAACTAGCGCTACGGCCTGGCGCGACTGCTCTCACGCCGAGGCGAAACTTCTTCCCGGGGCGGATGAGATAATTAACCCTAAGGGATAATTGAATTAACCCTAAGGGATAATTGAATTAACCCTAAGGGATAATTAAATTAACCCTGAGGCTTAATAATTCAGCTTCGGGCGGAATGGAATTGAAGCGGGGTGTGGTTGAAATGGTTGTCGGGGCTACGCCAAGTGGAAGTCAATGAACCCAGAAGCAACGCAGGGGCGTGTTGAAAACGAGCGCCCGCGCGGATATCACGCGCGCTCCTTGAAGGGGTGCGTGCGGTATGTTGTGTGGCGAGTGGTAAGGGCCGATAGGGCGCATTTGAGCGCGCGGGGGAGTCCTGCGGATTGCGCGGTGCGCCTCCGGTGCTTCCGGTGCCCCCGGACTTTCCGGCGTTTCCGGTCTTCCTGGCCCTCGCCGTGCCTGTCCTAAAATAGGGCTTGACGGGGGTGTAGGGGGGGGTGTAATATACAAACATCTTCTTCTGCAAGGAGGAGGCATCATAAAGGATTGACGCGATGAAGAAAGCTCTCTTAACTTTGGCCTTCGCGGCCATGGCCGGCATTGCGAGTGCCGTGTCATACACCTGGAACTCCTCGGACGGCACGTTCGCGGGCTTTAAGGATACCAATGGGAACGTGGTCACCTTCTCCGGCGACTTCTCGCTGACGGTGAAATTCACGGCCACGTTTACGTCTACGTCGATTCCGGCGAACATCTTTAAGCTGATGACTGCCAATGGAGCAGATCAGCCTGGTGAGTTGCGCTGGAACAGCAACAGCCTTGGCGCCAACAAGACGAACCTTGGCATGTATAATGCTGCGAATAACGCCTACTGGAAGAACTCCGGCGGTGACTTCTCGACGACGCGTCTGACGGGTGGTACTGGTGAGAACGAAATCACCTTTACATTCTCGGGTTGGAATGCGGATGCCAAGACCTACGCGAATGCCATTGGCTACACTATTACCTTCGCGAATGGTGATGTCAGCACGAATACCTTTGATGGCGGTGCTGTGGGCTTCGGTCTCGACGCGATCACCTGGACCCAGATGAGCTCTGGCGAGGGGATTGCCGTCACGGGGATGACCCTGAATGCGACGCCGGTGACTTCGGTTCCTGAGCCGACGGTGTTGGCGCTGTTGGCGATGGGCGTTGCGGGCTTGGCGCTTCGTCGCCGGGCGTAAGGAAAGCGCGAGCCTTTTTGCCTTCGGAAGAAGTTTGCGGGCGTGGTCCTTGCCGCGCCCGCTTCGTTTTGCTTAGCGCTCGGCGGGGTCGGCGGTGAGGCCGGCGGCGATGAAGTCGGCCGGGAGGGGGGCGAGGAAGCGGAGGGGTTCGCCGGTGATGGGGTGGGCGAGGGAGAGTTCGCGGGCGTGGAGGAGTTGGCGCGCGGGCGGGGTGGGGAGGCGGCGGTCGAGGCCAGGCTTGCCGTAGAGAGCGTCGCCAGCGATGGGGGTGCCGAGGGAGGCGAGGTGGACGCGGATTTGGTGGGTGCGCCCGGTGTCGATGAGGCATTGGAGGGCGCAGAGGCCGCCGGGGAGGGCGCAGAGGAGCTGCCAGTGGGTGATGGCGCGGCGGCCGCCTTCGCGGAGGATGGCCATCTTTTGGCGGTTGGCGGGGGAGCGGCCGAGGAGGGTATCGAGGGTGCCTTGAGGGGGCGTGGGCACGCCGTGGGTGATGGCGAGGTAGCGTTTGGTGAGGCGGTGCGCGGCGAAGGCTTCGACGAGGGCACGGTGGGCGCGCTCGGTCTTGGCCACTACCATCACGCCGGAGGTGTCCATATCCAGGCGGTGGACGATGCCCGGGCGCTTCTCTCCGCCGATGCCTTGGAGGTCGGGGCAGTGGAAGAGGAGGGCGTTGACGAGGGTGCCGTGGCTGTGGCCACAGGCGGGGTGGACCACCAGGCCAGCGGGCTTGTCGAGGGCCAGGAGGTGCTCGTCCTCGTAGAGGATGGAGAGGGGAATGTCCTCGGGGAGGAGGTCGGTGGGCTCGGCAGGGGGGAGGGTGAGGAGGAGGGTGGTGCCGGGCTGGGGGGCGGCGGAGAGTTTGGTCAGGGCGCGGCCCTCGCCATCGGTGAGGCAGCCCTGTTTGGCCAGGGCTTGAATGCGCGAGCGGGTGAGCTCGGGCAGCTGCGCGGCGAGCCATTGGTCGAGCCGCCGTTCGCTGATGCCGCCGGGCACAAGCAGGGTGAAGAGTTCGCCTTCGGCGTTAGGCTCGGTCATCGCGCGCTCCGGGGAGGACATCGTTGTACCAAACCTGCCAGAGGAAGAGGCCGCAGGCGGGGGCGGAGGGGACGCGCGCGGTGCGCGGCGTGCCGGGCTCGAGGAGGGGCAGGACATTCTCGGGCGGCTCCTGACCGGCACCGACGCGCAGGAGGAAGCCGACCAGGCTGCGGACCATTTTGTAGAGGAAGCCGTTGCCCTGGACGCGGAAGCAGACTTGCGAGCCGCGCTTGGTGATCTCGAAGGCGTAGAGGGTGCGGACGGTGGAGGCGATGGGGCGATTGGGGTTGGCGGCAAAGGCGGCGAAGTCGTGGGTGCCGAGCATCAGGCGGGCGGCCGCGCGCATGGCTTCGAGGTCGAGCGCTCGGACGATGTGGGCGTTGTAGAGGCGCTTGGTGGGCGGCAGGAGGCGGGTGTTCCAGACGTAGTAGCGGTATTCCTTCTTGTGGGCGGTGAAGCGGGCGTGGAAGGCGGGGCTGACTTCGCGGCAGGAGGTGACGCGGATGTCTGGCGGCAGGCGGCCGTTGGCGTTGAGGGCCATCTTGAGCGAGCGCTCGGTCATGCGGGTGGAGAGGTCGCAGTGGAAGACCTGGCCGCGGGCGTGGACGCCGTGGTCGGTGCGGCCGCTGGCGTGGATCTCCACCGGGTGCTTGACGATACCGGCGAGGACGCCCTCAATGGTCTCCTGCAAGCTGACGTAGCCCGGCTGGGTCTGCCAACCGTAGTAGGCCGTGCCGTCGTAGGCGCAGATAATCTTGAAGCGGCGAGCGGGGAGAGAGGCGTTATCCATGGCGTTGGGCAAGGGCGCGCGCCAGGCAGATGGGGCCGCCGTGCAAGCGCGCAAAGAGGGACGAGGCGCGGTAGGCCGCCGGGAGGTTGAAGGCGAAGTCGTGCACATTGGCGCCGGCCTCGGGGAAGAAGCCGCAGGGGCGCAGCTCGCCGGTGTGCGAGAGGAAGCAGAAGCCCGCGCCGGCCATGCAGCCGTTGAAGCGGCTGGTGGGCGGGGTGGGGGCCGCGGCGGCGCGCGCGAGGATGCGCGGCTCGCAGGTGACGTGCAGGGGGAGCGAGCCCTCGGCATCGAGCGCGAGGAGCTCATCGAGGGCGGCCTCGGTCTCGGCATCACTCAGACAGAGCTCGGCAATGGCCGAACCGCGGCCCACGGGGACCAGGAAGAAGACGTCGAGCCGGGTGGCGCCTTGGGCGAGGGCGAAGTCGCGCATGGCCCGCAGGTCGTGGCGGTTGGCGCGGGTGAGGGTGTGGTTGACCTGGAAGGGGAGGCCGATGGCGCGCGCGGCGGCCATCGCCTGGAGGGCCATCTCGAAAGCGCCGGGCACGCCGCGGAAGGCATCGTGCGTGGCGGCATCGGGACCATCGACGCTGAGCGAGAGGGCTCGGATGCCGGCGGCCTTGAGTTCGGCCAGGCGCGCTTCGGTGGCGAAGCGCCCGCAGGGGGCCAGGACGCACGGGAAGCCGCGGGCAGTGGCGTGGCGGACCAACGCTGGCAGGTCCTCGCGGAACATCGGCTCGCCCCCGGTGAAGATAATCATCGGGTGGGCGGCATCGGCATCCAGGGAGTCGAGGACGGCCTTGGCCTGCGCGGTGGTGAGTTCGCCGGCATAGGCTTCGTTGCGCGAGGCCCCGCGGCAGTGTTTGCAGGCCATCGGGCAACGGCGCGTCACCTCCCAGGCGAGCACGCGCACGGGGAAGCGAGGGTTCGCTGCGCTCACGCTCGCGTGAACGGAGAGAGGAGAACGGTGAACGGTTGAGGCGGTGGTCATCGCGCCTCCTTCGGGGCGGTTTGTGCGAGCGCCTCAACGGCGGCCAGTGCCTCGGGGAGGCGGGCGAAGCCGGCGATGGTGGCGTCGGCCCCGGCGGCTTGGAGGGTGGGTTCATCGACCCAGCCGGTGGTGACGGCCAGGCAGGGGACGCCGATGGCGTGGGCGGCCTGGACGTCCTTGGGCGTGTCGCCAATGAGCAGGCAGGGCTCGGCCCCAAGGGCGCGGGCGCGGTCGCGGGCGATGGCGGCGAGCTGGTCGCGGTCGGCGTGGTCGGTGGCGTAGGCGCCGAAGTCGAAGTAGTCGGCCAACTGGGCGTGAATGAGCTTGCTCCAGGCGGTTTCGCGGATGTTCCCGGTGACGACGCCGAGAAGGTAGCCGGCGCGGCGGAGGGCAGCGAGGAAGTCTGCCACGCCGGGATAGATCTCTAGCGGGCCGGCTTCGAGGCGCGGGTCGAGGCGCTTGGTGAGTTCAATGAAGAAGCGTTCCTCGCGGGCCGGGGTGGAGGCGAGGCCGAGCTGGGCGGCGAGCTCGCGGATGACGGCCGTGTCGGTGGCGCCAACAAAGGAGATGTGCTCGATGCCTTCGCGCTGGCCATAGGCCACCGCGAAGGCATCGGCGAAGGCGGGGCGGCCAAGTCCGCGCGCGTAGAGGAGCGTGCCATCAATGTCGAAGAGGATCGCGCGGCGGCGGGGCGGGGCGCCGAAGAGGGCCCCGAGGGTGGCGTCGAGGTTCTCGCGCCAGTCGGCGGCGTTGGTGAGTGCGTGGCCGGTACGCGGGTTCGCGGCCATCAAGAAGGTGGCCCAAGGCAAGGTCTGGCGCGTGGGGCCGGGGCGGACCACGGTGTCGCGGTGCGGCAGGAGGACCACGGTGGGCAGGGCGCGGAGCTGATCCAGGGCGGCGCGCGCCAGGCGCGGCACGGCGAGGGCCGAGGCGAAGGAGCGCACGGGGAGCGAGCGGGCCACGGTGTAGGTGGCGGTGGGCTGCCCCTTGGCTACGCGCAGGGCCGGGAAGAAGGTGAGGGTGCGCGGCCAACGGAAGAGGAGGCGGTGGAGCGCGTAGAGCACCGGCACCGCGCGCGGGCCGAGGTAGGGCTCGAAGAAGGGCGCCCAGAGGGCGAGGGCATCGGGCTTCTCGCGCGCGGCTACCGCCAGGGCGAGCGCGCCGCCCATCGAGTGGCCAAAGAGAATGACCTCGTTGGCTTGGGTCCGCGCGCGGCGGAGGGCCTCGGTGGCCACTTCGATCCACTGGGTGGAGGTCTCTTCGTGCGAGAGGAGGGGGACCTCCACGTGCCAGCCGCGCTCGGCGAGGGCTTCGGCTTCGCGGCGCCAGGCCTCGGGGGTGTCGGCAAAGCCGTGGAGCATCACGGCCGCCTTGCCGCAAGCCTGGCCGCGCGGCGGGAGGGTGTAGCCGGAAGCTGGGGGCAACTGGCGGTCGCGCCGCGCCACGGCGCAGAGGTAGCCTGCGTGGATGAGTTGGAGGATAAGGTAGGCGCCCAGCGCCCAAAGCAGCCAGCTCATCTTAGAGCATTCCGCTGGTGGTGTCGGCATCCGGCGCGGGGCGCAGGGCCGAGAGCTTGGGGCGCGCGCCAAAGAGGGCCGTGCCGATGCGCACATCGGTGGCGCCCTCCTCGATGGCCACCTCGAAGTCGTTGGTCATTCCCATCGAAAGGTGGGGGAGGTCGAGGCCGAAGCGCGTGGAGAGGTCGCCCTGCACCTGGCGCAAGCGGGCGAAGTGGGGCCGGGCGTGCTCGCTCTCGGGGTCGAAGGGGGCCATTGTCATCAGACCGGTCAGGGAGAGGGCCTGGGCGTGGTTGAGGATGTGCTCGACCACGGCCGGGGCGGCCTCGGGGGAGAGTCCGTACTTGGAAGGTTCGCCTGAGACGTTGAGCTCTAGGTAGATCTCCGGGCGCGTGCCGGCCTGCCGGGCGGCCTGTTCCAGGGTGTCGAAGAGCTTGATACTGTCGACCGAGTGGATGACCTCGAAGAGGCGGACGGCGTGGCGGGCCTTATTGCTCTGCAGGTGGCCGATGAGTTGCCAGTGGGCGCAACTGGGCGAGAGGGGGATCTTCCACGCGGCCTCCTGGACCTTGTTTTCGCCGAAGCAGGTCATCCCGGCATCGACCGCTTCGCGTACCACCTCCGGGCCGTGGGTCTTGGTGACGGCCACAAGGTTGATCTCATCGCCCGAGCGGCCGGCGCGCTTGGCGGCGGCCTCGATGCGCGCGAGCAAGGCCTCGTAGAGTTCGGCCATCGGCGCGGTGGGGGCGGGGAAGGGGGCGGGGGAAGCCATAGAGAAGCTCCTTTAACGGAAGAACTTACGCAGCGCCAGGGGCGGACGGCAGGGCTGGTGGGTGGAGGCGGAGATGAAGGCGAGGTCGGTGGTGCCCTCGAGCACCTGTTCATCCTGCTCGTTGCGCACATCGTAGCGGAAGCGGATGAGGGCGCTGAGGGGCTCTTCCACGTAGACGTGGATGGTCAGCACTTCATCGTAGTGCGCGCTCTTGTGATAGGTGAGCTCCACCTTGACAATCGGCGTCATCACTCCGGCGGCCTCCCAATCGGCATAGGAGCCGCACCCGGTGGCACGCAACGCCTCCCCGCGCGCCTCCTCTAGATAAAGGAGGTAGTTCCCGTGCCAGCAGACGCCCATCTGGTCGGTCTCGGCATAGCGTACGCGGACCTGGTGGGCGTAGTGATAGGGCAGACGGCTGGCGGTTGGCTGTGTGTCGGACATTGGGCGGCTCCTGGCTGGGGTGGGAGACTAGGCGCGCTTCTTGGGGCTGGTGCGGCGAGGACGCGCGGCGGCGGCCTTGATGCCGTGCTTGGCGGCCAACTCGGGGTAGTTGGCAATCTGCGCTTGGTAGGCGCGGACGGTCTTCTTGAGGGCCTCAAACTGGCGTACGGAGAGGAAGTGCTTGCTCTTGAGCTGGGTGGTGAGGGATTGGACGAACTCCTGGTCGTCGTAGGTCTTCTTTCCGCGCTTGACCGGCTCGTTCCAGGTGGTCACCTGGCCGAGGGCGGCGAGGAGTTCGCGGGCGGGGGCTTCGTTATCCGGACGCTCCTCGTCGCTCTCCGGGTGGGCCAGACGCGTCAAGATGGCCAACTGCTTGGGCGAGAGATCGCCCTTGCGCGCGAATTGATCCTTGAGCGAGGTGGCGAAGCGCTGCTCCCAGCCGTTGAGTTCGCGCCCCTCCAACGCCTCAAAGAGGGCCTCCACGGCCGCCTTGTCGATGGCGGGAGGCAGCTCGCCGACCACGGCGGTTAGGCCGGGGAGTTGGTCGCGGTAGGTAATGGCTTGGCGCGTGAGGGTGGCCAGCTGGGCCTTGGAGAGCGCTTCGCCCTGCGCCACCGCTTCGCGCATCTCCTCGTAGAAGGCCTGGTCGCTCCAGGAGACCTTGCCGGCCTTATTGCGCGTGGGCTCGCGCCAGATGGACACTTGCGAGAGCTGCGAGAGGATGGCGCGCACGCGCTCGGGGTCGGCCGCCAGCCAATCGGTGAGCTTGGCATAGAAGTCGGCCACCTCCTGCTCCCAATTGCGCGACCCATCGGCCACCTTGTCGAGGGCGTCCTCCATCTGGGCGGTGAACTCCACATTGACAAAGTCGGGCATTTCGCCCAGAAGGAAGTCGGTGGCGGCCACGCCCATCTCCGTGGGGGTCAGGACGTGCCCCTTGCCGCTCTTGACATACTCGCGCGCCAGGAGGGTGCGGATAATCGAGGCGTAGGTGGAGGGGCGGCCAATGCCATTTTCTTCCAGGGCGCGCACGAGCGAGGCCTCGTTGAAGCGCGCCGGGGGCTGCGTCTCCTTGGCCGTCAGCAGCCACCGCATGCAGGGCACCACCTGCCCCACCTCGAGCGCGGGGAGCTTGGTGAGGCCCTCTTCCTCTTCGTCGGGGCGGGTGTAGGCCCAGACATTCAAGAAGCCCTTGAAGAGGACCTTTTGGGCGGAGGCGGAGAAGCGGTAGGCGTGGGCCAGCGGCGGCGGGAGGGTGGGCTCGAAGGTCGCCGTGGTGCGCTCGAACTTCGCCGGGGCCATCTGGCTGGCCACAAAGCGCTTCCAAATCAAGTCATAGAGCTTGGCCTGTTGGGGCTCAACGCCCGTCAGCGTCCGGCGCGTGACATCGGTCGGGCGGATCGGCTCGTGGGCCTCCTGGGCGTTCTTGACCTTGTTGCCATAGAAGTTGGGCTTCTCGGGGACGCATTCGCGGCCGAAGAGCTTGGCAATCTCGGCCTCGACGGCACCGCGGATGGAGGCGCTGACGGTGTAGCCGTCGGTACGCATATAGGTGATGAGCCCCTCATCGTAGAGGGCCTGCGCCAGGCGCATCGTCTGATCGGGCGAGTAGCCCAAGTGCGTGGCCGCCGCCTGCTGCAAGGTGGAGGTGATGAAGGGCGGCTGCGGCTTGCGCAGCAGGGTCTTGCGCTCCACCGAGCAGACCTTCACCGCGCGCCCGGGCTGATTCAATTCGCCGAAGTAGCCCTCGGCCGCCGCCCGGTCGGCAATGCCTTGCACCTCCTTGCCATAGGCCAGGAACTTCGGGGCCTTGCCATCCAACGTCGAGAGGCGCGCCAGGAAGGGGGCGCTCGCGCTCCCCAGTTCGGCCCCCAGCAACCAGTAGGGCGTGGTCTTAAAGCCCTGCACCGCGCGTTCGCGGTCGACAATCAGCCGCAGCGCCACCGACTGCACGCGCCCGGCGCTCTTCGCCCCGCGCACCGAGTTGGAGAGGAGTTTGGAGATTTTGAAGCCCGAGAGGCGGTCCTCAATTCGCCGCGCCTGCTGGGCATCGACCAGGTGCTGGTCAATCTCGGTGGGGTTGGCCAGAGCGTTGAGCACGGCCCCCTTGGTCACTTCGTTGTAGCGCACGCGGTAGAACTTGCGCTCGCCGGGAACATCCTTGAGCACCTCGTGCAGGTGCCAGGCAATGCTCTCGCCCTCGCGGTCAGGGTCGCTTGCCAGGTAGACCGTTGTTGCGCGCTTGGCTGCCTTCTGAAGGTCCTCAACCACCTTCTTCTTATCGTTGGGGATCACATAGTTTGGCGCAAAGTGGTTGGTCAGGCTCACGCCGAGATTAAAGGTGGGCAAGTCGCGAATATGCCCCACCGAGGCCATGACTTCCGTCCCTGAGTCTACATAGGTGGCAATCTTCTTCGCCTTCGAGGGCGACTCCACAATCACGAGTGCATGCGGTTTTTTCGCGGCCATAACCGATCCAAATCCTTTCAACGAGCCCACAGGTGGGGCGCTCCGTAAAAAACGCCATAAAGAAATAACACGCCCTCCCCCGCTTTGTCAAGCCCGCCAGGGCGGCACCCGGATTCTGCGCTGCGGCCCTGCGCAACTGCTCTCACGCCGGGCGGGAACTTCTTCCTCGGGCGGAGGGAATAATTAAGCCCGCGGGGATAATTGAATTAAGCCCGTGGGGATAATTGAATTAACCCCATGGGCTTAATTATTCGGTTTCGGGCGGAATGGAATTGCAGCGGGGCGTGGTTGAAGTGGTTGTCGGGGCCAATCCAAGGGGAAGTCAATGGACCCAGAAGCGACGCAGGGACGCGTTGAGCGTGAGCGCTCGCGCGCATCACGCGCGCTCCTTTAAGGCGGGAAGCTTGTGGTATGGGGCGCAGCGCGTGCCAAGGGCGTGGATGGTCAGAGGGAAAACGAAAGCTTTCGGCACTAGATGTGGCGGAAATCATGGGCCAATAGGGCGGCGAAAGGGCTTGAAATGGCGTGGCTTTCGCGCCTGATGGCGGCGAAGAGGTGCGGTGCATAACACAATATGTGGTGTATAATCGGGGTCAAGTGCCGTATATATTGTTTGACAGCCTCGCGGGCTTTGTCGTATTCTAGGCCGCGTTGCATCCGGACAAGAACGCCAGTGGACTGCGTATTGCTCGGGTAACGATTTGGAACTCAATTAGCTTAAGGAAGCGTATGATCAAGACGGTTATCAAGCGTGACGGGCGTCAGGTGCCCTTCAATCTCGCGAAGATTGCAACGGCGATTGTCAAGGCGTTGGCGCAGACGCGCGCGAGTGAGCAGCTGCATGGCAAGGATGACTTCGAACTGGAGGCGCTGGCGAACAAGTTGGCCGAAGAGGCCGCGCGGAAGGTGACGACCGAGACGCCGGATATCGAGCAGATTCAGGACGCGGTTGAGCGCGTGTTGATGGATAACAACCTGCCCGACACGGCCAAGAGCTACATTCTCTACCGCGCGGATCGTTCGCGTGCCCGTGAGCGCAACACCAAGCTGATGCGCACCTTGGCGGACATCGTGCACTCTTCGGCGAAGGATTCCGACGTCAAGCGCGAGAATGCGAATATCGATGGCGACACGGCGATGGGCTCGATGCTGAAGTTCGGCTCGGAGAGCTCCAAGCAGTTCTACATTGATAATATGCTCCGCCCGGAGGTGGCCCGCGCCCACGAGCAGGGCGACATCCATATCCATGACCTCGACTTCTATAGCCTCACGATGACTTGCTGCCAGATTGACCTGGTGGACCTGCTCTCGCGCGGCTTCAGCACCGGTCACGGCTTCCTGCGCGCCCCGAAGGACATCCGCTCCTTCGCCGCCCTCGCGTGCATCGCCATTCAGTCCAACCAGAACGATCAGCATGGCGGCCAGGCGGTCCCGAACTTCGACTACGCGATGGCCATCGGCGTGCGGATGACCTATGCGCGCCACTACAAGGCGGCGATGCGCGAGGCGATTGAGCTGCTCTGCGACCCGGTGTTGGCCAACGACATTGCCCTGCCCGAGCCGCCGACGATGGCCCAGGCCGAGGAACCCGCCTTCACCGCCCAGGAGGCCGAGGCGCTCAAGGCCGCCGGTGTGCCTGAGGCGCAGATCCCCCACATCCAGGCCTTCGCCCGCGCCCACGCCCTCAAGGGGACCGACCGCGACACCTATCAGGCGATGGAAGCGCTGGTCCACAACCTCAACTCGATGCACTCGCGTGCCGGCGCGCAGACGCCCTTCTCCTCCATCAACTACGGCACCGACACCTCCCTCGAAGGCCGGATGGTGATGAAGAACCTCCTGCTCACCACGCAGGCCGGGTTGGGCGACGGCGAGACGCCGATCTTCCCCATTCAGATCTTCCGCGTGAAGAAGGGGGTCAACTTCGAGGAGGGCGATCCGAACTACGACCTCTTCAAGCTGGCCTGCGAAGTGAGCGCCAAGCGCCTCTTCCCCAACTTCTCCTTCCAGGACGCGCCCTTCAACGCCAAGCTCTACCGCGAGGGTCACCCCGAGACGGAGATTAGCTACATGGGCTGCCGTACGCGCATTGGCGACAATGTCTACGATCCGGATAAGTCCCAGGTTTGGAAGCGCGGCAACCTCTCCTTCACCTCCATCAACCTGCCGCGTCTGGCCATCCAGAGCCACGGCAGCCTCAAGACCTTCTACGCCCAGCTCGACGATATGCTCCAGTTGGTGCGCGATCAGCTCCTTGACCGCTTCGAGGTCCAGGCGAGCAAGCACGT
>JBJEVY010000112.1:0-13885 GCA_051884775.1 Candidatus Spyradenecus sp. | reverse complement strand
TCAAGTCGTACATCACCTGCGTCTTGTCGACGTAGATTGCGCCCGTCTCCCGCATGCCCGGGAAGTCATAACTCATCGTTTCAATGCGTGCCATAAGGTCCTCCGTGTGCATAATATAGCATAGCACGGGGCGGGTGTGCTATAATGGGGCTGTTATGGAGCAGCGTGTAACAGCAATGACGATGGATGAACGGGTGCGGCGGGCCGCGCGGGTGACGTGGCTGTCGGTGGGGGTAAATGTGGTGCTGATGGCCGGGAAGTTCGTGGTGGGGGTGTTCGGCCACTCGGCGGCAATGGTGGCCGATGCGGTGCATTCGGCTTCGGACTTTGTGACGGACTTTGCGGTGATGGTGGGGATGCGTCTGGCCGGGCGACCGCAGGATGAGGACCATCCCTACGGCCACGGCAAGTACGAGACATTGGCGGCGGTGATTGTGGGGGTGGCGCTTTGTGGGGTGGGGCTGATGATTTCCTTTCACGCCGGGGAGGCGCTCTGGGCGGCGGCGGTGCACGGGCGCTATCCGCAGCGGCCGGAGCTGATGGCGCTCTGGGCCGGGCTCGTCTCGATTGCCGCCAAGGAAGTGCTCTATCAGCTGACGGTGCGGGTGGCGCGGCAGACCGAGAATGACGCGCTCTTGGCCAATGCTTGGCACCATCGTAGCGATGCCTTTTCTTCGATTGCCACCTCGGCCGGCGCCGGCGCGGCGGCTCTCTTCGGGGGCAAGTGGGTATTGCTCGATCCCATTGCGGCGATTGCGGTGGGAATCATCTTGCTGAAGATTGCCTGGGAGATTGTGCGCGATTCGCTTGATAAGCTGATGGAGCACGGGATGAGCGAGGCGGAGAACGCGCAGATCCTCGAGCTGATTCACTCCATTCCGGGCCTCTTTGAACCGCACCATCTGCGCTCGCGGCGGGTGGGCACCGTGGCGGTAATTGAAGTGCACTTCCGGGTTGATCCCGAGATGACCGTGCGCGAGAGCCACGAAATCGCTTCGCATGCCGAGCACCTGCTGGAGGATGCCTTTGGGCGCGATGCCATCATCACCATTCATGTGGAGCCGCTGAAGGGGGACTTTGGCACCTGCTCGCACTAACGCTTTGCTGAAAGGATGTTATGAAACCGTTTGCCGCTGTTGTTCCCGGGTTCTTGGCGCTGTTGCTAGCCGTGGGTGCCCCCGCGCCGGTGCAGGCCGGCCTCTTTGGCGAGAGCGAGGCCGAGAAGGAGGCCAAGGTGGCCAAGCATGTGGCCGACCTCTTGCGCGAGCCCAATCGCCTCATCGCCCAGGCGCAGACCGTTGCCGAAGCCGGCGACACCGAGGAGGCCATCCGCCTCTTCCGGCAGGCCCAGACGCGTCTGGAGGAGATTGAGATGGAGGAGGATACCTCCTCTGCGGCCTTCGCCACCCTGCGCCTCAAAAAGTTTCACTGCATCTCCAGCCTTGATGCCCTGGCCCTCAAGCGCGCCGAGGTGCAGGATAACCGCCAGGCCGTCACCGACACCTCCGACCTGGAGGCCCGCCTCGCCGAGGAGCGTAAGGCCATTGCCGACAAGGCCGCCGAGGCTGAAAAGGTCGCCGCCCTTGCCCGCCCCCCCACCTTGGCCGATCAGTTGCGCGATGCGCAGCAGCGCGTGATGGCCGCCGAGGCCGACATCGCCCGTGAACGCGAGGCGCTGGCCACCCTTGATCGCGAGTTTGACCAGAAGGCGACGGCCTTCACCGAAGCGGCCAAGGCCCACGCCGCTGCCGATGCTGCTGCCTTTTTGGCCACCCAGGCCACGCTCCAAGCCAAAGTGGCCGCTGCCAAGAGCGGCGATTCCGCCCAGGTTGCCCAGGCTGCGGCCGCTGAGTCCGAAGCCCAGGCTGCCCGCGAGGCAGCCAAGGCCGCGCTGGCGGAAGCCAAGGCGGCCCGCGAGCAGGTGTCCACGCGTAAGCAGGTGGCGGCCAATCGCCTCCAAGCCGCCGAGAACGCGCTTAAGGATGCCCGCCAAGGCGTGACGGTGATTGAACAGGCCATTGCGCGCGAACAGGCGGAGGCCGAGGCTCGAGCCAAGGCCGAGCAGGAGCGTCTGGAGGCCGAGGCCCTGGCGCGCAAGCAGGCGCAGGCCGAGGAGATTGCCCGGATGCGCGCAGCGCAGGCAAAGGTCAAGGCCGAATCCGATGCGAAGGCCAAGGCCGCCGCCGAGGCCGATGCCCAGGCGCGCGCCCATGCCGTGGCGATGTGCAACGAGTTTTGGAGCAACAAGCTCATTGACCGCTTGGAGGCGCGCTTGACCGAGGCGCTGGGGCAGTGGCCGGATGAGCCCGAGTTGCTGTTGCTGCTGGCGCGCTTGCGGCTGTTGCAGGGGCGTAGCGATGATGCGCTGGAGCTGGTCGAGGCCATTCCGGCCTCCGGGCGCGTTGGACGCAAGGCGCGAATGGTCGCCGCCGGGGTCTACCTCTCCAAGAACTTGCCGATGGAGGCGATGAAGGTGCTCGAAGCGCTGATGCGCGAGGACCCGCGCGACCCCGATGCCTGCTTTAATATGGCCGTTACGATGACGCGTCTGCCGGCGATTGATCCGAAGCGCGAGTTGGCGGCCAAGTATTATGCGCGCAGTGTTCAGCTTGGCGGCAAGCGGTCGATTGCCCTTGAGCAGCGCCTGGAGATGGAGTAAGGCAATGGAAACGATTGACGAGCAAGCCTTTGTGGAGAAGACCCTCGCCACGCGCCGCGCCTTTGAGGGCCGCGCCGTGGTGGTGGATGTACTGGATATCGAGATGCCTGATGGCCGCCGGACCACGCGCGAAGTGATGCGCCACCGCGGCGCGGTCTGCGTCCTTTGCCAGTTGCCCGATGGTCGCTACCTGCTGGTCCACCAATATCGCAAGGCCGTGGAGCGGACGCTGTTGGAGGTGGTGGCCGGCTGCATGGAGCCCGGCGAAAAGCCCGAAGAATCCGCTCTGCGCGAAACGCGCGAAGAGAGCGGCTATGAGGTCGACGCCCTCACCTATCTTGGCTCGACCCTCCCCTCTCCGGGCTATTGCGACGAAGTGCACTACCACTTCCACGCCCGCCTCAAGCCCACCCCGCTCGCCCAGCGCCTCGATTCCGACGAGAACCTCAAGCCCGTCCTCCTCACCGCCGAGGAGATTGACCGCGCCATTGACGATGGCACCCTCGACGATGGCAAGAGCGTCATCCTCTGGAGCCTCTGGCAGCGGAAGCAGGGGAAGACAGATGGCCAATGACAGCCAACCGCGTAGCGAACCCAGCGCGCCTGCTGTCATCGGCGAGCAACGCGAGCCTCAGCGCCGCTACTGGAATGCCATCGCCGCCGACTACCGCGCCATCACCCGCATCGACAGCTCGGACTTCCACTACGGTCCGCTCCTGCCCGGCGAGCGCGAACTCCGCCTCCTGCCGCCCCTCACGCCGGGGATGACCGCCCTCGAGCTCGGTTGTGGCGAGGGGCAGAACTCCCTCTACCTCGCCCGCCACGGCCTGCAGTGCACCGCCCTGGACATCTCCGAAGCGCAGCTCGCCTACGCCCGCGCCGACGCCGCTCAGGCCGGGCTCGCCATCGACTTCCGCCAGGGCGCCATCGAGGCCTTCTCCGCCCCCGAGGCAAGCTACGACCTCATCACCTCCTCGCACGCCTTCGAGTTCGTCGACGACCCCTTCGGCCTGATTAAGCGCGTGACCCGCTGGCTCAAGCCCGGCGGCACCTTCGTCCTCTCCACCGTCCACCCCGTCTACAACGGCGAGTGGGTGGAGGCCGAGAACGACGACGGCACCTCCACCTGGGGCCGCCTCCTGGTCAACTACTTCCATCCCCTCGACGACATCCGCGAGCAGCCCGACGGCTCCAACGCGCCCATCGCCTCGCGCGCGTACCCCGTCAGCGCCTGGTTCAACGCCTTCCGCGCCGCCGGCCTCACGCTCCTGCGTCTGGAAGAGCCCCCTGCCGTCCCCAACCCCGCCTACGCCTCCGACGATTGGCTCGCCGCCCTCGACGAGTGCGAGGCCATCCCCACCACCCTCATCCTCGTGGCGCAAGCGCCGCAAAAGTAGCCGACAGCGGACAGCTGACAGCGGACAGCCGCTCTCGCGACGGAGGAACTTATGGTAGAAGACAAAGGCTCCTTTGCCACAGACCAAGAGCCAGCCCGTCGCGGCTCGCCGCGGCTGTCAGCTGTCAGCTGTCAGCTGTCCGCTGATGCCGGCGCAGCCAGCTGCGCCGGCATCGAGGCCTGGCTCTCCACGGCACCTCGCGACCTGCGTGTGGGGCTGCTCTCCCACCAAGCCGCGCTCCTGAGCACGGGCGAAACCGCCGCGCAGGCCTGCCGGCGGGTCTTCGGGGCGAAGCTTCGCGCCCTCTTCGGCCCCGAGCACGGCTACTTCGGCGTGGCGGCCGCCGGCGAGCGCACCGCCTCGGCCACGCACCCGCTCTGGGGCATCCCCGTCCACTCCCTCTACGGTCAGCACCGCAAACCCACGGCCGAGATGCTCGCGGGGCTCGACCTGCTCATCGTCGACCTCCAAGACCTCGGCGTGCGCTGCTACACCTACCTCGCCACCCTGCTCCTTACCCTCGAAGCCTGCGCCGAAGCCAAGCTCCCCTGCCTGGTCTGCGACCGCCCCATCCCCTGGCACACGGTCGAGGACGGCCCCGTGGCCGAGCCGGCGCACTTCTCCTTCGTGGCCCCCTGCGCGCTGCCTCTCGTCCACGGCCGCCTCCCCACCGAAATTGCCGCTTGGTCGGGTCTGCCCCACCTCGCCGCGCCGATGACCGCCCCGTGTCCGCCCTTCGAGCGGCCGCCCGTGCCCGAGTTCATCCCGCCCTCCCCCGCCATCCGCTCCTGGGAGACCGCGCGCATCTACCCGGCCACCGTCTTCGCCGAAGCCCTCCCGCAGCTCGACATCGCCCGCGCCACGGCCTACGCCTTCCGCGTCCTCTCCGCCCCCTGGTTCGAGGGCGAACGCCTAGCCGCCGAACTCAACGCGCTCGCCCTCCCGGGCATCGCCTTCCACGACTTCACCCAGGCCCCCGACCAAGGCGCCATCCGCCTGCACGTCACCGACCCGCGCACCTTCCGCCCCTGGGCCGTCACCTGCGCCCTTCTGCGCACCCTCCACCGCCGCTACGGCCCCGAGCGCCTCTTCGCCCACCCGCAGGCCCGCCCCGAGTGGATGACCAAGCTCTGCGGCACCGAAGCCTGGCGCGCAGAACTGGAAGCTTAACCCATTGTCCGCTACACGCGCGTAGCGACCCGGCGCCCTGCGCGGGGGGCGGGGCTGTGTTATAATGCCGGCGTTTCAAGTTCTTGGAAAGGATGTTGCTATGATTTGGGGCATATTGGGCGCGTTGGATCGCGAGGTGGCGTTGTTGCGCGAGCAGATGACCGTTGACCGGGCGCTCTCGGCCTTGGGGACGGAGTTCCTCTTTGGGGAGTTGCGCGGGCACCGGGTGGTGGTGGCCTGCTGCGGAATCGGGAAGGTGAATGCGGCTGCGTGCGCCACGTGGCTGCTCTATGCTCAGGGCTGCGACTGCGTGGTCAATGTGGGCATCGCCGGGGCGACGGGCGCGGGGTTGCGGACGCTCGATGTGGTCCTCTCCCACGAACTCTGCTTCCACGATCAGGATCCGATTATGCTCAAGTACTTCCCCGCGCGGCAGTTCTTTTCGGGCGACGCACGGCTGCTTGCTTGGGCGCAGGCGGCGTGCGCTCGGCCGGGGGTGGTTGGCGGCCAGGTGCGCGTGGGGCGGATTGCTTCGGGCGACCGCTTTGTGGCGGACCGGGCCACGCGCGATGCGATTGTGGCGCAATTCGCGCCCGATTGCGTGGAGATGGAGGGCGCCGCGATTGCCCACGTGGCCTTTGCCGCCGGCAAGCCCTGCCTGGTCATCCGCTCGATGAGTGATTGCGCCGACGATGACGCGGCCGAGACCTACGACAACCTCTTGGAGCGCGCGGCGGACCAGTCGGCACGGATTATTCTGGCGATGCTTGAGGAGGCGCGCGATGCTTAAGTGCTGGGCGCGCGTGGCCGCCGTTGCCGTGGGGTTGGGGATGCTCCTCGTGGCGGGCGTGCTGGTGGCACGTTGGGTGGCCTTGCGCCCGAGCGCGCCCTACCGCGCGGCCGCAGCGGCTCTTGCGCTTGAGACGCCGGTGGCAGAGGTGGCCGCCGAGGTGCAGGTGCGTCTGGGCGTGCAGTTGAACGCCCAGGATGTGGCTGCCTGGCGGCGAATGGTTGTTCAGGGCGAGGCGAAGGCCGAGGCCTTGCGGATTGTGGTGGCCTATCGTCAGGCTGCCGGAGGCGAACGATGAAGCGCTTTTGGTTGATTTTGCTGGTGGCCGCGCGCGCGGCCTTGGCCCTGGAGGGGCCGCAGCCCTACACCTTTGCCCACCCCGAGGCGAAGGAAACCTGGCAGCAGGGACTGCCTGAGGCGCGCGAGGCCATCTCGCCCACCTGTGTGGCCGTTCCCGAGGCGGGCGAGGTTTACCTCTTGGCCGAATTGACCGGCCTGGGCGAGCACTATGAGGTGGAGTTCTTCCTGCTTGGAGCCTTGAGCGACCGCGCCTATGAGGGCGTTGCGATGGCTTGGGACGGCCCGGCCACCGTGGCCCGCGCGCTGCGCGCGGTGGGGTTGCCCGAGGGGAAGCCCGCCGCACTCCAGCGGGGGTTGCCGATGGCCCAGGGCGAGCGCGTTACCGTGGCACTGCGTCCGGCCGCCGACCCCACCGCGCCCTTTCGGCCGCTCTCGGACTTTGTGAACGACCAGTGGTCCGACCCCGGCCAGGAGGTCTCGGCGCGTGGCTTTCCCTTTGTGGGGCAGTGCGCGGCCGACGATGTGATGCCTGCGGCCATCGCGGCGGCGTACACCGAAGCGAACGCCATTTTGGGGCTGCCCTTCTCCGCGCCCAAGAGCCACGCCTATGGCATGTTCCGCGCCAAGGCCGGGATGACGGCAGGCCAGAGCGTGGTGGTGCGCCTGAAGTGGGAGAAGCTGGCCACGCCGCGCGTCTACCACCACAGCGTGGAGATCTCCGCCGAGATGTTGAAGTCGATTGATGGCCTCCTCGCGCAACTCAAGGCCTTGGCCGAAGATCCGCGCGATGTCTTTCTGCGTGTGCGCCTCGCCCCCGAGCTCCCGGTGCGCGATTGCATTCCCCTGGCGCGGCTCTTGGTGACCTTGGAGCAGCAGGGTGCCTTTGTCATCGACGCGCCCGAACCGGGGCAGATTCCCATCCGTGCGCTCCTGCCCGATGCAGCGTGGAATGTGCGCGAAAAGCGCGTCTTCCAGCCCTGGGAGGTCGAGCTTGCCCCGGCCGCGGGTGGCGGCGTCCAGGCCACGCTCTGCCAGATGCTTGAGGATTGGACAGTCGATGGACCCGACCCCGCCCTCACGCGCCAGTGCTACCCCGGCGTCACCCCCCAGACCATCCGCGAGGTAATGGCGCGCGTTGATGTCAACGACGGCAAGACCTACGCCGTCTTCTTCTACCTCGAGCCTGGCATCACCGTTGGCCAAGTGGCCCCCTTCGCCGATGCCCTCGCCACCCCTTGCCCCACCCAGTGGATCTTCTGTAACAGCGCCGGGGCGCCCGGGGGCTCCTTGCCCCCGAACCCCTAGGCAGGGCGAGCAGCCCTTGACCGCACCAGCACCCCTTGCGCTGCCGCGCCTCTCCAGGTTGCCCATCGCGGCACGCGAGCTAACCGCTAACGGCTAGCAGCCAACCGCTAGCTAGTTGCCGTGGGACAAAGGTTTATGGTATCGTAGGCGCGTATTTATTGAAGGAGCTGCTATGGCCGGGCTGTTTAAGCATATTCGGGACTTGCTTTCGTGCGATATTGGGATTGACCTTGGGACGGCCAATACCTTGATTTTTATGAAGGGGCGGGGTGTGGTCATTCGCGAACCCTCGGTGGTCGCGATGCAGAAGGGCACGAAGAAGATTCTGGCCGTGGGTGAAGAGGCCAAGCGGATGCTCGGGCGCACGCCGGCGGGCATTGAGGCCGCGCGGCCGATGAAGTCGGGCGTGATTGCAGACTTTGATATCACCGAGGCCATGATTCGCTACTTTATTTCCAAGGCGCGCGGGCACAAGGTGTTGCGTCCGCGCGTGGTGATTGCGGTGCCCTCGGAGATCACCGAGGTGGAGTGGCGCGCGGTGGAAGAGGCGGCCAAGCATGCCGGCGCGCGCGATGTCACGCTCATTGAGGAGCCGATGGCTGCGGCCATTGGCGTGGGGCTCCCGGTCTCCGAGCCTGCGGGTAATTTGATTGTGGATATTGGCGGCGGCACCTGCGAGGTGGCGTTGATTTCGCTCTCGGGCATTGTGCAGGCCAAGAGCGTGCGCGTGGGTGGCGACACGATGGATGAGTGCATCATTCAGTATATGCGCCGCGTCTACAACCTGCTCATTGGCGAGCGCATGGCCGAGAATATCAAGGTCTCCATCGGTTCGGCCTATCCGTTGACCGAGGAGATGACGATGGAAGTGCGTGGGCGCGACCTGGTTGCCGGCCTGCCCAAGACCCTCTTGGTCACCTCCGAGGAGATTCGCGAGTCCCTCAAGGATCCGGTCACCTCCATTGTCGATGCCGTGCGGAACCTCTTGGCCGAGGCCAAGCCGGAACTCTCTAGCGACTTGGTCGACCGCGGTATCGTCCTCTCCGGCGGCTCCTCGCTCCTGCGCGGGCTCGATCGCCTCATCGCCGCCCAGACCGGTCTGCCTGTGATTGTGGCCGATGACCCCCTTTCGGGCGTGGCCAACGGCACCGGGCGTATGCTCGAAGAGCTCGACTTCTACAAAGAACACCTGGCCCGCCGCCACTAAGGCGTGCTCGCGTGTGGCGAGTTGAGAGAACAGATGACAGATGACAGGATGCGTGCTGCAACGGATATTGACCGGGGCCGCTTTCCTCTCCTTTCCCGCCGCTGCCATCGCGAGCGTAGCGAGCTGATATGAAGCGCACGTGGCTTTGGCTTTTGGCTGCCCTTGGCGTGTTGCTGTTCGTGGGTGCGAATCGGCAGGTGCGGGGCTTTTGTGCAGAAATCCTTTATCCCTTCCAGCGTGCGATGTCGGCCGTGGGCCAGCAGGTCTCGGGCCGGCTGGGGGCCGCGTGGCGCGGATTGTGCGATGGGCCGGTGCGTGAGACGCAGGCTGCCGAAATCGAGCGACTGCGCGTGATGCTTGCCCAGGCCGAGCGCTTGGCCGAGGAGAATGGCGCGCTGCGCGCTGCCCTCGCGTGGCAACGCGCGCAGCCGGCGAAGGTGGTTGCTGCGCCGGTGTGGGCGCATGGTGGCGGATTGGGCGTTTGGCCGCGGTTGAGTTTGGCCGTGGGCTCTGCGCAGGGGGTGAAGGCGGGGGATGCGGTGGTGGTGCCAGAGGGGCTTGTTGGCCGCGTGGCCGCCGGTGTCACGCGCCATCGGTGCGAAGTGATTCTGCTCTCAGATCCGCTCTGCCGCGTGGCTGCGGAGATTCCTGGGGACCTCAAGGGGGTGGTGCAGGGAAGCGAGGGCTTGGACTTCGGGCGCGACGAGGCCGAGGAGGCGCTCTATGTGGCCCGGCCGCTGGTGATGCGCTTTGTGGGCAAGCACGCCAAGTTGCGCGAGGGGCAGGAGGTCTTTACCGAGGGCAGCGGCGGCCTCTTTCCGGCCGGATTGCTCATTGGGCGCGTGGTGACGGTGCAGCGCGAGGAGAGCGGGCTGCTCAACGAGGTGCTCGTGGCTCCAGCAGTGGATCCAACCCTCCTGCGGACGGCCTTTGTGATGGTGGCGGCCGCGCCGAGCCCGGAGACCGAGGGCGATGGGGACGAGTGAACGGGGGTGGGACGCGGTCTGGCTGACGCTCTTTGCCGCGGTGTTGGTGGGGGCGCTCAATCGCCTGTTGCCGAGCGCGCCGGCGATTCAGTTGGCGGTGGTGCCGGCGTGGTTGGGGTATTGGATGGCCACGCGCGGGCCGCGCTTGGGTGCGTGGGTGGCGCTTTGGGGGGGCGCGCTGCTGGAGTGCGATTGGGATTTGCCGCCGGGCACGTGCATTCTCTTTCTCTTGATGATTTGGGGCGGCATTCGCTTCTTCCGCGATAGCTTCCCCGAGCAGGTGGGCACGCTGCATGGGTTGCTGTGGGGCGTGGCGCTGGTGCCGGTCTTCCGGTTGTGGGTGTGGGCGTGGAGCGCGTGCTGGCCGGGGGTGGTGGCCGAGGCGCTTGCGCCGAGCTTGACCGGGCTCTTGGCTACGCCTTGCGCGGGGGCGTTGGGGGGCACGGCGGCCTTTGCGTTGGCCCGCCGGGTGGACTTCCGGGTGCTCAAGCCCAAGCAGGAGGAGGTCCTGGGCCATGCAAATTGAGGAGTCGCAGGCGAGCGTGGTCCACGGCTGGACGCTCTGGGTGCTGCTGATGTGCTTTTTGGTGGGCTTTGGGGTGCTGACTGCGCGCCTGTGGCGGGTGCAAGTGCGCGAGAACATGCGCTATGATGGCGTGAAGGAGCGCCAGAGTCTGCGCCGGGTGGAGGTGCCTGGCCTGCGCGGGCGCATCCTCGACCGCCACGGCGAGGTGCTGGCCGACAACCGCCCCGCCTACGAAGTGGTCATCTACTGCGAGGAACTCAGCCAGCCCGGCGCCTGGCGCAATACCATCCTCGCCGTCGATTCGCTCATCGATCAGCTCGCCGAGCGCCTCGGTCTGGTTCGCCAAGTGACGCGCGAGCAGGTGGCCCGCCATGTCAACGAATCCCGCCCCATCCCCCTGGTGGCCTGGCGCGATGTGGACTTCCGCACGGTGGCCTACCTCTCCGAGTGGGCCGAGGAGCTCCCCGGGGTCGAAGTTCGCCCGATGCCCCGGCGCATCTACCCCAATGGCGCCCTCGCCGCTCACGCCCTGGGCTACGTGGGTGAGCGCACCAAAGCGGCCGCCGATCGCACGCTCTGGGATTACCGCCTGCCCGATCCGCGCGGTCGCACCGGCCTGGAGCGGCAGTACGACCACCTCCTCGCCGGTAACAGCGGCGAAGTAATGCTCCGCGTCGATTCGCGCGTCTACACCCGCGAACGCTGGGTCCGCCGCCACGCCGAGCAGGGGCGCGACCTCACCCTCACCCTCTCGCTCCCTCTCCAGCGCGCAGCCGAGGCCGCCCTCGCCGGACGCCCGGGCGCCGTGGTGGCCCTCGACCCGCGCAATGGCGATATCCTCGTTCTCGCCTCCGCCCCCACCTACGACCTCAACGCCTTCATCCCCGCCATCTCCCGCTCCGCCTGGCAGCAGCTCATCGACAACCCCGATAAGCCCCTCTTCAACCGCGCCATTCAGGCCCAGTACTCCCCGGGCTCGGTCTTCAAGCCCTTCGTGGCCATCGCCGCCCAGGAGCAGCGCTTCGACCCCGAGACCCTCTTCGAGTGCACCGGCCTCTTTACCGACTTCGGCTGCCGCCTTCGCTGTCACTACAAGTATGGCCACGGCGAACTGAACCTGCGCGAAGCGCTGATGAAGTCCTGCAACCCTTACTTCTGCACCTTGGGCACGCGCATCGGGATGGAGGCCATCGCTGCCACCGCCCGCCAAGCCGGCTTCGGCGAGCGTACGGGCATCGACCTCGCGGGCGAGGCTGCCGGGTTGATGCCCAGTGCCGAGTGGAAGCGCGCGCACTTCTCCCGCCCCGGTGAGGGCACCTGGAACCCGGCCGACACCGCCCAATGCGCCATCGGTCAGGGCTTTGTGACGGCGACGCCCCTGCAGGTGGCCCATGGCGTGGCGGCCTTGGCCGCGGGCGGGGCGGTCTACCGTCCGCGCCTGGTGGCCTTTGGCCCGGAAGGCGAACTCCAGCGTCGCCTGCCCTGGGGCGAGGAGACGCTGCGCGCGGTCATCGAGGGCATGGAGATGGTGGTCGACCGCGGCACCGGCCAGACGATGCAAGTTGAGGGCGTGCGCGTGGCCGGCAAGACCGGCACCGCCGAGTATATCGACCGCGGCGTCAAGCGCAAGCACGTCTGGTCAGTGGCCTTTGCGCCGGTGGAATCGCCCGAGATTGTTGTCTGCGCGATGCTCGATAATGGCGTGGGCGGCGGCCGCGATGCCGGCCCGATTGTCCGCCGCGTCCTCGCCGAACACTTTAGCGCGCAGGCCTCTGCCACGCTCTCGGTGGAAGACGAGACGCTGCAAGACTGAGGATAGACAAACGAAACGGGCGGGACCGGCGAGGTCCTGCCCGTTCTGTTTATTGTGGCCTAAGGCTTACTTCGCTTCGGGAGCGGGCGCGGCGGGGGCCACTTCAGCGGCCTTGTCAAAGAGGCTCTTGGGCGCGTAGGCATCAATCATCTTCGCGAGGCGCTCGGCCTGCGGGGCGTACTTGGCCAAGGGCGAGGGCTCGGTGGCGGTGAGAACCGGCGCGAGGGCAGCCTTGGCGGCGGCCTTGTCGCCCTGACGGCAGAGGATGATGGCCTTGGCCATCGGCACTTCACCGGCCAGGTAGTGCGGCACGGCGCTGGCGGCGACGGTGGCCTCGAGCTCGGTGACGGCGGCGAGCGCTTCGTCCAGACGGTCGAGCGCTTCCAGGGTGCGGGCGCGACCGAGGCGGGCGATGTCGGCAAGGGCCGGATCGTCCAAGCGCTTGCAGGCGGCCTCATAAGCGGCGAGGGCGCCTTCGTAGTCCCCGGCGGCGTAGAGCGCGCGGGCCTGGTCGAGGCGCGCGAGCTCGGCGGCCTGGCCTCCGGCATTGACAACAGTGCTGAACTCTTCAGCCTGCGTGGCGAAGGCGAGGTTCTGCACCGTGACGTCCTGCTTGGCCTCGCGCTGGCGCACGCCATAGAAGATGGCGGCGGCCACGAGGAGCCCGGCAGCGGTGAAGGCGAGGGTCTTGGGGCCCTTATCCTGCCACCAGTGCAGGACCGGGAGGAGTTCCTCGGGCACGCGGGAGACGTCTTGGAGGTTGGGGAGGTCTTGCTTGGCCATAGCGCTCCTTTGGGCGACGGGGGGATTAGGCCTTGACGCGGTCGGCATACTCGCCGGTGCGCGTGTCGATGCGGATGAGGTCGCCCTCATTGATGAAGAGGGGCACGGGCAGTTCGTAGCCGCCTTCGACGGTGCCGGGCTTGGTGACCTTGCCGGCGGCGGTGTTGCCGCGCACGCCAGGATCGCACTTGATGACCTTGCGCTCGATAAAGGAGGGGAGCTCCACATCGATGACATTCTCTTCGTAGAGCAGGGCATCGACTTCCAGGCCGTCGGTCAGGAAGTAGGTCTTGTTGCCGAGGACTTCCTTGGAGACGCGGATTTCGTTGTAGTCTTCGTCGTTGAAGATGTAGGTGCCGTTGTCTTCGTAGGAGAAGACCAGGGGCATCTGCGCCAAATCGGGCTTCTCAAAGCGGTCGTTCGAGCGGAACGAGCAGCTCTTGCCCGAGCCGTTGAGCATATTGCGCAGCTTGCAGTTGTAGATGGCTTGGCCCTTACCAGGCTTGGAGAAGTCGAAGTCCGTAATAATCCAGGGCTGATCCTCAAACATAATCTTGAGGCCCTTCTTCAAATCGGAAGCGGTATACATAGCTACTATCCTTCTAATGAGATACAAACGCGCGCATTATAGCGGACTTCCGCCCTTGCGTCAAACCGGGGGCTCGCTGCGCTCGCGTGAACGGTGAGAGGTGAACGGTGAACGGTAAGCTCGCTACGCTCGCGAGAGGTGCGGGCTGTGCCCGCGTGAGGTGGCCCTGCGGGCCGTGAGGGACTCGCTGCGCTCGCGAGAGGTGCGCCTCCAGCGCGTTGAGGGGGTAAGCGTGGTGCATGGGCCTGCTCCGCCAGGCCATCCGCCCCGGGTCCATTTCGCATCCGCCTCGGGTCCATTTCGCATCCGCCCCATTACTGTCCGGGGAAAGTTTTAGGGAAACGCGAAGTGTAGTTGGAT
>JBJEVY010000111.1:0-13999 GCA_051884775.1 Candidatus Spyradenecus sp. | reverse complement strand
AGGGTTGTGGAGGCCTTGTCACGCCGAAATAGACGCAGGAGGAAACCACAGAGAAGCGCAAAGCACGCCGAAATAGACGCAGGATGAGCAACCACAAAGAACACAAAGAAACACAAAGAAAAACAAAGAAAAGAAGCGCGGTGGAGGCCTTGTCGCGCCGAAATACACGCAGGGGGAAACCACGAAGAAGCGCAGGCACGCCGAAATACACGCAGGAGGAAACCACAGAGAAACGCATAGCACGCCGAAATAGACGCAGTTTTTTAACCACAAAGAACACAAGTCCGAGCGAAGCGAAGGAGCTATGTCAACAAGGAACACAAAGAAAAGAAGCGCAGAGGAGGCCTGGGCACGCTAGGTGAAGGTTAACCGCAAAGGGGGTTCGCGGCACGCGCAGAGGGGGTCTGGCGGAAAACGCTTACAGTTTCTTCGCTTCGCTCGGACTTGTGGTTGCTAAAACAGGAGGCGGTGCTGTGCGCGCGGTTTGTATCGGCGGTGGGGTTGTGGTAGAATGAGGGGCATTCGTGAGAGAAGTTGGTTTATGAAGCGTTTTAATCGGTTTTGGTGTATCTTGGCGTGGCTGCTGACCGCGGTGGCGGCGTATGGGCAATCGGTCTTTGATATGCCGCGATTGTTCCCGCAGCATAAGCGGACGCTCTCGCAGTTTGTGGAGGCATTGGGGCGGGGGGACTTGTTGGCGGCGGAGAGCGCGGCGCGCGCAGGGGTGAAGCTCTTTCCGCAGGATGCGAATTGGCACTATAATGTGGCGTGCGTCTGCGCGCGGGCCGGTCGGACGGATGAGGCGCTAACGTGGCTTGAGAAGGCGGTGGCGCGGGGGTTTGTGGACATCAAGCAGTTGGAGGGGGACGCGGATTTGAGCGCGGTGCGGGCGCTGCCGGGTTTCAAGGCGGTGCTGACGCAGGCGCGGGAGGCGGCGAAGGTGGGCGCGCAGAACGCGACGCTTTCGCGGGCGTTGGTTTCGCAGGTTCCGGTGGGGGCTGAGGCGGAGGTGAATGAGCGCAACACGCAGTGGGAGTGGGATCCGCGTAGTGGCGGGTACATGACCACGCTGCTGCAGTTGCTGCCGCCGAAGGGTTCTTTTGAGCGCGCGGACTACGCTGGGCCCTTCGCGGAGGTGGTGCGGCCGATGCTCTCGGCGGAGGGGTGCGCCGGGGTGCTCTATGTCAATCGCGACGAGGACCTCTGCGCGGTGCGTTACGAGGCCTTCCCCGGGCTGACGCCGGTGCTCTATGGCGAGGCGGCGCAGAACGCAAAGGCGCATCGGGGGTTGGCCAATGGGATCTTTTCGACGGGGCTGTCGGCGGTGCCGGTGGTGGGGAATGCCTCGGTGATGATGGGGAACTCGGTCTTCTGGCGGTCGATTCCGCGCGGGATTTCGTCGGATGCCGCGGCGATGGGGCTGGCCTTTCGGTTGGCGGCGGCAAACCAGCTCTATGTGTATGACGCAACGGTGGATTACAGTCCGGTCTTCCAAGGGGACCTGCTCTACGCGCGCAATCCGGCCATCATCGCTTCGGCCGACCTCTCCAGCGCAGAGAAGCCCGATGCGAAGGGGGCGCAGCGCGCGTTGACCGAACTCATTCTGGCCGCCATCGCGGTGATGCCGCCCGAGGCGAAGCGCGAGATGTTGCAGCGCGGGGCCTTGGTGCCCACGATGCAGCGGTTGTTGCGTGAGCATGTGCGTGGCAACGCGGGCTACCTCTCCGCCTCGGCCCATCCTGCCGTCTTCGACCCCAAGCAGATTGATGGCGAAGCGTTCTTGCGCGCGGCCCATGCCTTGACCCCCGAGGCGCTGCCGCCGGCTTTCGCGTTAGCCGTGCGCCAGGAGACGGCGCCCGTGCAGTTCGTGGATTACTTCGACTTGGTGGGCGGCGAGCGCATTGCCGACACGCCTAACTGCATTACGCGTATTGTGCGCGGGCGCTCGTTCACGCACCGGCTGACCGTCGAGGCCGCCAGCCCCGAGCGGGGGATGAGGTTCCACTGGTTCGTGGTGCAGGGCGATGCGGCGAAGGTGCGTCTGCGGCCGCTGACGAGCACGGGGACGATGTGCACCATCGAGGTGGATTACCAGGCGCCGGCCGAGGTGGCCGGGCGGCTCTCGCGCCGGGTGGAGGTGGCCTGCGTGGGCGTGCGCGCCGATGGCGTGATGACGGCCCCGGCCTTTGTCGCCTTCCGGAGCTTGGGCAACGAACAGCGGAGCTATGACGCGCAGGGGCGGTTGTTGGCGATTGACTACCGCGCCCCCGAGAGCGGCTATCGCTATGAGGATCCGCTGCTGACCGCCTTTAAGAACTGGCGCGACACCTATCGCTACAGCGGGAGCGGGCGTTGCGAGGGGTGGACGCGCCAGATGGCCGATGGCCAGACGCAGGACTTTGACGCGCAGGGGCGGCGGATTATCGCCCCCGGCCAGGTGCAGAAGGTTACCTATGTGCCGCGCATGAACCAGGGGGCCGATGGCGTACACGCCCCCGCGCTCGAATTGATGCAGATGGACGCAACGAAGTGACAGGACCGGAACTATGAAGAAACTCTTTCACCTCTCTCCCCTCACCCAGAAGCGCTTGGATCGTTTCCGCCGCTCGCGCCTGGCCTTTTGGTCGCTGAGGCTCTTGGTGGCGCTCTATGTGGTGAGCCTCTGCGCCGAGATGATTGCCAACGCCAAGCCGCTCTTGATGCGCTACGAGGGCGAGTGGAGCTTCCCCTTCCTGCGTGCTCAGCCGCCCGAAGCCGTCCTCAAGGCCGCCGGCGAGACGAGTCATGTGGACTACCGCACCTTCGTCGAGAGCTCCGCCTTCACGGCCAACCCCAAGAACTTCGCGCTCTTTGCCCCGGTGCGCTACTCGCCGGGCGAAACGCTCAACGCGCAGGACCTGGAGAAGGATAAGCGCGTCACCGTCTCGCTCGTGCCCAATCAGCCCATCGGCCGCTTTAACCTGACGCGCGACTACAAGCTCATCCGCCAGGACAGCTGCGAGCAGTTCTTCCCCGGCGTGAACTTGCGCGACGAGGCCGCCAATCTGGCCGACCTTATCTACCTTTCCCCCGAGCTGCGCGCGGAGCTCAATCGCCGCTTCTTGGGCGAGGCCACCGGCACCTTCGAGCTGGAGGTCCACCCGATGGTCCTGCGCGCCTTCCCCTGGCAGTCGCTGATGCTCTCCCTCGCGCCGACCCCGGGTGATGCCCTGCCCGCCTCGTTGCGCGTCAACCTCCACGCTATGCTCCCCGGCGGCCAGCGCTTCCTCCCCAAGCAGTGCTACGTCTTCAAGCAGGTGGGCGGCGAAGTGGAGTTGGAGCGCCGCGAAGGCGAGGCCCTCCCGCCCGAGGCGCTCCTCGCTCAGTTGCGCACCTGGGCCAAGCGCGGCTTCGAGAAGGACATCACCGCCGCCGACGGCTTCTCGTGGACCGATGACGCCGGCACCCACTACACCGTCTACTCCGGCAACAACATTCGCTTCCCCTTCCCGCCCACCCGCCGGCACATCTTTGGGCTCGATGGCTCGGGGCGCGACGTCTTCTCGCGCATTCTCTACGCCACGCGCATTGCGATGAGCTTCGGTCTGCTCCTGGCCATCGCCGCCACCGCGCTGGGGATGACCATCGGCGCGATCCAGGGCTTCTTCGGCGGCAAGGTGGATATTGTGGTTCAGCGCTTCACCGAAATCTGGGCCGCGCTGCCCTTCCTCTATATTATGGTGCTGGTTGGCTCGGTCTTTGGGCGGAGCTTCTGGCTGCTCCTGCTGGTCTATGGCCTCTTCTGCTGGATTGGCCTCTCCTACTACATGCGCGCCGAGTTCCTGCGCCTGCGTAATCGGCCCTTCGTTGCCGCGGCGCGCTGCCAGGGGCTGAGCAATGCGCGCATCATCTTCCGTCACGTGCTGCCCAACGCCCTCACGCCGATTATCACCCTCTTCCCCTTCCTCCTCGTCGGAGCTATCGGCGCGCTCGTCTCGCTCGACTTCCTGGGCTTTGGTCTGCCGCCGCTGACCCCGAGCTGGGGCGAGCTGCTCAATCAGGCGCAGGTCTACCGCTGGGCTTGGTGGCTCATCCTCTTCCCGTCCCTGGCCATCTTTACGGTCATGTTCCTCACGGTGATGGTTGGTGAGGGCGTGCGCAACGCCTTCGACCCCAAGCCTTTCAGCAAACTTCAGTAAAGGGAGCGGATCTATGAGCGCCCAAGCCCAACCCCTCTTGCAGGTGCGCAATCTCACGATTGCCTTTGAGAACGACGAAACCCGCCAGGCCGTCACCACCGTCCAGGACGTCTCCTTCGAGGTCAACCGCGGCGAAATCCTCTGCGTGGTCGGCGAATCCGGCTGCGGCAAGTCCGTCTCCTCGATGTGCATTCCGCGTCTGCTCCCCTCGCCCCCGGCCAAGATCCTCGGCGGCGAAATCCTCTTTGAGGGCGTCGACCTCCTCAAGCTGCCCATCGCCAAAATCCGCGCCTACCGCGGCAAGAAGATTGGCGTCATCTTCCAAGACCCGATGACCGCCCTCTCGCCGCTCGTGCGCATTGGCGACCAGATTGTCGAGGCCGTGCGCATCCACGATACCGAGATCTCCAAGGAAGGCGCCCGCGCCAAGGCCCTCGCCTGGCTCGAGAAGGTCGGCATCCAGAATCCGGCCCTCGCCATGCGTTGCTACCCCTATGAGCTCTCCGGCGGCATGCAGCAGCGCGTGATGATCGCCATGTGCCTCATCCTCGAACCCCAGCTCATCATCGCCGACGAGCCCACCACCGCCCTCGACGTCACCATCCAGGCTCAGGTCCTCGAGCTCATGCTCCAGCTCCACAGCAAGGATTCCGGCATGATCTTCATCACCCACGACATGGGCGTGGTCTACAAGATGGCCGACCGCGTGGCGGTGATGTACGCCGGCCAAGTGGTCGAGCAAGCCCCCGCCGCCGAGTTCTTCGCCGGCCCCAAGCACCCCTACGCCCGCGCCCTCCTCGAGGCCCTCCCCTCCCACGCCACGCGCGGCAAGACCCTCCGCGCCATCCCCGGTCAGGTCCCCAGCCCCGGCCACTACGCCCCCGGCTGCCGCTTCTCCGACCGTTGCGACTGCGCCCGCGAAGCCTGCGCCACCACGCCCCCCGACCTCCGCACCCTCCCCTCCGGCCGCCTTGTCCGCTGCCCCTTCGCGGAGTGAAGTCGACAGTCGACAGGAAACAGTCGACAGTTCGCTCACGCGACGGATAAGCTTTCGGGGGACTCTCTTCCCCTCCTCCTTAGGCTATGTGCGTAGCAGACGGCACCTTTACATCCATTAGCCCCCGGCAGGACCGTCGCGGCACGCGCCCTGTCGACTGTCGACTGTCGACTGTCGACTTCCTCTCGCCGGGCAAAGACCTCCTCTCTGGTGCCGTTATCATCGTCCGCGCCCTGCGCGAGCACGGCTTCACCGCCTACTTCGCCGGAGGCTGCGTGCGCGATGCCCTCCGCGGCGCGCCCATCAAGGATATCGACATCGCCACCTCCGCCACCCCCGAGCAGGTGGCCGCGCTCTTCCCCGCCCAGAGCGTCGGCGTGGGCAAGGCCTTCGGCGTCATGCTCGTGGTCCTGGGCGGCATCTCCTACGACGTGGCCACCTTCCGCACCGACGGCGGCTACCAAGACGGCCGCCACCCCACCTCCATCGCCTACGCCCCCGCCGAGCACGATGCCCAGCGCCGCGACTTCACCGTCAACGCCCTCTTCTACGACCCCCTCGCCGAGCAGATCATCGACTATGTCGGCGGCCTCGATGACCTCCGTGCCGGCCTCCTGCGCACCGTCGGCGACCCCCTCCGCCGCTTCCGCGAAGACCGCCTCCGCCTCCTGCGCGCCATCCGCTTTGCCACCGTCTGCCAATGGCGCATTGAGCCGGCCACCTGGCGCGCCCTCTGCGCCGAAGCCCCCCACCTCCCTTGCGTCAGCGCCGAGCGCATCCGCACCGAGTTCCTCCGTACCCTCTGCGAAGCGCCCGCCCCCTCCGCCGCCCTCGACCTCCTCGCCGGCAGCGGTCTCCTGGCCACCTTCTTCCCCGAGCTCCTCGCCCTGCGCGGTTGCCTCCAAGACCCCATCTGGCACCCCGAGGGCGACGTCTGGCGCCACACCGCGCGAATGCTCGACCTCGCCCCCGCCCCCCGCGCCCCTCAACTGGTCTGGGCCTGCCTCCTCCACGACATCGGCAAGCCCGCCGCCCTCCAAGTCGGCACCAAGCTCGATGGCTCCCCCGCCTATCGCACCCCCAATCACGCCGCCATCGGCGCCGAGATGACCCCTGCCATCCTCCGCCGCTTCAAAGAAAGCCGCGAAACCATCGATGCGGTCACTACCGCCGTCGCCGGCCACATGCAATTTGTCGATCTCCCCAAGATGAAGCCCGCCACCGCGCGCCGCTTCCTTGGCCGCCCCACTATCGCGCTCGAACTCGAACTCCACCGTCTCGACTGTCTCTCCTCCCACGCCAAGCTCGACCTCTACGCCCTCGCCCAGGAGCGTCTCGCCCAATTCGCCGCCGAACCCATCCTCCCCCCGCCCCTCCTCACCGGCCGCGACCTCCTAGCCCTCGGCTTTACCCCCGGCCCCGCCCTCGGCCAACTCCTCAAGGCCGCCTACACCCGCCAACTCGACGGCGCCTCCCGCGAAGAGCTCCTCGCCTTCGCCCGCGATAACGCCCCCTAACCCCTCCGCCTGCGGGGGCTGTTGACATAGCTCCTGCGGACTTCTCGCCCCCACACCCCTCGGGAGCGCGGTGCGCTCCACCCCGGCCGATGCGCCCTGCGGGCACTTCGGCTGTAGGCACGGGAGGGTGGGCTACCGTTCACCGTTCTCTGTTCACCGTTCACCGCCCAGCACGCCCAGGCCGTTGGGGGAGACCCCCCAAGCCCCCCATTCCCAGGTGTCCGCCGTAGAAGGCCCCCGGCTACACCCCCTGCTGCGCCCGCCTGGCCCCCCCGGCTGCTCCAATGGCCGCGCCCTGGCCTCCGCCCCGCCCGGCTCGTGAGCCGCTTACCGAAAGGCCAGTTCTCCTCCTACCGTTGGCGGTGTTGTGGCACCGCGCTTGCGCGGTGCAGCGAGTGTCAGCGAGCGCCTGGCTCCAAGCCCCCGGCCACTCTCCCTGCCGCGCCCTTTCCCCTTCGCCTGGAGCGGCCGGAATCATTAAGAGGGCCTCTTAATTCCAATAAGCGGTGCACTTAATAGTTTCGCTCGCTCCGGCTTCAAGTTGCCCCCGCGCCTACCTCATTTCGACCTAGGGCCTACCTCGCCTCGACCTAGGCCCTAGCTCACCCCGAGGTAGGGCCTACCTTAAAAAGGGTATCTGCGGGAGACTCGCGCGGCTCGGATTGGGATGTAGAGGTTGCACGTAGATTTATGCGGTAAAACAGCGCGGTGTTGTGCTATACTGGGTGCCACTGTAGGCGAGCTACAGATGATTCTTGCACTTTGTGCTAACCGTTGCTCCAAGGAAACCTGAGAACTTTCTGGCAATAAGCAACACGTTAGACGAGGTGTGCCGTATGGGCACACCTTCCTTTGCGTGTTTATTGCCGGGCTTTCTCAGGGCCTCCTTGAAGCACGTAAAAGGAAGGTGTGCTTTTTATGGCCCAAGCGATCGAATTATCGGTGGTGGTGCCGTGCTTCAATGAGGCTCGGTGTGTCGATGCGTTTGTCGCGGCGGTAGATTCCACGGGGTTGCCATCGGTGGAGTTCATCTTTGTGGATGATGGTTCAACGGATGAGACGCTAGAGCGTTTCCGTGCTCTCGCCCGGCAGGATTCACGCGTTCATTACATCTCCTTCTCGCGCAACTTTGGGAAGGAGGCTGCATTGTTGGCCGGGTTGCGCAAGGCGGCGGGGGCCAAGGTGGTCACGATGGATGTTGATTTGCAGGATCCGCCCACGCTGTTGCCGGATATGCTGCAGAAGATTGATGGCGAGGGGTTTGACTGCGTGGCTACGCGGCGGAGTTCTCGGGAGGGTGAGCCGCCCATACGTTCCTGGTTTGCTCGTCGTTTCTACTGGCTGATGCGGCACTTCTCGGAGGTGGCCTTGGTTGATGGCGCGCGCGATTATCGAATGATGACGCGGCAGGTGCGCGACGCGATTCTCTCGCTTGCCGAGGTTAATCGGTTTACGAAGGGGATTTATCAGTGGGTGGGCTTTAAAACATATTGGATTTCGTATCCTAACATTGAGCGGCAGGCAGGTGAGACCAAGTGGTCCTTTTGGAAACTCTTCCGCTACAGTTTGGATGGTATTATGGCTTTCTCTACGGCACCGTTGCAGGTGGCGGCGGTGCTTGGCATAGGCTGTTGCTTTGTAGCCTTCCTCGCGCTCTTATTTGTGGTCGGGCGGGCGCTCATCTTCGGCGATCCCGTCGGCGGTTGGCCTTCATTGGTGTGTATCATCGTCTTCTTCGGTGGTCTTCAACTCTTTGTTACAGGTATCCTAGGCGCTTATCTCGCCAAAACCTACCTCGAAACCAAGCGTAGACCCGTCTATATCATCCAGGAGGAACACTGATGTTTCAGTCTCTTAAGCGTTACTGGCTCCCGCTGTCCGTGGTTGTAATCGTTCTTTTAGGTGTTTTCTGTATCAACTGGTTTTGCGTGGATGATCACGACACCTTGGCGTATGCGTTTGCTGGCAATAATAGTGGCTTTGACACAACGCACCGTGTCGCTTCCCTAGCAGATGTGGTCCATCAACAGATGCGTGAATATCTTAATCCGCCGGGTAATGGCCGCGTGATTGTGCATGGGATTACGGCGCTCTTCTCGGGCTTCCGGTTGTGGACGCTCTTTGATGTGCTCAATACGGTGATGTGGGGGCTTTTTACCTGGCTGATTTTACACGAGGGTGGATTGCGGTGGGGGAGATCGAGCCCATGGGCGTGGGCATTGGGGGCGGCTGGGATTTGGTGGTGCCTTTGGTATGGCGAGACGACGCTGAATATTGCGTTTTCGCTGAATTACTTGTGGACTGCAACGGCGACGTTGTTGGCGATGGTGCTGTGGCGGCGGTTGCGGTGGTGGATGGTGCCGTTCGCCTTTCTGTATGGTTGGACGCAAGAGTGTTTTGTGTTGCCGATGATTGTGGCATTGGCCGGGAGTATGGTGATTCGTTCGGTCTGTACGCGGCGCGTGGCGTTTACGCCACAGCAGGCGGTGGCGTGGGTGTTGATGGCAGTGGGCGGGGCCTTTTTGGTGTTGGGACCTGCCTCTAGCAGTCGTGCGGCCTCAACGATTATTGGCGATGGCATCGGTTTTATGATTGCTAAGATTGTTCGCTCGCAGGTGAGCTTCATGCTGTTGCTGTGGCCGCCAGTCCTTGCGGTGCTGTTGCTGTGGGGGCTGTGGCTTAAGCGGCGGGATTGGCGTTCAATCTTGATGGGCTCGCTCGAATGGTGGCTCTACTTTGCGGCCGCCTACGCCAGTTACCTGATTATCTCGACGAATGGGGTTATTCGTGTGGCGTTGCCGACAACCATGGCGTTGATGGTGTTAGTAATCAAGTTACGGGCTCAACTGCCGCGCTGGCGGGCGTTTGCGGTGGTGGCTGTTCCGGTTGTCTTGTTGTGGTTGGGGGCAGCCGTGGTGTTGCAATTCCGGCTTGGGCGTGAGGTTCAGGCGATGCTCGCGCGCTACCAGGCTGATCCGCAGGGGCTTACCTATCGCGAGGTCATCACTTCGGGGCTTCTGGATCAATGCGTCTGGTATGGCCGCTACAACCGCTTTCATCGCGCGATGTTTACACTCGATACGCAACACACCGCACCGATGGCCGTCTTTGCGCCGTGGCTCTATCAAACGCTAAACTTGGAGCCCACGGCCTATTTCGCGGTGGCCAAACCTGTGGCGGGAACGTCTTGTTTTGTAGCGAAGGCTGCGCCTCATGTGCTGGTGGCTCCGGGTACAGTGGAGCCAACAGAAGCAGAGGCCGCCTCCATTAAGGCTTACTTAGAGTCCGCTCCGGAGGCTCCGGTTTGGCCCAAGTATCTCCCCGGGCGCTTTTCTGTAATGTTCCCCCAAGGTGACGATGTTTATCAAGGCTTCCCTGCTAATCGCTTCACCTTCACTGCTAAGGATGGCAAGTGCTACACCCTCTTTTCCCTCGCCGAGCGTAAACCTCGCTGATGACTGCACGTGTCGCCCAGTGGGAATGAAGGTGTCCGCCGGAGGCGGCACCCCTCGGCGTGCCCGGGAGCTTGCTCGCGGGCGGGGTCACATTTAGGCGCCAAGGCGGCCTCCACTCGCCCCCGCGTGTTTCGGTGTGGTTACCCGCGTGGCGTGTATTCGGCGTGCGCCCTGTCGACGCGTGTACGCAGCGGGCGGAAAGTTGCAGGCGGGGTCTTGACTTTGCCGGGGGTGGTGATAATATGGGTGCGTGACTGTGAGGGCCCTTGGGGGCGCGCAGTGGCAATGGAAAGGTTAGCGGTGTGTTGATGGCGTTGTGCCGGAAGATGTGTAAGGAGCAAGGATAATGACGCGAAGAGCTTTTTTGCAGTTGCTGGGCGCCGGTGTGGCGGGGTTGGCGGCGAGGACTTCTGTGGGCGCGCAGGGGGAGAAGCGCCCGAATATCGTTTTGTTTATGGTGGATGATATGGGCTGGCAGGATACATCGCAGCCCTTTCTCTATCGCCACGGGAAGCTGGTGCCCACGCGCCTGAATCGGCGCTATCGCACGCCGAATATGGAGCGGTTGGCCCGTGAGGGGATGCTCTTTACGCAGGCGTATGCCAGTGCGGTCTGCTCGCCCACGCGCTGTTCGTTGATGAGTGGGATGAATGCCGCGCGCCATCGTGTGACGGATTGGACGTTGGGGGTGAATCAGAACAATCGGTTGACGCAGCGTGGCGAGGGGTTGAAGCCGCCCAGGTGGTCGGCGAACGGGTTGCAGCCGGCGGGGACGCAGCCGCAGGGGCGGTGTCAGCCGCCGTGGCGGAGCGACAGCGCGGGGAAGTTTTACCAGCCGCCCTTTGGCGCGGCGGAGGGCGCGGTGGCGTATACGATGGAGCACCCTTACACGTGTGCGCGGACCTTCCCGGAGCTCTTGCGCGAGCAGGGATATTACACGATTCACTGCGGCAAGGCGCACTGGGGGGCCGGGTCGTCGCACTACAACGAAGAGGCCTCTCAGGCGCCGACCACGCCGGGGGCCGATCCGCGCGCCTTTGGGTTTGATGAGAATATCGCCGGCAGCGAGATTGGCGGTCCGGCGAACTATCGCGGCGACAAGCGGTATGGTAATACGGGCAGCTATGTGCAGTTTGCCACGCCGGGGTTGGACGAGAATGGCTACTACGAGCGGAATGTCTTTCAGACCGATGCTTTGGCGGATATGGCCTTGCGCTCGCTGGAGCGCCACGTGCTCGCCCATCCGGAGCAGCCTTTCTACCTCTATTTTGCCCTCTACGCACTCCACGCGCCGTTGCGTAACGAGACGACATGGGATGCCTCGCGCTCGACGAGTCAGGACTTGGCGCAGGATACGGCCAATCCGAATCCGCAGGATGGGCTGGCCTGGAATACGACTGAGCGCAACTACTGCACGCTGATCAAGGGAATGGATGATGCTCTCGGCGCCGTGCTTGATAAGCTCGAGGCGCTGGGCGTGGCGGAGAACACCTTGGTGCTCTTTATGGCGGATAATGGCGGGCTTTCGGTCTCCGGGCGCCTGGCCCAGGCGAACGCGCCGCTGCGGGGCGGGAAGGGCTCGTGCTACGAGGGGGGCACGCGCGAGCCGATGATTGTGCGCTGGCCGGGGTGCGTGCCCGCGGGCTCCATCTCGCACGAGCCGGTGATGATTGAGGACTTTTATCCCACGCTGCTCGAGGCCGCGCAGGTGCCGTTGCCCGAGAGGTTGGCCGAGACGCCGGCGGGCGTTCACGCCGATGGGGTCTTGGCGCAGGTGATCGATGGCGAGAGTTTTTTGCCGGTGCTGTGCGCCCAGCGCGCGACGGTGCGCGCAGATGGTCAGGCACGGGCACTCTTGTGGCACTACCCCAATCAGTGGGGCGAGGGGCCAGCCGGGCGGAGTTACAACTTCTACTCGGCCTTGCGGCAGGGGCCCTGGAAGCTAATCTATCAGCATAGCGACCGCTCCTTCGAACTCTACGACCTGGAGCACGACCTCTCCGAGAGCCGGAACCTTGCCGCCTTGCGCCCCGAGATCACGCGCGCTCTGCGCGATGAGATGGGCCGCCTGCTGCGCGCTCGCGGAGCGCAAATGCCGAGTGTGCAGGCCAGCGGCGAGGGGGTGCCCTATCCCGACGAGGTGCCCGTGCCATCGCTGCCGGCGGGGATCACCTTGCAGCCGTAGGGGGCGTGATGCGTCAGGTGGCGTTGGCTGTTGGGCTGTTGTTGGGGCAGGTGTTGGCCGCCGAGCCGTTGCTCTTGGCCACCTTCGGGAACCTCTCGGAGGAGGGCGCAGCCGGCACGCTGAGCTCGCGTTTCCCGTGGCGCGGGGTGGGCGAGTATGTCTGGAACCGGCTGGCACTTGCGCCGGGGGCGTTGCGTGCGCCCGATGGAACGCCTTCGCCCGTGACGGTGGCGGTCGAGGGCTCGAGTGCGGCATTGTGTGGCGCGGCGGGCGTGTTGCAGTCCGGGCAATTCCCCGGCCGAGTGGAGGATTTTCCGCAGACGCCCGTAACCGGCGCGTGGAACGGGGGCGTGCTCAATAGTAACGGCGAGTGCGTGGTGCTCACGCTCTCGGGACTTGAGGCCGGGGCGGTGTACACATTGACGCTGCTGGCCGGGCGCGGAAATGACTGGGGGAGCGGCGAGGAGAGCTGCTATACATTGGCCGCGGCGAATGAGATGGTGGCGTGCGGCGCGGAGTCGGCGGCGGGCGAATTGGCGCGCGTGCCAATCGCGCAGGAGACCACCGCGGGCAACTGGATGGTGATGCGCTTCGACTGCCGGGCCGATGGGCAAGGGCAGATCACGGTGGAGGGCGTGGGCGGCTCGGTGAATCTCAACGCCTTTGCGCTCGAGCCAGGCGTGATGTGGTGGGCGGAGAAGCAGGGCGGCAGTTGGCAGGAAGCGGCGAATTGGCACTTGGCGGAGTTGTCGCGCCCGGTGCCGGTCACCTTCGGAAACTTGGCCGCGGCGGCAATCGCGGTGGATTGTCGCGCAATGGCGGTGGCGCCCGAGGCCGTGCTGAACCGCGCCAGCGTCAGTGGCTATTGTCTCTCCGGCTGCGCTCAGTGGTCCGCCGCCTTGCACGGGCAGGATTACTTCAAGCGCGGGGAGTCGCCCCTGTGTCTTACCTCGCCGGATTCGACGGCAAACATTGCGGTGCTTGAAGGGCGCCTGGCGCTAGAGGGGGCCACCTCGGGGGCGGTCGCTGTCTCCCCCGGCGCGGAAATTGCCGGCGGCGGGCAGGTCGGAACGCTGCGCTTGGCAGAAGGCGCCGTCGTGGTCTTTGCTGGCGCGCCCTTGCAGGCAGCGCTGGTAGAAGCCGATCAGCCGCCGTGGCTCGCGGATTCCTTCCCGGCAGATGAGCCCTATGCCGAGCCGGCCGTGGTGTCACTGCTAGGAACCGATAATCTTGCCCAGGAGACGCTCCTCTTGGCCTCGAGCGCGCTCTCCGAGGCGGTCCACTTCACGCTACCGGAAAGCGCCTCCGGCTCCTTGCTGCGCCGGGCCGATGGCCTCTGGTTCCGCCCCGCCCCCGGCTATCACTTCTCCCTGCACTAACACCCCCAACGCCCCGCCCGCAGCACGCTCCGCCGTGGGCGCTTTGTTATAACAGGCCACCTCGCCGAGGTCCGCGGTCCACCCGCCCGAGGTCCGCGGTCCACCCGCCCGAGGTTGGCCTCGCACCCGCCCGAGGTCCGCGGTCCACCCGCCCGAGGTCCGCGGTCCACCCGCCCGAGGTTGGCCTCGCACCCGCCCGAGGTCCGAGGTCAACCCGCCCGAGGTTCGCTTCGCACCCGCCCGAGGTTGGCCATGAGGTCGCCCGGGGTGCCTGTTGGCCTGGGGTGG
>JBJEVY010000110.1:0-3823 GCA_051884775.1 Candidatus Spyradenecus sp. | reverse complement strand
GGCGGGTTCATTTTTGGCTTGGGAGAGCCCGAGGTATGAAATGGTCCTAAAAGCATGTTAGCCTCTCCGTCGCGGCACGCGCGCTGTCAGCTGTCCGCTGTCCGCTGTCGGCTTGGGTGCCCTGCGCCCGCCACCTCTCACCGTTCACCGTTCTCCGCTTTCCGGTTGCCTTTTGGCGTAGGGTTTATTATACTTTTCCCTTGTTTTAAGGAGTTAGCATGAGCGCGACGATTGAAGAGATTCGGCACAGCGCGGCGCATTTGGTGGCGTCGGCGGTCTGCTCGTTGTTTGAGGACGTGAAGATTGATATCGGCCCGGCGACGGACGATGGGTTTTACTACGACTTTGATTTGGAGCATCGCTTGAGTGCCGAGGACTTCCCGGCGATTGAGAAGGCGGTGCGCAAGCTGATTGGCGCGAAGTTGCCCTTTGTGCGCGAGGAAGTAACGCGTGAGCAGGCGCAGGAAATCTTTAAGGATCAGCCCTACAAGTTGGAGCGCCTGGCGGACATTCCGGAGGGTGAGGCGGTCTCGATTTACCGCACGGGGGACTATGTGGACCTCTGCCGCGGACCGCACGTGGAGCACTCCGGGTGCATTGGCGCGGTCAAGCTGATGAGCGTGGCCGGGAGCTACTATCGCGGCGACGAACACAATAAGATGTTGCAGCGGCTCTACGGAATTGCCGCCGCCTCGCAGAAGGAGCTCGACGCCATTGTCGCGCGCATCGAAGAGGCGAAGAAGCGCGATCACCGCAAGTTGGGCAAGGAGCTCGAGCTCTTCACGATTTCCGAGAGCGTGGGGCCGGGGTTGGCGCACTGGCTGCCGAAGGGCGCGCGCGTGCGCATTGCCATCGAGGATTACTGGCGCAAGGAACACTTCCGCCACGGCTACGAGATGCTCTTTACCCCGCACATCGGCCGCGCGAACCTCTGGCAGACCTCCGGGCACCTGGGCTTCTACAAAGATGGCATGTTCCCCCCGATGAACGTCACCGAGGGCGATGGCGAGAAGGCGGTCCAGGAGACCTACTACGTCAAGCCGATGAACTGCCCGTTCCACATCCAGGCCTATCTCTTTAAGAAGGTGAGCTACCGCGACCTGCCGTTGCGCTGGGCCGAGCTGGGCACAGTCTATCGCTATGAGAAGGATGGCGTGCGCCACGGGCTCTTCCGCGTGCGCGGCTTTACGCAGGACGATGCGCATATCTTCTGCGCGCCCGAGAAGATTGAGGAAGAAATCCGCTTTACGGTGAAGTTCTGCCTGCACATTCTCCACCGCTTCGGCTTCCAGGATATCACTGCCTACCTCTCCACCCGCCCGGAGAAGGCGGTGGGCGATCCGGCCAAGTGGGAGCAGGCCACCAACTCGCTCCGTCACGCCCTCGAGGCCGAAGGGATGAGCTACGAGGTCGACGAAGGCGGCGGCGCCTTCTACGGGCCGAAGATTGATATGAAGATTAAGGATGCCCTTGGCCGCGAGTGGCAGTTGGGCACCATTCAGTTCGACTTCAACCTCCCCGAGCGCTTCCACCTCACCTACACCGGGGCCGATGGTGCCGAGCACCAGCCCTATATGGTCCACCGCGCCCTCCTCGGCTCGCTCGAGCGCTTCTTCGGCATTCTCATTGAGCACTACGCCGGCGCCTTCCCCACCTGGCTCGCGCCGGTGCAGGCCAAGGTGCTGCCGATTACCGATGCGCAGCACGAGGCCGCCAAGGCCGTCCTCTCCAAGCTCGCCGCCGCCGATTTGCGCGTGGAGGCCGATTGGAGCAACGACAAGATTGGCGCGAAGATCCGCAAGGCCACGATGGCCAAAATCCCCTATATGCTGGTGCTCGGCGGACGTGAAGCCGAGGCCGGTCTGGTCGCGGTCCGTAGCCGCGAGAAGGGCGACCTGGGCACGATGACCCCGGAAGCCTTCATCGAACTCATCAAGCAAGAAGTCAACGCATAACCCGAACCCCATCAGGAGCTCAACTTGGCATTCCCCCTGAAACCTATGCCCACCGGCCCCCGCCCCAACAACGGTCCCGCCCAGCGCGACCAGAAGGGTGCCTCCTTCACCCGCACCAACTATAAGATCCGGGTGCCGGAAGTCCGCGTGGTCGACGCCACCGGCAAGATGCTGGGCCTTATGCCCACGCGCAAGGCGCAGGCCCTCGCCGAATCGCTGGGGCTGGACCTCGTGGAGATCACGCCCAACGCCCAGCCGCCCATCTGCAAGATTATGGACTACGGTAAGTTCCGTTACCAGGAATCCATCAAGCAGAAGGAGGCCCGCAAGAACGCCAAGGCCACGCAGGTCAAGGAGATTAAGTTCCACGCCGGCACCGATGTGGGTGATGTGGACCGCAAGGTCAAGGACATCCTCGGCTTCATCGCCCAGGGCAACAAGGTGAAGGTCTCGCTCAAGTTCCGTGGTCGCGAAAACGCCCACAAGGAGCTCGGGGTTGACCTCATCAACCGCATCATCGAGACCTGCGGCGAGAAGATCTCTGTGGAGCAGGAGCCCAAGCTCCTCGGCCGTGACCTCTCCTGCCTCATTGGCCCGCCCAGCGCCAAGGCCATCAAGGCCGCCCAGGCCAAGAAGAAGGCCCTCGAGGACACCCCCGCCGCCGAGCCCCCCAAGCCCGGCCTCGCGCCAACGCGCTAGCCGCCGGCTAGCGCGTAGCGGTTAGCGGATAGCCGTTAGCGGCTAGCACGCGTTCCGCGACAGATAGGCTTAGCAGCCAATCGCTAACCGCTAACAGCCAGCAGCTAACCGCTAACAGCTATGAATCTCCTCCTCGTCGGTCCTGGCCGCATTGGAGCGGCGCTTGTGCCCGGGCTTCAGGCCCAGGGGCACACCGTTACGCTGCTCACGCGCCAGGACTATGGCGACTTCCTGGTCCCGACCTACGACCCGGGGCCGGCCGTGGCGCGCGTGGCGGCGTGCGATGCGCTTTTGCTTCTGGCCGGACGCTTTGAGCTCAATGCCCCCGAAGAGGTGATGGGCCAAGCCAACGCCACCGGTCCCCTGCGCATTGCCGAGGCCGTCCACGCCCGCTTCCCGCAAGCGCACATCATTGCCTTTCTCGATAGCCGCATCCGCCGGTCGCTCTCGGCTGTGCCGCCGGCCGTGCGCGCCTACCTCGCCTCCAAGCAACGCCTCGCCCGTTGGGTCCTGGCCGCCGCACGCACTTGGGGGCAGACCACCGGCGCGCGTGTCAATGCCATCGCCCCCGGGCCCGTCTTTCCGCCGCCGGAGAAGGCGCATAGTGAGCCGGGCGGCGCCTGCCTCACCCCGCGCCCCACGGTGGCCGATTTGCTGAACGGCGTCACCTTCCTCCTCACCACCCCCTCCGTCACCGGGCAGATCCTCTATATCGCCGCCGGGCAGCAGGTGCTGTAGAAGTCGACAGTCGTCAGTCAACAGTCGACAGGGCTGGCGCCTGAGGTGGAGAGCCCGGCCCACTTCTATCGGTCTCTCCGTCGCGTTAGCGCCCTGTCAACTGTCGACTGTTCACTGTCGACTCGGCGGCTCGGCGCGCCAGCGCAGAGCCCTTTTTGCCGAAAAGTGTTGCACGTGGGGGGATAGTTTTGATAGAGTGTGCGGCATTTCACGTTGAAAGCCTTTTCTAAGGAGTCAGTTATGGCACGCAAAATCCCGTTGGACCATCTGCGCAACATTGGCATTATGGCCCACATTGACGCCGGTAAGACGACGACCTCCGAGCGTATCCTCTTCTATTCCGGTAAGAACCACAAGATCGGCGAAGTGCACGATGGCGGCGCCACGATGGACGGGATGGGGCAGGAGCAGGAGCGCGGCATCGCGATTGC
>JBJEVY010000109.1:0-44066 GCA_051884775.1 Candidatus Spyradenecus sp. | reverse complement strand
CCACCTGGCGCGTATCCTCCGGAAAATCCCCGCGCGTCATCCACTTCAGATAGGCGTGCCCCTCGTGCGGATCGTTAGCCAAGTCGCGCAACTTCGTTCCCTTCTTCTTCCCGAAGTTCACGCACACCTCGCCATTCATCCACCGCCAACGCCCCTGGCGGTCGACATTCAGCGGATCCTGCGGATTGAACATCCGGTCCAACGCATCCACGCTCCGCGGCAAATCCGGATAACGCGCCAGCTGCCCCACCAATACCTCCAGCGTAGCCTGCGCGTCCGCCAAAGCGCCGTGCGCGTCGGCACCCAAATCGCGATTACAGTAGAACTTCAAGGCCGCCGTCAAGTCGCGCGGCTCGCGCTTGTGATAAATCTTCTGGGCATCGACAATCGCGCGCCCATCGGGATGGAAGTCGCGAATGCCGCAGCGCAGGAACTCCTCATTAAGAATCTGCGCATCGAAGTAGCCCACCGAAAAGCCCCCCAGGTCGCACCCCTCAAAGAAGGTAAAGATCTCCAAGGCCTTCTCTGCAAAGGTCGGACAACTGGCCACCTCCGCATCCGTAACCCCGTGAATGGCAATCGATTCCACCGGAATCTTCACCGTTGGGTTCAGCAGCCACACCCGGTCATCGCGCGTCCCATCCGGATTCAACCGCAATGCCGCCAACTCGATAATCCGGTCCGCCCGCGGACTAATCCCCGTTGACTCGATATCAAAGACAATCAACGGCCGCCGCAACACTATAGGAAAGTCAAACTTCATACCTTATAGTATAGCACATCCCCTCCCCACGCGCGCACGACTCGGCGCCTACCGTCACGCTCCCACCTCCACGCAACCCATTCGCCACAGAGCTTCCCTTTTAGGTTAAGCATTCGGCACTAACACCCGATCGTACGAAAACAAAGCTCAGCCTGGGAGGTCCCAGGCTGAGCGATCGGTTGGAGGGGGATTAGAACTGCCAGGTGAGGGCAAGGCCGGCCTCAAAGGCGGTGGTATCAAAGGAGGCCCACTTTTCGCCATCATCCTTGAAGGACATCTTGTTGCCGAAGTGACCTTCGCCATAGGCCGTCAAGCCGAAGTGGTCGGTGAACATCCAAGTGGCCTGAAGCCCGGCGATGCCGCGCACGAGGGTGTCACTATAGCGTTCCTTCCAGCTATCGCTTGCGGTGCCCCCCCCCACGAAGACACCGACATCGCTACCGGTGAAGGTGGTCTCGGCGTGGAGGACTTCAACACCAAGGCGCAGACCTAGCGCGAGCTGCTGGGTGACCTGCCACTCGGGAACCGTGAAGAGGCGTAGACCGTAGCTCTCGAACTCCATCTTCTCGTTGCCATTGTAGACATAACCGGGGCCTTGCTCGGTGTAAGAATAGGAGGCATACTTCTGCTCGGGGGTGTAGGTGGCGCCAAGGCCGACCCAGAGATTGAAGTCGCGCTTCGAGAGGAGGTTCACTTGGAGATCGAGGCGGCTACCATAGAGCTCCTTGCACTCCTTTTGGTTGGTATCAAGGAGCTTGAGTTCCGTGCCAAACTCTCCAAAGCCGCCGGCAGAGAGGCGGACGCGCGAGGCCCAATCCTCCGAGGTGGGGTTGAACCAGGTTAGGCGATTGTCGCCATCGGCCACCGTGGGCTGGGCGGCGTAGAGAGCGCTAGCGGCCAGGGCGGCCAGCGCGAGGGAAGCAATCTGCTTCATCGTGTGGGGGTTCCTTTCTGTTAGGGGGATTGTTCAGTAGATGTCGCCTCGGAGGTGCGTCCGGCGACGACTTTAATAAAGGTATGGCTGCCGAATTGCGCGGTGACCTGAAACTCTCCGCGCGTCTCGGCCGATTGATAGGCGCTCAAGTCTACCGTGATGTCGGGCAGTTCGCGCCAGGTGCCGCCGAGGGTCTCAGCCCCGCGGACATGGAGCACGCCGGTGACGATGGTCCCCTTGATGAGACTCCCTTCGCCGGGCTCAACGCGCACTTTGATGGTGCCGTTTTGCGGGTCGAAGCCCACCACGCTGAGCGTGGGCAGACGGAAGACGGCCTTGAGCACGCCATCGACCACTTCGCTCTCCGGCTCAAGCCCCAAATCGATTCCCAGTTCAATGGCCTCTTGGGTGCCTTGGACGAGGACTGCGCTCGCGCCGGTGTCGGTGAGCTTGTCGGCCAGTAGGGCGCGGACCCCCTGCGCGTCCTCTGCCGAGAGCGCCGCCAGACCTTCGCCCACGGTAATGGGCACCTCGCCCTCAACGGTCGCGGAGAGGAGGTAGGTGGTGAGCCCTTCGGCATCGGTCTCGGTGGTGAGGGTGGCACCTTCGGGCGCTTCTGTCAAAGAGAGGGCGACCGCGGCAGTAGGCGCTTTGAGCAGAGCATAGGTGCCAGTGGCCCACCCGCGCTCGGGGGGCAGGATGGCAATCTCCCCCTCGGCGGTGAGCGCATCGGTCACCACAATGGGGCTCTGGTCATCGGCTGCGCAGAGGCTGTCACCCGCGCGCAAGGCGAGGGACTTGACCTGCGTCTTGGCCGCGATGGTCAGCGGTTGTTCTCCCAACCGCGCGCGACAATCGGCCGTTGGGGCCACGGACTGCAGGAGCCCATTGCCAGGGAGCAGTTCGTCCTCAATCGTCAAATCCTTGGTCCCCGTGTGCTCGCGGATGGTGACGCTGGCCAAGGTAATGCCCGAGACCATCCGCTCGCTGCCCGGGCGCAGGGTGAAGGCGAGCTTGGCCAGCGACCCCGTCCCCTCAGCTGCATTGTCGACCAGGCGGAAGGTGAGGAAGGTCAAGCACCCGGGCTCATCCATCACGATAAATTCGCCGGAGAAGAGCTCCGCCAGGGAGCCCTGCGTGACCCCCGTCAGTACCACCATCGTGGGATCGTAGGTAATCTGGCAACTGATGGACGCAATCCCGGCGGTGTCATCCAACATCACCGGAATGCTGAATTGCGCCCCGGGATTCCCCAACACACTCCCCAGCGACACCTGCCGCGCCGCTACCACCACCCCGGCAACAATCCCCGAGGCCAACAAGAGCATCAACCGCTTCACGGCTCCTCCCTTTCCCCGCACAACACACGGATATACTCGTAAAAGAGGAAGATATCGTCCATGGACAACTCCCCACTCGTCCGCCCAAGCGCTTGACAGACCGAATCGTGAATCTTGAGATCCTTCGGCAACACCGCTGCGGGATTTGATGGCCGTGCTGAATGCTTCTTCGGCTTCATGGGTTTATGATAGGTGTAGACCGTTTGCTGAACCACCTCATAATCCGCCCACGAGAGCTGCCCATCGCCATCGCAGTCACCATTCGTCCACGGCGGCACCACGGTGGGATCGACCGGTGGATGGCTATCGGTAATCGTCAACCGGCATGCAGCCCCAATTACGGTGGCTGGCAGACCATTCGCGCTGGTGGCTGAACCCGTCACCGAAATCTCGGCAAAGAGCTCCTCTCCGTGCTGTTCAAGGACCTGGAAGGTGTAGACCACCTGCGGCGAATCCGCCGTCGCGGCCGTCGTCCTGGTCAGAGAGAGTTTCGCTTCATCATAACTCGGCGTCAGCGTCAGGCTGGACCAGTCAATCTCGCCAACCACGCTCACCTGGACCGCCACCTCCACCGTCTGCTCCGTCTCCGCCACCCCGTCCTGCATCGTCAACGAAACAACCGCCGGCTTGAGCGGATCGCTATCGGTAATCAGGAGGCGACAAGCGGCGCTGGTGACGATGGCCGGGAGGCCATTGGCGCTGGTGGCCGAGCCGGAGACGGTGAGGTCGGCAAAGAGGTCGCTGCCGTGTTGCTCGAGGACCCGGAAGGTGTAAAGGGCCTGCGGACTCTCCCGGGTGGGCGGAGTGGACGAGAGCAGGGAGAGCTTGGCGGCGTCGAAGATGGGCGTGAGGGTGAGGCTTGCCCAATCGATGTCGCCCGAAGTGGTCACCTCGACGGGCACCTCGACGGTGGCCAAGGTCTCGACCTCCTGATCAGCCATTGCGAGGGCGACCTGCGCAGGGACCGGTCTCGCCTGGATGGTGAGCGTAGTGGAGATGGGCAGCGCGTTGGTGGCCACGGGGCGACCGTCGGTGGCGGTGAAGGCGGCCTCGGTGACGGCGAGGGTGCCGGTGCCGAGGGCCCCTGCCGGGACCTTGAAGCGCAGGGAGAAGAGGGGGCCGCCGCCGGGCGCGAAGGTGCCACCTGTGGCCGCGATGCGCCAGGTGCCTGAAGCCGCCTCGGAGATAAGGGTGAGGCCCTCGGTCAGAGCCGTGCAGGTGAAGTCCAGCGGCTCGACGAGGCCTTCGGGATAGGTGAAGGTCATCGCGAAACCTTGGGCGGCGAGGCCCTGGGTGTTGTCGATGGAGATGGCCCAGGCGATTTCGGCATTGTCGTAGGTGGTGATCTCAGGCATCACCGAGAGGCAGACACCGCCCAGGGTGGCGCTGACGATCTCCGAGGGGGCGCTCTCGAAGGTCTCGGGGGTGGAGTTGCCGGCCTTCCAGAGGCGCGAGAGGGTCGTCACGCGGTAGAGCCAAGTGGCGATTGCGGGCGGGTAGTCGCGGTAGGTGGGCAAGGGGGCCTCGGCAATGCGCGCAAAGTCCGCCGCCTGCGCGCGGTAGACAGTGTAGCCGCAGACGCGCGACTGGGCATTCGGGTCCCAGGCGAGGAGGACGTTGTCGTAGCCGGCGGTGGCCTTGAGGTTGGTGGGGCGGCCGACGCCGGGGTCGGTCAAAAGCAGGAGGTGACCATCGGCGGTGCCGGCGAGCATATCGCCATCCCCATCGCCCTCCCAGTCGACCGGCGCGAGGGTGAGACCTTGGGCGAAGCCCACGTAGGTGCCGCCCCAGATGCGGTGCTTGAGGGCGAGACCGGTGGCGGAGCGCTCATAGAGGCTGATGCGCCCCTCGGTGTCGGCCACGAGCAGGTCGGGCAGGTCATCGCCGGTTGCTTCCAGCAGGGCGGCGGCGGTCACAGAGGTGGGCGCGCTGTCGCAGGTGAGGGTTTCCGTGCCAAGGGTGAAAGTGGTGCCGTCGAAGGCGCCCCAGCCATCGGCTTCGGACCAGACGGGCCAGCCGGTGAGGCCGAGCTCGGTGAGAGCATCTGTGGCGCAGGTGTAGGCGAAGATGGCCCCGCCATTGTCGCAGAAGCGAATCTCGGCGCAGCCTTCGGTGGTACCGCCGCAGAGGAGCGGCCGCGTCATCGTAGCGAGGCGCTCGGCGAGGAGGGGATAGGCGTTTTCCGTGACCGCGAAGTCCGGCGCGCCGACTTGGCCGATATTGCGGTAGAGCGTGAGGGTGCCGTTGGCATAGACCAGGAAGTCGAAGAGACCGTTGCCCTCCGCGTCGAAGACCGCCGGGGAGACGGCTCCGCCGAAGTCGCGCCCGCCGGTGAAGCCGCCATTGAGCGTATCCGAGACGGCAAAGAGGTTCGTTAGCGAGCCACCGACCAAGGCCTTGGCGGCCATATCGAAGGGTTGGAGGTTCGTTTCCAGCGCGGGGCCGTCGCCATAGACCACGCCGCCCAACTTGAGGGCGTTGGGGAAGAGCGGGTTCAGGCCAAACTGCAACTCCTCGGCCAGGGTGTAGCCATCGCCATCGGTGTCGCTCTCCAGCGAGAGGTCGGGCCGGTCGCCATACCAGTAGGCAATCGCGCGGGCTTCGGCATCGGCGGCCTCGGGGAGGAAGTGGGCCGTGGCCACCTGCACATCGTCGATGGCCCCGGTGCCGACAAGGGTCAGACTGTCGAGGGCGCGGCCATAGCCATCGGCCTGACGCGCGCCGTTGAGGTCCCAGTAGGCGAAGGTGGTGTCGGCGGCGTAGGAGGCCGTGGCGAGTGTTTCGCCCGGGCGGAGGTAGCCAGACTGCAGCTCGAAGGTGCCCTCGGGGTTGGGCTGAATGGTGTAAGGAGAGTAGCTGTTGGGGTTGTAGAGCAAGGCTGAACTGTCACCCCAGGCAATGCCGCCCAGCGTGAGGCCATCGGGGAAGAGCGGGTTCAGGCCGAACTGCAACTCCTGGGCGAAGGTGTAGCCATCGCCATCGGTGTCGCTCTTCGAGCCATAGGCCAGTGAACCATACCAATAGAGCTCTTCGCCGTCGGCCATCCCATCGCCATCCTCATCCTGCGAGGTCGGCAAGTAGACCGCCGTCAGCGTGGTGACGCCATCCTTGGGGGTGAAGGCCACCGCGTCCAGCGCCCGCCCCCACCCATCGCGATTGGCAAAGGTGGTAAGGTTGGGACTAATCGTCCAGTAGGCAAAGCGGTAACCTGCTTGCGTTGGTGCCGAGACCGAGGTGAAGGCCTCGTCCGTTGACACATAGGCCGCCTCCGCTAGGGTGTTCCCCAGCGAGTCGACCTGTTGAACCGTGACCTCCGCAGCGGAGGCGCCGAGCGTCCATCCCAGAAGCCCAAGCAGAAGCCACGGCGCTTTTCTGTGCGCCAGCTTCATCGCTTTACTCCCCCGTAATCTTCACCGACACCTGGTCAAGGCCGCTATCAGCCAACTCTAATCGCGTCGCCGCCCGCGCCCACATCAACTCCTCCCCCGCCAAGACCTTATACCCCATCTTGCCGTAGAGATAGTTCAACAAAGTAGAAACATACCACTCGCGCTCCGTCCAATAACCACTTTCAGAATCATACCAGCGCTGATTTCCATCATGTGTTGCGAGATTCGTCCTTACAGCAACGGTCTGACCGTCAATCTTAACCCATCCCGCATCATTGACGACTCGGCTGTCATCTTCAGAGTAGCACCACACGAGCGCGTCAAAGAGCCGCCAACTTGGTATGCGGTTGCGCGTGATGGTCATCTCGGTGTGGTCTCCCAAGGCAGGGATAGTAATCTTCTCCTGGGGCAGGAGCGTTCCCTCCTCCACCAGAATCTCCATCGCCACCTTGTCGAGGTCCGTCGCCCAATCGGCCGAGACCTGCCAAACGAAGGTGTGCTCTGCGCCAGTCGTCACCTCGCCCCCATTCGGCACCGCTTCCGGAGATCCCTCCGCCGCCGTCCGCACCGGTATGATATTTGCAAAGCTCCGCACCCCATCCTTCCACGCCACCGCCCGCACCTTCACCATCGGCGACTCGCTCTCCACCGCGTAGGTGACCCGCATCGTCTTCGGCGTCGTCATCTCCGCCATCACCGTCACCCCTGCCTTAGCGAGCGCTTCCACAACGGTCCCCCGCCGCGCCGCCGACAGCGCCGCATTCCACTTTCCCGCATACGCCTGCACGAAGTTTATTCTATCTCCACCATAACTCTTTCCTTCTGGAACATCACCCAGGAACGTTACCTCTTTCAGGCGAGAGCAACTGGAGAAAGCAACGCTCCCAATGGAGGTGACACTCGCGGGGATGACCACCGAGGTCAGAGAGGAACAGTTTTGGAAGGCGCTGACCCCAATGGAGGTGACACCCTCTGGGATGTCCACCGAGGTCAGAGAGGAACAGTTTTGGAAGGCGCTGACCCCAATGGAGGTGACACCCTCTGGGATGTCCACCGAGGTCAGAGAGGAACAGTTTTGGAAGGCTGCGTCTCCAATAGAGGTGACTCCCTCGGGGATAACCACCGAGGTCAGAGACGAGCAACCTTGGAAGGCGTTGTGCTCAATGGAGGTGACCCCCTCGGGGATGACCACCGAAGTCAGGGAGGAGCAAACAGCGAAGGCGGAACTTCCAATGATGGTGACACCCTCGGGGATGATTATCGAGGTCAGGGAGGAGCAGCCGCAGAAGGCGCTATCCCAAATGGAGGTAACCCTCTCGGAGATGACCACCGAGACTAGGGAGGAACACCCCTGGAAGGCGAACTTCCCAATGGCGGTGACACCATCAGGGATAACAGCCGAGGTCAGCGAGGAGCAGCCGCAGAAAGCGTAATCCCCAATGGAGGTGACACTCTCGGGGATGACCACCGAGACTAGGGAGGTACACCCCCGGAAGGCGGCATAGTTTAGACCAACAACAGGCCTACTATCAATCTTGGCTGGAATGGTGAGGGCTCCAGCGTAGGAGGTGGGAACGGCGGGAGACTCCCACACCCCACCGCCGAGGAAGACATCGCCGTTGGAGCTACTATACCTCCAGGTGATATTGGTTTCGGGGTCAATCCAGGTGTCAGCCTTTACCACAGATACAGATAATAACGCAACGAACAACAAAAGATAGCGTTTCATTGGTAACCCTCTCTCAATCAGGAAGCAGACGCATAGTCCTATCAATAGGTCATAGAAGAATGTATTCATCTATACCCTATTGATAGTCAAGTATTATCACTTACACTCTAAACTCTCATCTTGAAAGATGGCATTCTTCAATACACCCACATCTTTCGTACACTGTTCCGCAATCCTCTCTCGTTCTTCCCGAGAAGCTGGGCCGCGCTTCAGATGTATCTTAGTTGATTTAAATACTTCAGGAACTTGCCCAGAGAAGAAAAGGCTTTGAGTTCTCTTCAATGTATTACGAATCTCTTGAATCTTCTGCTTTACCTTTGATGTGTTGTCATAGTCGTCTGTATTCTCCTTGAGGATGTTGTCAGTCACTGCAAGTACTCCGACGAGCACGAAATCTGCCAACTCCTGAAGTGATATTAGATACTTTAGAAGGTCCAAGAATAGCTTGAAATAATTGATGAAGGCATCGCCACCTGTTGAGATGACCACCACGCGCCCGCGAGTCACAAAGATTGCACACCAATCCTGTTCTTCGTCACTCATCCGGGTTTCGTCATTCGAACCAGAGAACAACAACACAGACCCTTTCTTAATCAAGTCCGCTCGCACTTCTGGACTGATGATATCCGCATTCAACGGAACGATTTTCCCTGGAACACTGTTGTCTGTGATTTCTCGTTCAAGATCGAGAATTAGCTGTCTCAAGGTTGTAGTTTTCCCTGAACTGCTTTCCCCTTGGAACAGAATAAGCTTATTCATCACTGGTCTCCTTCTCGGTTGCAGCCTTGCGGCTGCGGGTTGAGCAGGAGAGACAAAAAGGCGTGTCTCCTGCCGATTGTTTCCGATGGAGGCCTACCACAGCCCAGCGAGAAAACAGTACGGGGAAACACGCCAGGGAATATAACCCTAGCGCGTCTCCGCAGCCCGTTCGTTCTCGCGTGGAGGGTGGTAGTTTCCATCGAACGAAAGGTTGCGTGACGCAACTTTCTGCGTCTGAGACGGCGAGAGGTCTAGGACATCGCCAGAATCAAACTATCTGCCAATAGTGTACCCCCTTTAGCCGCAAAAGTCAACAGGATTTCTGCGCACCTTTGACATGTCTGGCGACTAGGAGCGGACGTTGCCCGCGTGAGGTGCTCTAACGGGTCGGAGGGTCCGCGAAAGGAGCCGCTCCGCAGCGAGCACTTCTGAACACTACCTTTATATACAGCATGCGCAGGAAGCCTCGACTTGGGCGCAGGCGGGTGTGAGAGATGGCCCCATCGCAAGAAGAATCGGCAAAAACGACGTCTCCTTTCACAGCGCGTCCAAAAACAGAAAGGGCTCCCAGTCTCCCGGAAGCCCCTTGTTGCGAATCCAATTGCTGGCGCTGCGAATTAGAGCGCAGCGGCGGCCTTGGCAACGAGCGCCTTGAAGCCTTCGAAGTCCGCAATCGCGATCTCCGAGAGCATCTTGCGGTTCACCGAGATGCCGGCCTTCGTCAACCCCTCGATGAAACGGGAGTAGTTCGGGACCTTGGCATCGGCGATGGAACGCACGGCGGCGTTGATACGGGCAATCCAGAGCTGGCGGAAGTCGCGCTTGCGCAGCTTGCGGTGCCAAGTGGCAATCCGCTGAGCGCGATCGACGGCCTCGGTGGCCAGGCGGAACTGCTTGCTGCGAGCGCCATAAAACCCGCGAGCGAGTTTCAGGCGGCGGCGGCGACGTTCACGGGAAGCAACAGCATTAGTAGCGCGCATAGTTCATATCCTCCTGAGTTAGGCCTGCAGCATCCGGGCAACCATCTTCTGATTGCCTTCGTAAACAACAGCGGAACCACGGAGATTACGCTTGCGGCCGCGGGACTTGTACCCGTTGAGATGGCGCTTGCCACCCTGCGTACGCATAGCCTTGCCCGTGGCCGACATTTTGAACTTCTTGGTCGCAGACCGTTTGGTCTTGATCTTAGGCATGATGTGAATCCTTTACCTTTGTTCGTTCGCTCTGCGTCGGCGGCAGTCAGCCGGAAAGCCGTCTTCAGCAGATTTGGCCGCAGATTCTACCAAACTCTACTCGCAGATACAAGCACAATCTGCGCGAACCTGAGCGCGATGAAGCCTCTACCATACGCCATCAAAAGAAACCGCCGGGCCCAATGGGCTCGGCGGCAATCAAGAGGCTCTTCTGCGGAGAGATTAGACGTTGGAGACGCCGGTCTGAGAGAAGATGTACTTGTAGTACTCCTTGTTCTTGAGCTTGCCAGCGGCCTCTTCATCGCAGATCACAATGCAGTCATTGTGATACTGGAGCGCCGAGCAGGGGCACATCGAGGTGACCGGGCCTTCCACGAGGCCAACAATCGCATCCTGCTTGCCCTTCCCGAAAGCAAGGAGAACGACCTTCTTGGCATCCATAATCGAGCCGATACCCATCGTGACCGCCTGGGTGGGGACTTCGGCGATGTTGCCGCCAAAGAAGAGGCGCGCGTTGTCCTGGATGGTCTGCTGGGTGAGGACCTGCGAGTGGGTGCGGCAGGCGAGGGAGCAACCGGGCTCATTGAAGGCAATGTGGCCATCCGAGCCGATGCCCAGGAGCTGAATATCAATGCCGCCGGCGGCCTTGATGGCATCATCATAGGCTTTGCAGGAGGCGGCGATATCCTTGGCCAGGCCATCCGGAACGTGGGTCTTGGCCTGATCGATATCGATGTGATCGAAAAGCTGGGTCTTCATGAAGTAGTGGTAGCTCTGGTCGTGCTCAGGGGCCAGGCCGAGGTACTCATCGAGGTTGAAGCTCTGGCACTCCTTGAAGGAGACCTCACCCTTGTTGTAGGCTTCGGCGAGAAGCTTGTACATCTTCACCGGGGTCGAGCCGGTGGCCAGGCCGAGAATGGTCTTGGGGTTCTGCTTCACCTGATCGATGAAGATCTGGGCGGCGAGCTTGCTGCCCTCTTCGGGGGTCTGAACGATTGCAACTTTCATGTTGAGTTCCTTTTCTTGGATTGAAGGGGGTGGATTAGTAGCGGCCGGTGGCCTTGGCGCAGCGCTGGACAATCGCCTGCATCTCTTCGCGCAAGTTCTCAATGCGCTCAACGAGTTTGAACTGCGTCCGGCAACGGTCCACATTCTGCTTGGGATAATGGGTCTTAAAGTAGGTGTCGCCTTGGAGATAGTCGGTGAGGAAGCGCATCCCAACCATAAAGGGCAACAGCCACGCGGAGAAGACGAGCTCTTGGATTTCGGCCTGGACCAGGAAGTGCGCGGTGTCGAGATAGCCGGAGACGGCGGCCTCGAACATTTTGATATCGAACTGCACGCTGTCGGTATCCGGCTCGGATTCATCGGCCGTGTTGCAGGTGGTGCGGCACATATCGCCAAAGTCGTAGAGCGCCAACCCGGGCATCACGGTGTCGAGGTCCACCACCGCCACGCACTTCTTGGTCTTGGGGTCAAAGAGGGCATTGTTAATCTTCGTATCATTATGCGTGATACGCTCAGGAATCTGCCCCTTGAGATAACGGTTGAGCAGGTGTGCCACCAGATGACGGCGCTTACGGACAAACTCAATCTCGTTGGCCACTTCCAACGCGCGGCCGCGAATGTCAAGGTAGGCAGCCTCCTCGAGCGTGGCGTAGCGCATCGGGGTGTGGTGGAAGTAGGGAATCGTCTCGTGCAAGCGCGGCAAGGGCAAATCAGCCATCATATTCTGAAACTGCGCAAAGCCACGCGCAGCTTCATAGACAACATCCGCATCGCGCACATTGTCGTAGCTCTCTACCTCATCGATAAAGTCATAGAGCCGCCACCACTTGCCGGCGAAGGTGCGCACGCAATTGCGTCCCTCCTTGGTCTTCACCAACGAAAGGACCTTGGTGCCGGGGAACTGCGGAGCCTTCTCGGAGAGGTGTGCCAATGTCCGCTCGATGTTGTCCATCACCTGCTGCGGCTTCCGAAAGACCGCGTGGTTGATGCGCTGGAGCGTATAGCGCCGTTCCTCGCCGCCAGGCGTGCGCGTGGTCACGCAGAAGGTGTCGTTGATATGCCCGCTCCCAAAGGGCTTGGCATCAACAAACTTCCCTTCCAGGGCGAAGTTCCCCAAGATCTCCTCTATTGCGCTCTGCTCCATCGCCTCTTCCCTCTCCTTTGATTGGTTTGGAATTACGCGGCGGGAAGGGCACTCGGCCCCTCCCGCCATCGCGTGCCCTTACTTGGCGTAGCGGGCGATGATTTCTTCCATCTTGTCGGCCTGGTCTTCCATGCTCTGCACCATCTTGAGCTGGGTGCGGCAACGGTCGACGTTGTGGCCCGGGCGCTTGATGTGGAAGTAAGTGTCGCCAGAGAGGTAGTCGGTGAGGAAGCGGATACCGATGGTCATCGTGATCAACCGCGCAGAGAAGGCGAGCTCCTCCTTTTCGGCCGGCACGAGGAACTTCGCGCCGCGGCAGTAGCCCTTGGCAATCGCCTCGAACATATCCAAGCGCGAGTAGACCTTCGAGAGGTCCTGCTCATCCTCGGCGGCATTGGCAGTGGCCGTGCGGCACATATCACCAAAGTCATAGAGCGCCAGCCCCGGCATCACGGTGTCGAGGTCAATCACGCAAATACCCTTGCCAGTGGCGTCGTCGAGCATCACATTATTGAGCTTGGTATCGTTGTGCGTCACGCGCTCGGGGATTTCGCCCTTGGCGCTGCGCTCGAGCAGACGCCCGAAGGTGTTGGCACGCGCCTCCACAAAGTCAATCTCCGCCTTGACATCCTTGGCGCGGTTGAAGGCATCCTTCTGGATGGCAGCCTGAAGGGCCTCGTAGCGCTTGACGGTGTTGTGGAAGTTGGGAATCGTCTCGTGCAGACGCGGGCTGGTGAGGTCGGAGACCATATTCTGGAAGTCGGCGAAGGCCTCGCCCACCAATTCGGCCTGCTGGGTGCTCTGGATCTGATCGTAGGTCCGCGCCCCTTCCACAAAGATGTACATACGCCACCAGTTGCCATTCTCGTCGTGGTGGACCGGTTCGCCCTGCTGCGTGAGAATCAGCGTCAGCGTGCGGCGGGAAATATCCGCCACGCCCTGCGCGCGCAGCTTATCGGCGATACACCGCGTCACGCGCAGAATATTCTGCTGCACATTCGCCGGCTGCGTAAAGACATGATGATTGATGCGCTGAAGCAGATAGTGCATCTGCGCGCCGCCAACAGAATAGGTAATCTGATAGGTGTCATTGATGTGACCGCTGCCATACGGGCACCCGCTCACAAAGTCACCATACACCTGAAACGCGGAAGAGATCTCCTTCAGTTCCTGCTGCGTAGCCTTACCAAGCTCTGCCATAAAATCCATCCTTTCAATAACGGACATTCAATGCCCCTACTATAACACAGCACGCACCCACTTGCAAGCCAAACTTGCGCCCGGCGTGAGCGGTGAACGGCAAGCGTGTGGGGCGCGCACGCTCCCACGCCCCTCGGGAGCGCGGGAGCACCCCGAAGGGCAAAGGCGCCCGGTGGGCCCCCTGCCGCCGAGCACAGATGTATGTAAGGTACGCGCGCGCACGCGCGTAAGACGCGCCTTGGCCTGTGGAGCAGGCCGTGCAAAACCAACCCGCCCCGGGTCCAAAACCAACCCGCCCCGGGTCCAAAACCGACCCGGGGCGGAGTCAAGGCGAACCCGGAGCGGATAAAAATGTAAAACGGCCCGGGGCGAACTATTAAGTCCACCACTTAATTCCGATAAGTCCCGGACTTATCGGCGATAAGTCCACCACTTAATTCCGATAAGTCCAGGACTTATTAATTTCCCCCGCCCCAGGCTCGAATTAAACCCGGGCCTACCTCAAGGTCAACCCGGGGCGGATGAAACAAATAAGACTCAGTCTTAATTGAATTAACAGCCAGTCTTAATTGAAATAACAGTTAGTCTTAATTGAATTAAGTCTGAGTCTTAATAATCGGCCTTGGGGCGAGGCAAAAACGAACCCGGCCCGGGGCGAGGGTCAACCCGGGCCTACCTCAAGGCGAACCCGGGGCGGATGCGAGGTCAACCCGGGCCTACCTGGAGGTGAACCCGGGGCGGATGCGCCTGAGGGCCGGGCCGAGTCTCCCCTTCCCCAGCCACTCCGTCGCGGAACGCGGCTGTCCGCTGTCGGCTATCCGCTGGGAGCGAAGCGACCCCACCCGCCGCGGCACGCGCCCTGTCGACTACGCGCGCGGCTCGGTTGAAGGAGAGTCGGTGATTATGCTATGCTTGAAGGTGTTTTGAGCCCCAGATTAATCTTTTAAAGGGACGGCGGAAAGATGACAAGACAGGCATTGGAAGACGAAATTCGCGAGGTCATTTTAGCCTCGGTGGATATGGATGGCTTGACGGCAGCGGATTTGCCGGCGGAAGAGGCGCTCTTCGGCGATGGCGTTGGGCTTGATAGCATCGACGCGCTGGAAATTGGCGCGGCGTTGCGCCGGCGCTTCCAGGTGAAATTCAAGGCAAATGCCGAGGAAAATCGCGGTTATTTCTATTCGGTGCGGACGTTGGCGGACTTCATTGCCGCGCAGCGCGGGATTACTTTGGAGTAAGGAAGGCAGATGAAGACGCGTGAAGAGTTGTTCGAGGCCATCAAGCAGATTTTGGTGGATGAGTTCGAGTGCGAAGCCGAGGCGGTGACCCCTGAGGCGCAGATCTTCCAAGACTTGGATTTGGATAGCATCGATGCGGTGGACCTGATGGTGCGCTTGCAGCGGATGACCGGGCTGCGCGTCAAGGCGGAGGACTTCAAGCAGATTCGCACGTTGGGCGATGTGCTTGACGTGGTTGAGCGGCTGTTGAAGGAACAGGAAGTGCAGGCCTAAGGTCTGTACGCACATGGGCGGCGAGCGCGCGCAGAACGGATGTTGGCGCGGGGTGCTTGGCGTGGCAAAGGTCGCGCTGGGCATTGGCGTGGTATGGGTGATTTATCTGTTGCGTACAAGTCAGTGGGCTTACTTCTCACGCTTTTATCCTGTGATTATCTCAGCGGGAATGCTGGGGGCCTTCGCGTGGTCGTTGCGGCAGGGGGCAACGCCCTTGGTCGAGCGCTTTGCGCGTAAGTTGGAGAAACAGCCCTTGGACGCGCAGGGCGTGGCCTACTGCCGGCGTGTGACCTGGGCGTGGGTCTTCTTTCTGTGTGCGCACTTGGGCGTGACGATAACCACGCTCTGGGCGAGCGCCGAGGTGTGGGCCATCTATAATGGGGCTATCGCCTACGGGCTGATGGGGCTGATGTTCGTTGGGGAATGGTTGATTCGGAGGCGTGTGCGCCGTGGAAAAGCAAATTGAGTTTCGCACCTCGGGCAGCACAGGGACCCCGAAGGTGATTGCCAAGCCCGAAAGCACCTTGATGGCCGATGCCGCAATGCTCGCGCAGCACTTCGCCGCGTGGTTTGGCGATGCCGAGCAGCTGCGCGTGCTCAGCACGATTTCCCCCGAGCATATGTACGGCACGCTCTGGCTGGGCTACCTGATGGCCCTGGTGAAGCCGGCTGAGGTGCGCCAGGTTCCCTCCCCCGAGAGTTTCCTGGCCGAGCAAGCCGCCGCCGGCGATCGGCCGATCATTCTTATCACCACGCCCTCCTTCCTGGCCGAGTTCTTCAACCACCCTCTGCACGCGCAGGTGCAACCCACGGTGCGCGCGGTTGTCACCTCTGGCAGTCTCCTCTCCTCAGCCCTCTCCCAGCGCGCAACCGCCTGTTTCGGCGCCTGCCCCACGGAGATCTATGGTGCCACGGAGACCGGCAGTGTGGCCTGGCGCCAGCAGGCGCAGGGCGACTTGTGGGAACTCTTTGAGGGCGTGGAGGCTGAACCCTCAGCCGAGGGGATTACCCTGCGCTCGCCCTTCTGCCTAGGAGGCTCCTGGACATTGCGCGATGGCGTGGCCTTCGAGCCCGACAATCCGCGGCGCTTCCGGCTCTTGGGCCGGCAAGATCGGCGCGTGAAGGTGCTTGAGCAATGGGTCGACCTGCCCGAGGTTGAGGCCGCCCTTGCCAATCATCCGTGGATTGAAGCGGCGGTCGCCTTCCCTTCTGGCGAGCGCGTCACGCGCATCTGGGTGCTGGCGGTGTTGACGGAGGCCGGGCGCGAGGCGCTCTTGGCGCGGGGTTACGGCGCGCTCCAGCGCACCTTGCGCACCGTCTGGCGGCAGGCGGGATTAACCGACGTGGCGCTGCCCCGGCGCTGCCGCTTTGTCCACGCCTTACCCTATAACGAGCGCGGGAAGTTGGCCGTGGCCGACCTTCAGCGCGCAGCCGCTGGCGCGTGGCCGATGCCGGTCATCGAGGGGTTGGTGCAGAGCGAGAACACCCTGGACCTGCGCGCGGCCTTCCCGGCAGACCACCCCTTCTTTGCCGGTCACTTCCCCGACTTTGCCGTCCTGCCCGGCGTGGCGCAGTTGATCTTTGTGCGCAGTTGGATTCAGCGGGCCTTCGGGGTCCTACCTGATGGCGGAGCCACACAGTTGAAGTTCCGGCAGGTGATTCGCCCCGGCCAGTGGCTCACCCTGCACATCGACCGCGCGGACGCAGACTTTACCTTCACCTTGGCGCGCGGCGATGAGGTCTGCGCGTCGGGCAAACTGACTGCGAGGCAGGCGTGAGCGGCTTCCGCCCCATTTGGATTCTCCCCTGCTATCGCCACGGCGAGGCCCTGGCCAAACGCCTCCCCGCGCTCTGCGCCACCGGCGTGCCGGTCTTGGTGGTCGATGACGGCAACGAGCCGCCGCTCGACTTTGCGCCGGTGCCGGGAGGCGATGTGCGTATCGTGCGGCGCGAGCGCAACGGGGGCAAGGGCGCGGCGCTCCTAACTGGCGCCCGGGCTGCCCTGAAAGCCGGGTTCAGCCACGCCCTGCAACTCGATGCCGATGGCCAGCATAATCTAGAAGATGCCCGGGGGCTCATTGCCGCCGCGGCCGCCGAACCCGAGACCCTGCACTCTGGCTATCCCCTCTACGGCCCAGAGGTGCCCAAGGCCCGGCTGAAGGGCCGTGAACTCACGCGCTGGATGATCCGCCTGGAGACCGGCCTGCGCCACGAAGATGCGCAGTGCGGTTGCCGGGCCTATCCCTTAGCCAAGCTCCTAGAGGTGGCCAAGCACATCCGCGGACGGCGAATGGACTTTGACATTGAGGTCATTGTCCGGTGGGCCTGGGCGGGCGAGCGCATCAAGCCCTTCCCGGTGCATGTGGCCTATGTGCCTGGCGGAGTCTCGAACTTCCGGATGGTGCGCGACAATGCGGCCTTTGCTTGGTTGCACACCCGCCTGCTGACCCAACGCATCTGCCGCTTGCTTTTCCAAAGGAGGGCGCGATGAAGACCTTTGCCTACGCCTTGCGCGTGCCGTTCTACGATGTGGATAGTATGCGCGTGGTCTACCACGGCAACTACGTCAAGTATCTGGAAGAGGCGCGCTGTGCCTACTTTGAAGCGCAGGGGCTGACCTATTGCGATATGGAAGCGGCAGGCTTCCTACTGCCGGTGGTCTCGCTCAACATCAAGTACATCCGCTCCTGCCTCTTCAATCAACGCCTTGCCATCCAAGTGACGCGCGAGCGGGAGAACCGCAACCTCTTGGTGCTGCACTACCGCGTGCTCGATGCCGAAAGCGGCGCGCTCTGCCTCAAGGCCACCACGCGCCAGGCGGCCATCGACCTCACTTCGCGCGAGCTTCTCTTCGAGCTCCCCGCCCCCTTCGTTTCGCAGCTCGATGCCACCGATTGGGCCTAGCCCCCACCCGCTTGCCCGAAAGGTCCACGCATGTTCCGCTCCCCACGCCATTACCTTCGCCCATTGTTCCTCCTCGTGGCCGCGTTGTCCCTCTGTCCGGTCCAGGCTGCCGAGGCCCCAGAGGCCTGCCGTCTGGCCCTCCGCCGCGCCCTCGATGCCGATGCCAGCTGGACGATGGAAAAGCACGCGCCGGCCCTCAAGCACCCACTCAAAAGCCGCGGCACCGTTTCGTGCGACCGTGATCGCGGCATCTGTTGGCGCACGGAAGCGCCCTTCCTGCACACGATCACCATCACCGCCGACGCAATGGCCTTCACCACCGCGCAAGGCACCTCCACCAAAACGGCCGATGACCTCCCCCACTACGCACGCATTAGCGCCCTGACCGCCGCCTTTGCCCGCGGAGAAGAGACCGCCTTCGATGACCTCGTCAGCGCCATCGAACCCCTTCCCGCCCCCGAGGGGCAGTGGTCTCTGCGCTTGATCCCCATCCGCCAAGCCCGGCGCCTCTTCGAGGAAGTCCGCCTCTCCGGCGGCGAGACGCTTACCGAGGCCGAACTCCTCGCCCCGGATGGCACGCGTATCCACCTGCATTTCACCGAACTTGGCCGCGCCACACATTGTCTGTGGCCACTTAACACCCCTGGAACTGCGCCGAACGAATGAAGCGTCTGCTCGCCCTGATTCTAATGGCTCTGGCCGTGCTCGCCACCCTCTGGGTGCGCAAGCCGGTCTTTGAGACCTCGCTCCTGGCCCTGGTTGGCGGGGAGCACGGGGCCATTCCGGCGGCGGTGACCGCGCGCGGTTCGGGCGAGATTCAGGCGATTGCCTCGGCCCCCGATGAAGCCCAAGCCCAAGCGTGCGCCGAGGCCTTCGTGGCGGGACTCGACCGCGCGCCCTTTGCCGAGGTTCGAGCGCGCGTGGGGCTCGGCGCTGGAGGCGAAGCGCAGGAGGCTGCCATTGGCGAGTGGATCGATTTCTATGCCGCCCATCCGGCCGGACTCCTCTCGGCGGACGACCGTGCGCGCCTCGCTTCCGGCAACGCCACCGCGGTCTTAGCCCAGGCCCAGGCCGAGCTCTTTTCCCCCGCGCCGCGATGGGTCCCCTTGGGAGCCGATCCCTACGGCTTCCTCCAGCGCTTTCTCACCGCGCTTCCGCTCGCCTACGGCGCATGGAGACCCTCGGCTAACGGCTTCTTGACGGCCCGCGATGGCGAACATACGGCCATTCTCGTCACCCTCTCCCTCCGCGAAGGGCTAGCCGACAGTCCGGCCGAGTTGGTCCCCGTCGTCGAACACCTCGAAGCCCTCCGCGCGCGCGTTGAGCGCCCTGGGGTCCACCTCTCCTTGAGTGGGGCCCCGCTCCATACGGCGGCCGTGGCAGGGCGTTGCCAGCGCGAAATCACCCTCCTCTCCCTCTTCTCGCTTCTGGCGATTGCGGCAGTGGCGGCCTGGGCCTTTCGTTCGGCGCGCTTTTTGCCGCAGATGGCCTGGGTGCTGGCTTGCTCGGCCTTGGCTGGCAGTTTGGCCACGCTCCTCTGTTTCCGCACGCTACATGTTCTCTCGGGCGTATTGGCCACCACACTCTTGGGGCTGACCATTGACTACGCCTTCCACGCGCTCCTCGCACGCGGTAACCCGGCCGTCACGCGCCGGAGTCTCGCAGCCTCCTGTCTAACCACCGAGTTGGCCTTATTGCCCTTGGCCTGCTCGGGGATTACACTCCTTGCGCAGAGTGCCTGCTTCATCGGGGTAGGACTCCTCGCGGCCCTCCTTGCCGCGCTAACCATCAACTCCGGGAACGAAACGAACCCGGCCCAGATCCAAGGTCAACCCGGCCCGGGTCCGAAACGAGCCTGGCGCGGATGGGCGATTGCCGCACTCTGCGCTCTTTCGCTCATCCCCCTGGGGTGGGTGCGTTTTGGCACCGAGATTACGCAACTGCACACGCCGCCGCCAACATTGGCTCAGGCAGAGCGCGACTTCCGCCGCCTAAGCGGTCTGGACGCACCCAGTGCCGGGCTCCTGCTTGCCGAGGCGCCGGACCTCGAAACGCTCCTCGAGCGCCTCGAAGCATTGGACCTGCCGCCGCAGACGGCTCATCTAGCGCGCTTCCTTCCCTCGCACGCCCGGCGCCAGGCCGATAGCGCGTTGATGGTCTCCTTCGCTCGCGAAGCGAAGGAGACCTTCGCCGAGTTCTTCGAGGAAAGCCCCGCCCTGGAGGCCGACGCCGCGCCCGAGCCCTGGAAGCTCGAGGCTCTGCCCGCGCTCTTGCGCCGCACCTTCCTCATCGAAACGCCCGGGTGCCTCTACGCCCTCATCCCCTGCGCTCAACTTCCCCCCGGCGCTCTGCCCGAAGGGGTCCGCCGCTACGCCCCGCAAGCCGCTTTGGCCGACTTCCTCTCGCGCTGCCAGCGGCGGACGCTCTGGCTCCTGGGGCTCGTGGCTGTGCCGCTCATCGCGCTCCTCTTTGGGCTCTTTGGTCGACGCGCCCTGCGGCTCCTGCTGCCGCCGCTCTGTGCGGTGGGGGCGGTCTTCTCGGCTCTGACGGTACGCGGCGAGCCGGTCAACCTCTTCCACCTGCTCGCGTGCTTTATGCTCATTGGGATGGCGCTGGACTATGCCATCTTCCTGAGCGCTTCGCCGGTGGAGGCGCGCAAGCCAGTCACCTGCTCCTTCTTGACGAGCCTGGCGGGCTTTGGGGCGCTTGCGTGCGTCTCCTTTGCCCTGGTGCGCTCGCTGGGCGAAACCTTTGCCATCGGCCTAATGGTGGCCTACACCCTTGCGCGGCTCCTCTTCCCGCCGCGCAAGGCCAAAGTGCAAGCTCCGCAGAGCGAGTTTGCGGCCTCGGCCTTCGGTTTGGAGTTGCTGTGGCTCAGCCACCGACTCTTCGGGCTACGCGTGCTCGCGTTTTTTGCGCAGGTGGCTTCCACCACGGTTTACCTCGCCTCACCCACGGTCCGGAAGCGGACGCGGACCTACCGTTGCTTTAGCAACTTCGTGGCCGGGATGGTCGACAAGTTTGCCGTAATGACCGGCCCCAGGGCCTGCGTGCGGATTGTGCCCGAGGACTCGCCCGAGACGCAGCGCTTTATGGAGGCCGTCAGCACCCGGCGCGGCGTCTTCTTCGTCTCCTCCCACCTTGGATGCATTGAGGTGCTGCCGGCTTTGGCCGACACGCCAGTGGTCACCCACGCCTTTATGCGCCTGGAGCAGACCGAGGTCTTCAACCGCTTCTACCTCCGCCACTTCCGCCGCCAGAATGTGCGCATCCACCCGGTGACAGCCTTCGGGATAGGCGAGACAATGGCGGCGGGGGACGCGCTTGACGCGGGTGACTGCGTCTTAATGGCCGGTGATGCGCCCTTCGGTCGGCAGGTGATGCGGCGTTTCTGCGGGCAAGAGCGCCCCTTCCCGGTGGGCACCTTCCGCCTGGCCCACGCACTCGGTCACCCCATTTACTTTGTGGCCTGTCTTCGCCTCAAGGCCCACACCTACCGCCTCATTGCCCGCGAGTTGCCCGGGCCAACGGCTGAAGCGGCGGCCGAACAGTTCGTGGCTGCGCTCGAACCCTTGGCGCAGGCCTATCCCGATCAGTGGTTCCAGTGGAACGAAGCGCCCGCAGACGAAAAGGAGTCCCCGCGCAATGACTGACCATTCTCACGCCTATATCGGTCTCACCGCCCTGGGCCTGACTTGCGCCCTGGGCTCGGACCCCGAAACCATCCTGCGCAATGCCGCGGCAATGTCGCGCGAAGGCATGTTGCGCGTGGAGGGCTTGCTCCCCAATGGCGAGAGCTCGCCCTTCGGTTTCTGCCCCGAGCTGCCCCTGCCCGAGCGCGAATTGCGCCACAACCCGGACCTCAAGCCCCGCTGTCTGCAGCTGCTGGACGTGGTCATCGCGCAGCTCCAAGGTGCCATTAAGGCGCTGCTCGCGCGTGTCCCCGCCGAGCGCATTGGCGTGGTCCTAGGCACCAGCAACTCCACAATGGAGGAGTTCACCGCCCTGCCCGACCTCTTCGACATGTCCACCCCAGCCCGCTATTTGCGCGACGCGCTCTGGCTCCGGGGCCCGGCCTACGCAGTCTCCACCGCGTGCTCCTCCAGTGCCAAGGTCTTCGCCTCCGCGCGCAGCCTCATCACCTCGGGTGTCTGTCAGGCCGTCATCGTTGGCGGGGTCGATAGCTTCGCGCGGACCGTCCAGGGCGGCTTCTTCGCCCTCGAAGCCTTGAGCACCCAGCCCACGCAACCGCTCGCGGCTGGACGCGAGGGCATCAACCTCGGCGAAGGGGCGGCCCTCTTTATTATGGAGGCCGGGCGCGGTGAGATTGAACTCGCCGGCGTGGGCGAGAGCTCCGATGCCTATCACCTCACTGCCCCCGAACCCAACGGGCGTGGCGCCCTGGCCGCAATGCGCGCAGCCCTGGAAGATGCCCACCTCGCTCCGGAAGCCGTGGACTATATCAACCTCCACGGCACCGGCACCTCCTATAACGACCAGATGGAGTGCGCCGCCATCGCCGCGCTCTTCGGCGAGCACGCGCCCTGCTGCTCCTCCACCAAGCCCCTGACTGGCCACACCCTCGGCGCCGCGGGGGCCATCGAGGCCGCCCTCTGCTACTTGATGCTCACGCATCGCGCGCCGGCCTTCCCCCACCCCGTCCCCGAAGAGGCGCTCGATCCCGAGTTGCCACGCCTGCCCATTGCCCGCCCCGGGGCCCCCGTCCCGCGCACCATCCTCTCCAACGCCTTTGCCTTCGGCGGCAGCAACGCCTCCCTCATCCTCCGCCGCCGCGAAGCCGCCGCCCCGGAACTCCCCCCGCCCCCGACCTACACGCTCGACGACCTCCTTCCCCATCGCGCGCCGATGAGCCTGCTCTCTGGCTACGACCCCGAAAGCTTCTCCGAGGCCGATGGCGTTCCCTTCCAAGCGTGGGTGGTGCCTGCGGAGAGCGACCTGCTCTACGATCGCGAGCTCGGTGGCGTGCCGCCCTGCGCCTCGGTGGAGTATATGGCCCAGACCGTGGCAGCCTATGTGGGCTTGCGCGACCGCCGGGCCGGCCAAACGCCGCGCGTAGGCTTCTTCCTGGGCACGCGCCGCCTCAAGCTCGCCCTCGCGCGCTTCGAGCCTGGCCGCTGCTACACCATCGCCGTCACCGCCCTCTTCTCCGATGAGGCTTTCGCCTCCTTCCACGCCACCATTACCGACGATGCCGGGCAGCTCTGCGCCGAGGCCAACCTCAACGTCTTCCGCCCGGAACCTGAACAGCTCGCCCAATTCGCTGCGGGCGAGATCTCCGCCTTCTAGCCGCCCCACCCCCTTCCAAGGAGTTCTACTGATGTCCCCAAAACGTGTTCTCGTCACCGGCGCCAGCCGCGGTATCGGCCAAGCCATCGCCCGCAAACTCGCCCAGTGCGGCTACGACCCCGTCCTCCACTGCCGCTCGGGTATCGACCGCCTGACCGCGCTCGCCGCCGAGCTTGCCCCCCTCGGCTGCTCGGGCACCTGCCTGCAGTTCGATTGCGCCGACCGTGAGGCCACGGCCGCCGCCATCACCGAGGACATCGAGCGCAACGGCTGCTACTACGGCGTGGTCTGCAACGCGGGCATCGCCGACGACGCTCCCTTCCCCATCCTGGAAGGCGACATGTGGGACCGCGTCCTGCGCACCGACCTCGACGGCCTCTACAACGTCCTCAAGCCCATCGTAATGCCGATGATTAGCGCGCGCATTCGCGGGCGCATCGTGGCCCTCTCCTCGGTCTCCGGGCTGGTGGGCAACCGCGGGCAGGTGAACTACTCGGCGGCCAAAGCCGGTATCATCGGCGCAGTCAAAGCCTTGGCTGTGGAGGTGGCCAAGCGCGGCATCACCGTCAATGCCGTCGCCCCGGGCATTATCGAGACAGATATGACCGCCGAGCTGCCGCTCGAGGAGGTCCGCTCCGCCATTCCCATGCGCCGCCTGGGCAAGCCCGAAGAGGTGGCCGGGCTCGTGGCCTTCCTGCTCTCGGAGGAGGCCGCCTATATCACTCGCCAAGTTATTTCCATCAATGGAGGGATGTTCTAATGCGCCGCGTCGTCATCACTGGTTATGGTCTCATCTCGGCCCTGGGCAACGATGTGCCCACGGCCTTCTCACGCCTACACACCCTCGAGAATGCCGTTGAGCGCTCCGAAGAACTGCAAGGTTATCAGGGGATGCAGACAGCCCTCTGGGCCCCGGCGCACTTCGACTACCCCGAGCGCTACAACCGCCGCGTCATCCGCACCATGGGCCGCGAATCGGTCCTCTCGCTCAACGCCGCCGAGCAAGCCCTCACCCAAGCCGGGCTCCTCGACGACCCCCTCCTCAAGAGCGGCCGCACCGGCATCGCCTTCGGCTCCTGCTCGGGTAACTGCGATGCGCTGATGGACTTCTACTCGGTCTTGGCCGACCATGTGGTGCGCAACGTCACTAGTGCCACCTACATCAAGATGATGCCCCAGACCATCGCCGTCAACCTCTCGGTCCACTTCGGCACCACCGGGCGCATCTTCCCCACCAACACCGCCTGCACCTCCGGCTCGCTCTCCATCGGCCTGGCCTATGAAGCCATCCGCGCCGGCCAGCAGGACGTGATGATTGCCGGCGGCGCTGAATCCTTCAACCCCACACAGGTCATCGTCTTCGACACCCTCTTCGCCACCAGCCGCCGCAACGACGCGCCCAAGACCACCCCCCGCGCCTTCGACCGCAACCGCGATGGCCTGGTCATCGGCGAAGGCGCCGGCGCCCTCATCCTAGAAGAGCGCGAACACGCCCTGGCCCGCGGCGCCACCATCCTCGCCGAGGTCGTCGGCTTCGGCACCAATACCGATGGCCGCCACGTCACCCAGCCCAATGCCGAGACAATGGCCACCGCCATGCGCCTGGCCCTGGAAGACGCCCACCGCCGCCCCGAAGAGGTCGGCTACATCAGCGCCCACGGCACCGCCACTGACCGCGGCGACGTGGCCGAAGGCACCGCCACCGCCTCCCTCTACGGCAAGCACACCCCCATCTCCACCCTCAAGTCCTACATCGGCCACGCCCTCGGCGCCTGCGGCTCCATCGAGGCCATCCTCGCCATCGAATCGATGCGCAACGCCTGGTTCCCCCCGAACCTCAACCTCACCGACCCCGACCCCGAGTGCGGCGAGCTCGACTTCATTATGGGCGAAGGCCGCACCATCCAGACCGGGCTCGTGGCCTCGCACAACTTCGCCTTCGGCGGCGTTAACACCGCCCTCCTCTTCGCCCAACCCTAGGCCCCGCCATGCCCCTCGCTCCCCGCCCCACCCCCCTGGCCATCCGCCGCGTCGCCACGTGGCCCGACCTCACCCAAAAGCCCGACCTTACCTTCGTGCCGCCCCTCCAGCGCCGGCGCCTCTCGCGGTTGCAAGCCATTGCCTTCCACCTCGCGCACGAGCTCACGGACGACCTCCCCCCTTCCCTCACCGAGCGCCTTCCCATCATCTTCGGCTCCCGCACCGGCGAAGACACCCTCTCGCGCCGAATCGTGGCCGACTTCCACGCTACTGGCGAAGTCTCCCCCGCCCGCTTCAGCACCTCGGTCTACAACGCCGCCCCCGGTCTCTACTCCATCTTCGCCCACAACACCGCCCCCTACACCGCCATCGCCGCCGGTGCTGACACCCCCGCCTGCAGTCTCCTCGAAGCACTGATGACCGCCGGTCCCCGCCTCTGGATCCTGGCCGATGAGCCCGGCACCCCCGATGCGTGCGCCATCGGCGCCCTCCTCGACGACACCCCCGCCCCCGGCGATGCCCTCCACGCCCTCGCCCTCCCCGGCTCCCCCACCCTCGCCGAACCACTCGCCACCGCCGACCTCTGCGCCTTCTTCCTAGGCCAGACCCAGTGCCTGCGCGCGAGCGCCTTCACCCTCTGCCGCACCCGATGAGCCTCCCGCCCAAGGTCCGAGCGCGCCTGCGCGGCTTCACCGCCTGCGCCCTCTTCGTCCTCTTCAACGCCGGGGGCCTCGCCCTCTCGGGCTTGGTCCTCCCCTTCCTTTGGAGCAAACGCTGCTGCCGGCGCATCGTCAGCCTCCTCTGGACCATCTTCCTCCTCCTCGGCTCCTGGACGCGCCTCTTCCGCTTCGACTTCTCGGCCCTGCCCAAGCCCCTGCGCGGCACCCTCATCGTGGCCAACCACCCCTCCCTCATCGACGTCCTCTTCTTCCTCTCCCGCTACCCCAACACCCTCTCCCTCGCCCGCCACGGCCTCCGCCGAAACCCCTTCCTCGGGTTCGCCGTCTCCCGCCTCCTCCTCCCCGACGATGCCACCCTCCTCGACATCGCCCCGCCCCTCCTCGCCAAAGGCCACAACCTCCTCATCTTCCCCGAAGGCACCCGCTCCCCCCAATCCGGCGGCCTCCACCCCTTCCGCCGCGGCGCCGCCCAACTCGCCCTCCGCACCAACACCCCCATCCTCCCCGTCCGCATCACCTTCTCCCGCCGCGTCCTCGCCAAAGGCCAATCCCTCCTTGATATGGGCACCGAACGAATCGACTGCCGCCTCACCCCCCTTCCCCTCATCCACCCCGCCGACATCCCCGGCCCCTCCCTCCACGCCCGCGCCATCACCCTCACCCACACCCTCGAACACCTCCTCGGCGCACCCTCAAACTGAACCCGCCCCAGCCCCAAAACGCACCCGCCCCGGGTCGACCCCGAACCCTGGCCTACCTCGAGGCCAACCCTTTTGGGTTTGTATACCCGCGATGTTTTGCTATTATCTCGGTGTCAGGAACATTAAGATGAGAGAGATTCCCGAGCAATTCAAGGCCGTTAGGCAAGCGATTCTTCGCATTGCCAAGGCTAATCATGCCGAGTCGCTGGCACTCTTTGGCTCCTATGCGCGTGGTGAAGCGAGCGCAGCTAGCGATGTCGACTTCCTGGCCACCTTCGCGCCGGGGGCGACGCTCTTCGATCATGCCCGCCTAGAGGCGGAACTCGGCGAACTGCTCGGCACGCGCGTCGATGTCGTCTCCTCCGCCGTGCTCAAGGATGATGCCTTTGGCACCCAGGTCCGCCGGGAGGCCATCGCCCTATGAACCGAGATACCACGCGAGTTGAGCACACCATCGCGGTCACCGGACACCGTTGGCACAAACGCCAATGCTAGTTGACTTTCTCGGGCGGCGAGGGTATACTGTGGGCACATAGTTTGATTCTGGCGATGTCTCCGGACCTCTCGCCGTCTCAGACGCCAATAGTTGCGTCACGCAACCTTTCGTCCAACGGGAACTACCACCTCTAATGAAAGGGCGAACAGGCTGCGGAGATGCGCTGGGGTTATCCCTGGCGTGTTTCCCCGTACTGTTTTCTGTCAAGGCTGTGGTAGGCCTCCGTTGGAAACATTCGGCAAGAGGCACGCCTTTATTGTGCTTCGTGTCTAACCGCCGATTCTCGGCAAACCAGTTAGGAGAGCGCCAATGGCTGATACCACTGCGGAAACCCTCAAAGAGTCTACCCCTACGCAAACGAGCAAAGAGACAAAAGGCAAGTCGTGTGCCACGCGTGGAGGGTGTGGGTGTAGTTGCTTAATTCTTGTGCTTATCCTCTTTGTACTAGCCAACAGTCGTATTACCACTAGCAAGCCGCAACCAAACACCCCCGCCGAGGCAGAGAAACAAAGTACGGCAACAGATAGTGGAGTTCCTGTAGAAAGCGGGAAATCTACGGTTGACAAGGAAAAGCCCACACCCCCAACGCAAGAAGAGGAGGTCACACTTCCTGACTTTACCTTGTTGGCCCCTACGGAACGCAATGGGATCTTCCGTCAAGAGGTCGAGATTTTGTCCCGCCCGGAAAGCGTGCAAGCACTTCTGAAGGTCGCCACCTTGATTAGTGAACGCACCACGTATAACGGCAAGGTGTATGTCTGTTTCCGCGCCAAGGAGATGCCAAGTGCTGGCTATGTCTACGGCCAGGTTATCTTCGAGCCGGCCCAGGGTGGCTTGCAGGTCCAGAGCAACGAGTTGAAGCTCCCCGACGCCGCGATGCATCAACTGCTCACTTTCGACGAGCAGAAGATCGCTACCATCGCTGCCAAGCGCAAATGTTTGGAGGCAGCAATCACAGCCCTGTTTGAGGAAAATCAGCGCGAGGGTGTCTATCTCTCATTCTTGGCAGTCAGCCATCAAGAGGGAGACAACTTTGCGGTGAGCTTCAACATCTCTGCCCCGGCGGCCAGTTATAGCAGGTTGGGCGCTGATGAGATAGACCTCATTCGCAACGCCTCACTCCCCTATCCGGTCACAGAGATTGTCGTGACCGCCAAAGACCTTGCAGGATTGCGCGTTGTGAGGTATACGCCCGAGCAGGGGCTTGTGCGGATTGCCAACGGGCGTGTTATACCCTTGGAATAGGTGCGCGCGAAGAGGGGCGCTGCTAAACTCAATGTTTCAGTTGGTTAGTGGCACTAACCAACTGAAATGGCATTTTGGGGAGGGCGAGGGGCCGTTGGGGACGGCGGCCGTCAAAACGGACAATGCCGTGGTCTGCCAATGCCGAAGGGCCCGGAGGGCGCGTCGGCTGGGGTGGAGCATCCCACGCGCCCGAGGGGTGTGGGGGCGAGAAGCCCCCGCATCATCCAATCTTTTGCTTCGCCCGCGCTACACAGCCTTATTTATCCGCGGCGAGGATTTTGCGGGTGGCGGTGGTGAGGGGGAGGGCGGAGGGATCGGGGGCCCAGGTGAAGGCGTCGGGCAAGGGGGCGGGGGGGATGGCGGGGGCGGTGTAGACGCTTTGGATGAGGTGGAAGTGGGTGAAGGTTTGGCGGTAGGTACTGTGGCGGCGGGGTTTGGTAGGGAGGGGGAAGGGGAGCGCGTCGAGTTGGGGGAGCTCCCAGAAGCCGGCGAGGAGGCGTTCGCCAGGGTGGCGGGTGAGGAGGAGCGCGCCTTCGGTGTTGCGCAGGAGGAGGACCTTCTCGCGGCGGGTTGGGAGGGGCTTCTTGGGGGAGGGACGAGGGAAGTCGAGCTGCGTGCCTTCCGCGGCGGCGCGGCAGGTTTCGCGGAGGGGGCAGGCGGCGCAGTCGGGGCGGTGGGGCGAGCAGAGGAGGGCGCCGAGCTCCATCATCGCTTGGTTGAACTCGGAGGGGGAGCCGGAGGCTTGGATGAAGGGGGTGAGCCAGGTGGCGAGGGCGCGACGAGGCGGTTGGGCGGAGAAGTCGTCGGGCAAGGCGTTGTGGCGGGCGAAGACGCGGATGACATTACCATCAACCACGGGGACGGCTTCGCCGAAGCAGATGCTGGCGATGGCCGCGGCGGAGTATGGGCCGATGCCGGGCAGTTTGGCGAGTTCGGCGGCGGTGCGTGGGAGGTTGCCGGCATGGGTGGAGACGAGGAGGCGGGCGGCTTTGCGGAGGTTGCGCACGCGCGTGTAGTAGCCCAGACCTTCCCAGGCTTTGAGGAGGGGCTCGTCTTCGGCAGCGGCGAGGGCGGCGATGGTGGGGAAGGCGGCGAGGAAGCGGACGAAGTAGGGGCGAACGGTCTCCACCTGGGTCTGCTGGAGCATAATTTCGCTGACCCAGACAGCGTAGGGATCGGGGTGGCCGCGCCAGGGCATCTCGCGCTGGTTGGCGCGGTACCAGGCGAGGAGGGCGGCGAAGCTCTCGGCGAGGGCGGAGGAGGCGGGGGGCGGGGTCATTTTGCAAAAAGGGCCCGCCTCCACAGGTGAAGCGGGCCTCGTTTGGCGGCCGAAGGGCCAGTTAGCGCATCTGCGAGAGGAAGCGGATGTCGTTCTCGTAGAGGAAGCGGATGTCAGGGATGCCGTACTTAATCATTGCAATGCGCTCGACACCCATGCCGAAGGCGTAGCCGTAGACCTGCTCGGGGTCGTAGCCCACGTGTTCGTAGACGCGCGGATCGACCATCCCGGCGCCGGCAATCTCAATCCAGCCGCTCTGCTTGCAGACGCGGCACCCCTTGCCCTTGCAGACGTGGCAGGTAAAGTCCACCTCCACGCTCGGCTCGGTGAAGGGGAAGAAGTGCGGACGGAAGCGCACGCCAATCTCCGGGCCCATCATCGCGCGGGCGAAGTAGGCCAGGGTGCTCTTGAGGTCGGCCAAGGAGACGGGGCGAGTGTCAACATAGAGGCCCTCGATCTGGTGGAAGTTGGCCGAGTGGGTGGCGTCGGTGGTGTCACGGCGGTAGCAGCGGCCGGGGTTGATAATGCGCACGGGGGGCGGATTGCCCATCATCGTGCGGATTTGCACAGGACTGGTCTGCGTGCGCAGGAGGGTCTCGGCATCGAACCAGAAGGTGTCGCTCGGGTCCATCGAGGGGTGATGGGGGGCGGTGTTGAGGGCGGTGAAGTTGTTGAACTTGTTCTCGATGTCCGGGCCGTCGGCCACGGTGAAGCCCAGGCGGTGGAAGATCTCGGCCGCCTCTTCAATGACGCGGGAGACGGGGTGGATGACGCCCTCGGCGCGCCAACGGCCGGGGAGGGAGACATCGAAGGCCGCCACCGGCTCGGCGGAGGCCTGGAGCGCGAGGGTCTTCTCGGCGAGGGCGGCCTCGAAGGCACCGCGCCAGGCCCCGAGCTCCTTGCCGAAGGCCGGGCGATCGGCGGGGGGGACGTCCTTCATCTGCTTGACCAAGCCCGGGATGAGGCCGTTGCGGCCGAGGTAGCGCACGCGCAGCGCGTCGAGGGCATCAGTGGAGGTGGCGGCGGCGAGCGCCTGCAAAGAGGCCGCGTGTTCTTGCTGAAGTTCTTGGAGTGTCATAGTCTTGCTCGATTACTGATAGGATTCGGCTTCGGCCGGGAAGGTGCGGGCGGCGACCTCACCGGCATAGGCGCGCAGGGCGTCCTGGATGGTCTGGCCGAGGGTGGCAAAGGTTCGGGCGAACTTGGGCACGTGGCCGATGTTCAGGCCCAGGAGGTCCTGCCAGACGAGGATCTGGCCATCGGTCTGCGCGCCGGCGCCGATGCCGATGACGGGAATGGAGATGGCCTTGGTGATAGCCGTGCCCAGGGCCGCCGGCACGCCTTCCACCACCAAGCAGAAGCACCCGGCACTGGCGAGGAGTTTGGCCTCCTCGATGAGGCGCTTGGCAGCCTCGGCTTCGCGCCCCTGGACCTTGAAGCCGCCCATCGCCAGGCAGCTCTGCGGGGTCAACCCCAGGTGACCGCAGACCGGGATGCCGGCCTCGACCAGGCGGCGGATGAGCGGCACGCAGCGCTCGCCGCCCTCGAGCTTGACGCCATCGGCATCGCCCTCCTTGATCAGGCGCAGGGCGTTGCGGAAGCCCTCGTCGTCGCTGACCTGGTAGGCGCCGAAAGGAAGGTCGGCAATCACCATCGGGGAGCGGAGCACGCGGGCCACGCAGCGGGTGTGGTAGACCATCTCGTCGAGGGTGACGGGCAGGGGCGAGTTGTGGCCCTGCATCGTCATCCCCAGCGAGTCGCCCACGAGCACGAGCGGGATGAGGTCAGGCTCGAGCGCCTCGATGAGCGTGGCGCTGGTGGCGTCATAACAAGTGACCGTGGCGAAGGCGCGCTTGCCCTTCAACTCCCGCAGCTTCTGCGGCGTCCAACTACGCATAGCGTCTCCTTAGAAGAGGCCCTTGACCTTGCCGGTCTCGACGTCGACATCGATGCGGCGATAGGCCGGGTTGGCGGAGGTGCCGGGCATCAGCATAATCTTGCCCGAGACCGGAACGATGAAGCCCGCGCCCTGGTAAATCAGGATGTCCTGGACCTTCAGGCGCCAGCCGGTGGGGCGGCCAATCTTGGTGGCATCGTCGGAGAGCGAGTATTGGGTCTTGGCCACGCAGATGGGCAGGTGAGCCGTCTCGGGATTGGCCTCGAAGGCGCGCATCTTCTCGAGCGCGGCCGGCTCGTAATCGACCCCGTCGCCACCGTAGACCTCCTTGACCTGCTTCTCGAGGCGCGCAGAGAGCGGCTCGGCCACATCGCAGAGGAAGTGGAAGTCGTTGGGCTCCTCGCAGGCGGCGATGACCTGGCGGGCGAGCTCCTCGGCCCCCTCGCCACCCTTCTCCCAGTGCTTGGAGAGGGCGAAGCGGCAGCCGGCCTCCTCGACAATCTGCTTGACGAGGGCGACTTCGGCATCGGTATCGGTGTAGAAGTGGTTGAGGCAGACGACCGGGCGGATGCCGGACTTGCGGATAATGTCGATGTGCGCGAGCAGGTTCGTGCGGCAGCCGGCCTCCAGCAACGGGAGGTTCTCCTGGGTGTAAGCCGGGTCGAGGGGCGTACCGGGCTTGACGTCGGGCGCGCCGCCGTGGCGCTTGAGAGCGCGGATGGTGGCCACGAGGACCACGGCATCGGGCTTGAGGCCCGAGCAACAGCACTTGATGTTCCAGAACTTCTCAAAGCCCATATCCGCTGCGAAGCCGCTCTCGGTGACCACGTAGTCGGTGAGCGCACAGGCCACGCGGTCGGCAATCACCGAGTTCTGGCCAATGGCGATGTTGGCGAAGGGGCCGGCATGGACGAGGACGGGCTGGCCCTCAATCGTCTGCATCAGCGTGGGGTTGAGGGCGCGCACGAGCCAAGCGGTCATCGCGCCGGCCACCTCGAGTTCGTCGGCCGTGACGGGCTTGCCCTGCTTGGTGTAGGCCACGATGATGCGGCCGATGCGCTTGCGCAGGTCGGCGAGGTCGGAAGCCACCGCGAGGATGGCCATCACTTCGGAGGCCACGGTGATGTAGAAGCCCGAATCCATCTCAAAGCCGTTGAGCGTGCCCGCGCCCAGACCGATGCGGATCTGGCGCAGACCCTGCGCGCAGAAGTCCAGCGCCCACTTGAACTGCACACGCGCGGGGTCGATGTCCAGGCGGGTAAGCTTCTTGGTGGCGAGCCAGGCGTCATCGTGGTTGCGCTCGTGCTGCATCCGCGAGTTGATGGCCACCATGCAGAGGTTGTTGGCCTTCTCGACGGCGTCGAAGTCGCCCGTCAACCCCAGCGAGAGAGGCGTGAGGGGGATGACCTGCGCCAGACCGCCGCCGGCCGCGCCACCCTTGATGTTGAAGGTGGGGCCGCCCGAGGGCTGGCGGAGCGTGCCGCAGCACGCCTTGCCCAAGCGCCCGAGCCCTTCGAGCAGGCCGACGGTGGTGGTGGTCTTGCCCTCGCCCAGGGGCGTGGGGGTGATAGCCGTCACGTCGATGTACTTGGCCTTCTGCTTGCCGCCGGTGCGGGCGAAGACAGCCTGGGCATCGATCTTCGCATAGCTGTTGCCATAGGGGATGAGTTCGCCATCGGCCACGCCCAAATCGCGCGCCACCTCGGCAATCGGGCGCATCTCGGTCTCGGCGGCCTCGGCAATCTGCCAATCTTTCAACTTCGTAGGATCCAACTTCATCGTCTACTCTCCGCATCTTACGGCGCGCGTGGCGCCACTCACATAAAGCTCTCCACGGCTGCGAGGATCCGCTCGGCGGTCTGCGCCTCGCTGCCGCTACTATCAATCACCCGGAAGCGCGCCGGCTCTGCGGCGGCCATCTCCCGGAACCCTTCGGCCAGGCGCCGATGGAAGGCCGCCTGCTCTTGCTCAAAACGGTCTGCCGGCCCCTTGCGTTCAGCCAGACGCCGGGCGCTCTCGGCCTCGGGAATATCCAGCAGAAGCGTCAAATCGGGCATCAAGCCGCCGGTGGCAAAGGCGTTCAAGGCGCGCAACTGCGCCAGTTCCAGCCCGCGACCGTAGCCCTGATAGGCAAAGGTGGAGTCGCAAAAGCGGTCGCACAACACCCAGGTGCCGCGCGCGAGGGCCGGCTCGATGACCTGCGCCACCAGTTGCGCCCGACTCGCCAGGAAGAGCAACACCTCCGCGCGCGTCTGCGGTGCCTCGCCGGCCGCATTAAACTGCAGGAGCCCGCGCACCGCCTCGCAGAGCGGCGTTCCGCCCGGCTCGCGCGTGGTCAGCACCTCGATGCCGCGCGCGCGCAATGCCTCGGCCAGACGCGCCAAGTGCGTACTCTTCCCGGCCCCCTCGGGCCCTTCCAGCGTAATGAACTTGCCGCGCGCCATCACTTTGCCAACGGCTTGAGTTCCTGACCGGCCTTGCTATCGCGCACAGACCAGCCCTTGGCGGCCAGCTCGTCGCGCAGACGGTCGCTCTCGGCCCAATTCTTCGCCGCGCGCGCCTGGGCCCGCGCCTCGGCCAGGGCGGCAATCTCGGCGGGGATCTCGGCCTCGGCCTTGGCCGCGCCAAAGAAGATAAAGCCGAGCACCTTATCCATCCGCGCGAGCTCATCGAGCACGGCCTGGGCGCCGGCGGAAGAGAGCGCGCCATTGAGCGCACCATTCGCCTCGCGAACCAGGGTGAAGAGGGCGGCAAAGGCCTCGGGGGCGTTCAGGTCGTCAGCCAACGCCGCACCAAAGGCCTCCAGATGCGAGGGCACGCGCTCGCCATTATCGGCCGCGCCGGCCTTGACCCGCGCCTGCAGCGCCTCCACGCAGCCATCGATACGCGCCAGGGCCGTGCGCGCGGCAGCCAGCGCCTCGAAGGTGAAGTTCAGCGGCTGGCGGTACTGCGCGTTCAAGAGCACGTAGCGGATTTCGCGCCCCGTGTAGCCCTTCTCCAAGAGGTCGCGCAAGGTAAAGAAGTTTCCGAGGGACTTGGACATCTTCTGCCCATTCACGCGCAGGTGCGCGCAGTGCATCCAAGTGTGAACGAAGGGCTTGCCGGTGACCGCCTCGGCCTGGGCAATCTCGTTCTCGTGGTGGGGGAAGAGGTTGTCGATGCCGCCAGTGTGCAAGTCGAAGCTCTCGCCGAGATACTTCATACTCATCGCCGAGCACTCCAGGTGCCAACCCGGGCGACCGCGGCCCCAGGGCGCGTCCCAGACCACATCGCCGTCCTTCTCGTCCCACCCTTTCCAGAGGGCGAAGTCCCCCACCCCCTCCTTCTCGTACTCATCGGCGGCAATCCGCACCCCGCTACGCAGCGCCGAGCGATCCAAGTGCGCCAACTTCCCGTAGCCCGGGAAGCGCTCCACGCTAAAGTAGACCGACCCATCCTCACTCTTGTAGGCAATCCCCTTCTCGAAGAGCGCGGCAATCAGCTTCTGCATCTCGGCAATGTGATCAGTCGCCGCCGGATAGACCGCTGCCGGCTCCACATTGAGCGCCTTGAGGTCCGCAAAGAAGGCCTCGATATAAGGCTTGGTGTACTCCTTGAGCGCCTTCCCGGCCGCCTGCGACCCGCGGATCGTCTTGTCATCCACGTCCGTCAGGTTCATCACCTGCTTGACCTCATAGCCCGCGAACTCCAGCGTCCGCTTCAGGAAGTCCTCAAAGAGATAGGCCCGAAAGTTGCCGATATGCGCAAAGTTATAGACCGTCGGCCCACACGTGTACATCCCCACCTTGCCTGGTTCCAACGCAGTAAACGGCTCCAACTGCCGCGTCATCGAATTGTAAAAGCGCAATTCCATCGTCACGTCCTTTGCTAAAACGAGCCCATAGTGTAGCACAACCCCACGCGCCGCGCTTGCACGCCCGGGAAGATAACTGTTAGCAATTGGAGAATCGTGGATGACTGTGGAGGCAGCTCGCCCCCACGCCCCCGGGAACGTGGGCCGCGCCACCTCGGCGAGGGCACCCTCTAGGCACCCTTGCGGCCAAGTGCACCTTATTATGGTACGCGCGGATACGCGCGCACGAGCACGCGCTTACGCGCGCGATAGGCCCTACCTCGAAGCGACCTAGGCCCTACCTCACCTCGAACTAGGCCCTACCTCGAAGTGAGGTAGGGGCGGACAAAAATGTAAAGCGCCCGGGTGGCTACTAGCGGAAGCGGAGGGGGGCGAGAGAGAGGATCGATTGAAACTCGGTGCGGGTGCGAGTAAGTTTGAGGCTGTTCCAGAGGCGCTCGCCGTTGGCGAAGGCGGGGGCGAGGTAGGACCAAAGTTCCTTGAGGTGGCCGATGAGGGCGTGTTCGCCAGGGGCATCGGCGACGATGGCCTCCAAGAGCGTCTGGTGCCAGGCGTGGAAGCGGACAATGTCGCGTGTATCGTGGCCGGCGCGGAGGCTCTCGACGAGGAAGGGGTTGGCCACGAGGCCGCGACCGATCATCCAGCGCGAGAGGTTGGGGAAGCGGGTGGTAAGGCGCTCAAAATCAGCGAGCGAACGCAGGTCGCCATTATAGACGAGCGGGAGGGTGCACTGCGCGGCCACGCGCTCGAAGGCGTCGAGGTCGACGGAGCCTTCATACATCTGGCGAGCGGTGCGGGGGTGGACGCAGAGTTCGCGCAAGGGATAGCGGCAGATATCGGGGAGGCGCCGCGCCAGGAGGTCGGGCGTGTCGAGCCCCAGGCGGACTTTGAGGGAGAAATGGCCGGGGCCGAGGACCTCGCAGCCGACCTCTAGGAGCGCTTCGAGGGTGGAGCCCTCGCGTAAGAGCCCCGCGCCGCGGCCCTTCTTGGCCACAAAGGGCCACGGGCAGCCGGCATTGAGGTCGACATCGGCATAGCCCAGCGCCTGCATCGCGCGGAGCATCACACGGAGCTGCTCGGGATCCTTGCCGATGATTTGGGGAATCAGAGGGAGGCCGGCGGGCTGGCGCTCGGGGAGGATGCTACGCAGAAGCTCGGGCTTGACGCGCGTACCGGGGACGGTGGCGATGAAGGGGGCCACCGCCAGGTCGAGGCCACCAAAGTGCGCGCAGTAGGCCTGACGGAAGGCCAGGTCGGTGACGCCCCGTAGGGGGGCGAGGAGGAAGGTGTGTTCGGCCACGGTTAGAGCCCGGCGAAGGGGTTGTTACGGAAGGAATCGGGCCGGCCGCGATCGGGGCGCGGGGCGTGGGGGCGGCCTTGTGGCGGGCGCGGGGCCGGGCCGCCGTGGCCGCGGCGGGGCGCGCCACCGCGCTTTTCGCTACGCGCCGAGAGGGAGATACGCTTGCGCCCAAGGTCAACATCCAGGACGCGGACGGTAAGTTTGTCGCCGGCCTTGACCACCTGCGCGGGGTCGGAGACATAGTGATCGGAGAGCTCGGAGACGTGGACGAGGCCATCTTGGTGGACGCCGATGTCGACGAAGGCCCCGAAGGCGGTGACGTTGGTGACGATGCCCTCGAGCTTCATTCCGGGGCGGACATCCTCGATGGTGCAGACGTCCTCGCGGAAGGCGGGGGGCTCGAAGGTCGCGCGGGGGTCGCGGCCGGGCTTGCGCAGTTCGTCGAGGATGTCCTTGAGGGTGAGGGAGCCGACCTCAGCGCTCTCGTATTGCGCGGCGCGGATCTTGCCGACGGCCTCAGCATTGCCCACGAGCTCGGCGAGGTCGAGCCCTGCATCGGCGGCCATCTGGCGAACCAGGGCGTAGCGTTCGGGGTGGACGGCTGAGCGGTCGAGCGGGTTCTCGCTCTCACGGATTCGCAGGAAGCCGGCGCACTGCTCAAAGGTCTTGGCGCCGAGACCGGGGACCTGAAGGAGTTCGTTGCGGCTCTTGAAGGCGCCGTGCTCGTTGCGGTAGTCGACGATGCGCTTGGCGAGGGCCTGCCCGATGCCCGAGACGCGGGTAAGGAGGGGCGCACTGGCGGTGTTGAGCTCCACACCCACGCGGTTGACGCAGGAGACGACCACCTCGTCGAGCTTCGTGGCCAGGAGGGTCTGGTTGACATCGTGCTGGTATTGGCCCACGCCGATGGCCTTGGGGTCAATCTTGACGAGCTCGGCGAGGGGGTCTTGCAGGCGCCGACCAATGGAGATGGCCCCGCGGACGGTGAGGTCGAGCTCAGGAAACTCCTCGCGCGCCACCTCGCTGGCGGAGTAGACCGACGCGCCGGCCTCGCTCACGGAGACAACCAGCACATCGGTGTGTTCGGTCTGGCGCAGGAAGCGGCGGACGAACTGTTCGGTCTCGCGGCCGGCCGTGCCGTTGCCCACGGCGATGGCGTAGGGATGGGCCTTGGCCAGGAGCTTCATCAGCGTGACGGTGGCCTCGATTTCGCGCTGGGGGCCTTGCGAGGGATAGATGGTGGCGTTCTCGAGGAACTTGCCGGTGGCATCGAGGGTGACGCACTTGCAGCCCGTGCGCAAGCCCGGGTCGATGCCCAGCACCGGCCGCTCGCCCAGGGGCGACTGCAGGAGCAGGTGGCGGAGGTTCTCGGCAAAGATCTCGACGGCCGCGCGGTCGGCCTGCTGCTTGAGTTCAACGGCCACATCGAGTTCCACGCTCGGGGCGAGCAGGCGCTTGTAGGCCTCCTGCGCGGCTAGGCGCAGCTGCCCGGCCCAGGGGCTGGACTCTTGCCAAGCAAAGACCGCCAGGGCCTTCTCAATGGTCGGCTCGGCATCGACTTCCAGGGTCGAGCGCAGAACGCCCTCGCTCTCGCCGCGCTTAATGGCCAGGAAGCGGTGCGAAGGAATCGCGGCGATGGCCTCGGCGAAGTCGTAGTATTGCTCGAACTTGGTCGGTTGCTCGGGGAGAGGCTCGACGGCCTCGGAGCGGAGAATGCCGTGCTTGGCGAGGTAGTCGCGGGCAAAGCCGCGCACCTCGGCATTCTCGGCAATCTGCTCGGCGACAATGTCGCGCGCGCCCTTCAAGGCGGAGGCGACATCGGGCACCTCCTTGGCCACGTCGACAAAGGCCTCGGCATCGATCTCCGGCGCACCGTGCGCGCCTTGCAGGAGGATGAGGTCGGCGAGCGGCTCGAGGCCGCGTTCGCGGGCGACCATTGCGCGGGTGCGGCGCTTGGGGCGGTAAGGCAGATAGAGGTCTTCGAGGGCCGTACGGGTGGTGCAGGCCAGGATTTGGTCCTTGAGTTCGTCGGTCAACTTGCCCTGCTGGATGATGGAAGAGAGGATAGCCTCGCGCCGGGCTTCCAACTCGCGGTGGTAGGCCAGACGCTCCTGGATGGCGCCAATCTGCACCTCATCGAGGTTGCCGTGGACCTCCTTGCGGTAGCGCGCGATGAAGGGGACGGTGCACCCTTCGCCCAACAGTTTGGCCACGGCGGCGACCTGCCGGGGGGAGATGTTCAGCTCGGCGCCAATGCATTCGCAGAAGTCGGGCGCGGAATCCAGAGTTCGGGAATCGAGGGGCATAACGAAGAACCTGCGCGGGGGATAAGGAGGGGGGTGGCGGGGCAACAAAAGGCCCCTCGGCCACGGCAAACCGCGGCTGCGAGGGGTGTTCAGGCGTGGCAGGGCTTAGCCAATCTGCACGTCGGCCTGGCGGCGGAGGGTGGCCACGTGGTCGGAGACGGCCTGACCGCGCTTGGCGTGGAAGAGGAAGTCGCGCACCTGGTCGTGAATCTCCGCGAGGGCAGGCTTGTGGCCGGGCTCCTCGCCGGTCTTGACGATGATGTGGTAGCCAAACTGCGTCTCGAGGATCTCCGAGACCGTGTTCAGGGCGATGGTGAAGGCCACCTCCTCAAAGGGCTTGACCATCATTCCGCGGCCAAACCAGCCGAGCGAGCCGCCGTTGCTCTTGCCGCTGGGGCAATCCGAGTGGGCCTTGGCCTCGTCGGCAAAAGTGCTCTCGCCCTTAACGATGCGCTCGCGGATGGCGGCGAGCTTGGCCTTGGCGGCGGCCTTCGCTTCGGCCGTCTCCTGCTCGGGCTTGATGAGGATGTGCTGGGCCAAGACGCGCGGCTGGGTCTCGTACTCCTCGCTGTGCTCGGCGTAATGCTTCTCGATCTCCTCCTCGGTGGGGGGCGGGACTTCGCCGCAGACCTGGTCGATGAGCTTGCTGATCATCGCGCCCTGGCGGAGCTCCTGCTTGAAGGCGTCGACGGTCATCCCCTGAGCCTCGATGGCCTTGACGAGCTTGTCGCGGTCGCCGCCGAATTGGCCAATGTAGGTCTCGAACTGCGCGTCGAGTTCGGCCTCGGTGACAGGGATGTTCAGGCGCTTGGCCTCGTTGATGAGGAGTTTGGTGCCGATCGCCTGGTCGAGCGCACGGGCTTGGAGGACCTGCAACTGCTGGCGAATCTGCTGCTCGGGCAGCCCCTGCTGCTGGTAAAAGTGAATCAAGCGCTGCAACTCAAAGTCCACCGCCTCCTGCGGAATCGGCTCGCCATTGACCGTTGCGACAATCTTCTCTGCCATAATCTCTGCTTCCTTACTCAATCAATACACATCTGCGTGGGAACAAAAGTGCGCGCAGTATAGCATATTTGCTACAATAGCGGCATGATGACTCTTGACGCGCTCCGTCCGCTCCTTGCCGAACTCCTCGGTCAGCCGATGCCCCCGCTCACCCGCCAAACCCCCTTCCGCGACCTGCCGGGGTGGGACTCCGTGGCCCACTTGGCTATGCTCCTGGGCCTTGAACGCCGCCTGGGCATCGCCTTCAGCGCCAAGCAGCTCACCTCCCTCTTCACCATCGGCGATCTCCTCGACGCCCTCTCCTAAGGCCCCCTCACGATGAACCAGGAAGACCTCCTCTGCGAATTGGCCGACATCCTCGGTGCCACCGCCCCCCTCACCCCCGAGACCCCCCTCGAGCCCCCCCTCACCTGGGATTCTATGGCCCTCCTGGCCTACCTCGCCTTCCTGCGCTTCCGCTTCAACATCACCCTCCCGGGCACCTCCTGCGCCGCCTTCCACACCGTGGCCGACCTCCTGGCCCCCATCCCGAAAGAGCCCTAACCGTGTTCTCCACCTTCTCTGGCCTGCGCCTCGACGCGCTCGCCTGCGCCCTCCCCGCCCACAGCCGCCCGCTCGAAGACTTCATCCCCCGCTTTGGCGCCGACAAGGTCGCCCGCTTCCGGGAGGTCGCCGGCATCGACGCCCTCCCCACTGCCGCCCCCAATCAAACCACCGCCACCCTGGCCGAAGCTGCCGCGCGCGACCTCATCGCCGCTGGGCGCCTCGACCCCCAGCGCGTCGGCCTCCTCCTCTTCATCTCCCAGACCCCCGACGCGCGCGCCCCGGCCACCGCCGCTCTCCTCCAGCACCGCCTTGGCCTCAGCGAAGCCTGCCTGGCCCTCGACCTCAACCAAGGCTGCTCGGGCTTCCTCATCGGCCTCCTCACCGCCGCCCACTTCTTCCAAAACCCCGCCCTCTCGCACGCCCTCATCCTTGGCGGCGACACCCTCTCGCGCCTCGTCGACCCCACCGACCCTGCCACCGCAATGCTCTTTGGCGACGGCGCCTTCGCCGCCCTCGTTTCGCGCGATGAGGCGGCCGAACCTTGGCACTTCCTCGCCGCTACCGCCGGCAGCAACGCCATCAACATCCCCCTCGCCGAACCCTTCGCAATGGCCGGCACCGATGTCTTCAACTTCACCATCACCCGCGTCCCCGAGCAGATTCTAGACTTCCTCGGCCGCACCCACACCTCCCTTGCGGACTTCGACCTCCTCCTCCTCCACCAGGCCAACGCCTTCATTGTCCGCCAAATCGCCCGCCTCCTCCGCCTTCCGCCGGACAAGGCCCCCTGCCTGATGAGCCAACGCGGCAACACCTCCTCCGCCTCCCTCCCGCTCCTCTGCTGCGACCTTGCCCCAACCCTCTCCCCCGGCCCCAAGCGCCTCCTCCTCTCCGCCTTCGGCGTCGGCCTCTCCTGGCTCACCGCCGCCCTCTCCTTTGACTTCGCCGACTGCCTCCCCCTCCGCCGCCTCTAATCCCCCACCCCGAGCCCGAATCGAGGTAGTCCCTAGGTCGAGGCGAGGTAGGCCCTATCTCGGAATTGCCCCGAGCGAGTGGCGTTTAAGGTTGGGGCAGGTTCTCTATCCGCCAACTCCGGCGACGATACAACAACCACACAACGCCCCCCACCCCAAGCGCCCCAAGCGCCCCAAGAGAAATCACATTTGCCACCCGCTGCACCAAAGTCCCGGCATAATAGACCTCCAAAATCCGCGACATCGCGACTGGAGGGCAGAGAATGCTGATAAGTCCCTTATCGTCCGCAGTCAGTGCCACATCCTCTCCATCTAGTCTTGCCGCATAGCCTTTATACCAGAACTTCGGTACCTCCACTGCCACCGCCTCCTCCGATGGCGGAATAATAACTGTAAAGGACTTCTTGTCTTGCCAATCCGCACTCGGCTTCCCATCAATGAGGCAAACTGGTTGAGTATCTTCTGTCCACCACAAAGCCGCCTTCGCGGGGAGATATTCCTGTCCCCAGGCGATACTGTCTCGAACGCCCTCAAGAGTCCACGCTTCATGAAAATGAGCGCGATAATAGAGACCACGGTCCAATGGAAGTTGCGCAAAGAAGAGGAGACTGCAACCGAGATAAAGGGTAATCCATCCACGGCGGATTAATAGAGACGGTTCCCTTTCTAGATTTTGCGCCACCCACACACCCAAGAAGAGAGTTCCAAAGATATAAAGGCGATTGAGAAACTGCATCCACCCCATCCAGTGATTTAGGAGCTGGATTACCGGAGCCCAGATCACCGATAGAAGCCCGATAATGACTAGGCCCCCACACAACTTACCCACTTTATCTATCGAAACCCACAGGCGCTTCCACTGATAGCCACAATACATCAGCCACGGGAGCACAAAAAAACCAATACCAAAGCGACGGAAGAAGGGACTAGACTCCAACGAGCTCCCCGTTAAAGCGTTCCAATAGTTGAACAGATAGCCCGGGAAGAAGAAGTCTCGCAAGGTCATCCGTGTTTCCAGTAAGTTTCCACTGATTCCTCGCTCGTGGATAAGCAACCCTCCAACAAGGTTCTGTTCGATGAAAGGTAGCCAAAACCACGCACTCAGAGACAGTACACAGAGCGCACACCCCACAAGGAGGAGAACCCGGCGCGGCTGTTTGAGTAATAACGGCACATTGAGCAAAACGATAAGCGCTGCAAAGAGGACTGCAAGGACCGTTGAAATGATATGGCCGCTAATGAGCCCTACACCCCCGGTGACAATCAGCCAGGCGATCCGCCACATTTGAGAAGGTGATAATACTTCGCATGTAGATAAGACAAGAATAGGCAAAAGAAACACTGGCAGGAAAACTCCGCTGTTTGCACTGCCAAGCTGCGTCCAAAAGAGTGCCACGAACTGAGGAAGCGAGAAACCGTAGAAGAGTGCCAAGATACGCGCAGAATACTTTGACATCCCTAGCGCTCTTGCCGTCCCATAGGTTGTCAAGAACGGCAAGAGTGCTAATACCAAGATCCATATACGTAAGACAACCATTCGCGAAAGGCCTAGTCCGCGTAGCAAGGCCGGCGGGAGAAGTGCCAGGTCTGGATAATAGAGTGGTGCCGCATAACCGTATCCATTGGCTGCGTGTGTGTACATTCGGCACGGAAACACACCATACGACAACGCCTCCCATAGCGCATCGATACGCATAAGATGAAAGCCAATATCAAACGATTGTGGCGTAATCAGTAGCACCCCCAACACCAAACAAAAGAAAACTCCAAGGGCAACCATCAGCGAAAATGAAAGTCTCCTCATCGTGTTTCCTCCTGAATGATGTAGAGTGGACGGGATTTGGTTTCAAGATAGGTTTTGGCGAGGTAGGTGCCAAGGATGCCAACGACGAAGAGTTGCAGGCCGCCAAAGAAGACAATCACGCAGATGAGTGATGGCCAGCCGCTGACGGGGTCGCCAAAGAGGAGCGCGCGCAGGAAGACAAAGAGCAACATCCCAAAGGCCAACAGGCAACTCGCGATGCCAAGCAGGGAGGCAATCTGTAGCGGAGCCGTTGAAAAGGCCAAGATGCCCTCCAGACTGTAAAGGAAGAGTTTACGGAAGGACCACTTGGTGCGGCCGGCCTGACGCTCAACATTGGGGAAGGAGAGCCACTTGGTGCGGAAGCCGACCCACTGGTAGATGCCCTTAGTGAAGCGATTGCGCTCGGGCAAGGCCAATACGGCATCGACCACCTGGCGTGTCATGAGGCGGTAGTCCCGCGCGCCATCGACCAGGGCCACATCGGAGAAGTGGCGCATCAGCCAGTAAAAGCGCCGGGCGAACCACGAACGCACTGGCGGCTCGCCCTCGCGCGAGGAACGGCGCGTGGCCACGCAATCGTAATCCTCTTCTCTAATCAGGCGAAGCATCTCCGGCAAGAGGGCGGGCGGATCCTGCAAATCAACATCCATCGTTGCCACCAGTTCGCCGCGACTCTTGCGCAACCCGGCCAGAAGTGCCGCTTCCTTCCCAAAGTTCCGCGAAAAAGAGACATAGCGAATCGTCGCATCGTTAGCCGCCAAGCGCTTAATGATGGAGAGCGTCTCATCAGTCGAGCCGTCGTCGATCAAGACAATCTCC
>JBJEVY010000108.1:0-14111 GCA_051884775.1 Candidatus Spyradenecus sp. | reverse complement strand
GTTGGCATGGGCGGTGCAGTTTTTGTTCCTGGACCACGCTCTATCCACACTTTCGCGTGCGGCCGGTGGAGGCGGTGCTCGACGAGGTAGGCGCGCTGATTGACCTGGGCGCACGCGAGATTATGGATGATACTGGCTCCTTCCCCATCGGGCCTTGGCTCCACGCCTTCTGCGAGGGGATGATTGCGCGCGGCTACCACCGGCGCGTTCGCCTCGATTGCAATCTACGCTTTGGGGCGCTCGCGGCCGACGAGTATCGCTTGATGCGCCGGGCAGGCTTCCGGCAACTCCTCTTTGGGGTGGAATCGGCCAATCAAGAGACGCTCGATCGGCTGAACAAAGGGCTGCGCGTTGAATCCGTGCTCCAAGGTGCGCGGGCGGCCACTGCCGCCGGGCTCGATGTCCATATCACGCTGATGTTCGGTTATCCGTGGGAGACGCTTGAGGCGGCGCGGCGGACAGCGGCCTTGGGGCGCGAACTGCTCCGGCGCGGCGATGCGGCCACGCTCCAAGCAACCTGGCTCGTTCCCTATCCCGGCACACCGCTCTTTCGCGAGTTGGAGGCCTCGGGCGACCTGCTCACGCACAACTGGGCCGATTACGACATGCGCTCGCCCGTGATGCGCTCGCCCCTCTCGGCCGATGAAATCCGCGCCTTAGTCTCGGAGACCTATCGCGGCTTTCTGCATCCACGGGTGCTTGTGCGCCACGGTCTACGCGCCGTGACCCATCCGGCCTACGCGCTTAAGGCCCTCCGCTCCCTCGCCGGCCATCTTGCCGACTACCGAGCCGGGTCGTAAGCCCTGTCGCCACGCGCCGACGAACAAAGTGTGGTATCTTATCGGGAGTGAAAGGAGTTTGCGATGAATAGACGTGACTTTCTGAGTGCAATGGCCGGGGCTGCGGTGGCGCTGCCGGTGTTAGCCGCTGAGGGCGAAGCGAAGGCGAAGTCCACTGTGGCGGTGGTGCGCAAGGGCTCGCCCGTAGAGATGTTCCGGCGCGGGATTGCCGCGTTGGGCGGGATTACGGCCTTTGTGAAGCCGGGGCAGAAGGTGGTCGTCAAGCCCAATATTGGCTGGGACCGCACGCCGGAGTATGCTGCGAATACGAATCCCGAACTGATTGGCGAGATTGTGCGCGAGTGTCTGGCTGCCGGGGCTGCGGAGGTGAAGGTCTTTGACCACACCTGCAACGCCTGGCGCAAGTGCTACGAACACTCTGGGATTGCAGCGGCGGTCGAGGCGGCCGGCGGGCAGATGGTCGAGGCGCACGAAGAGCGCCACTACCGTCCGCAGGCGCGCGAACAGGCGCTCAGCATGAAGGAAGCGAAGATCCACGCGGCAATTCTGGATGCCGATGTCTTCATCAATGTCCCCATCCTCAAGAACCACGGCGGGGCCAAGATGACCGCCGGGCTCAAGAACTTTATGGGGCTCGTCTGGGACCGCCAGTTCATGCACCGCCATAACCTGGCCCAGTGCATCGCCGATGCCGCGCTCTATCGTAAGCCCGACTTAACGGTCATCGATGCCTATCGCACCATGCAGACCAATGGTCCGCTCGGCGTGGGCTTGGGCGATGTGCGCGAGCCGCACTACCAAATCCTCTCGCGCGATATCGTGGCCGCCGACACCCTTGCCACCAAGCTCCTGCGCTTCCCGCTAGAATCGGTGCCCTATATTGCTCTGGCCGCCAAGCATGGTCTGGGCACGAATGACGAGACGCAGATGGAGATCCTGCGCTTGGAGGCCACGGCGGAGGCGCAGGCGTGAAACTGCCGCGCGCGCTCTATCCGCTGCGTCTGGCGCTAGCCGCCCTCTCGTTGGCGCTCACCACGCTCGCCTTCGGGTTTGCCGGGGACGCGCTGACCTTTTTGGTCAAGGCACAGTTTGGTCCGGCGCTGATGTCGATGGGCGCGCATCTGGCCGTGACCGGGGGGCTGTGCGTGGCGCTGTGGCTGCTGACCACGCTCTGTTTCGGGCGCCTCTTCTGCTCGATTGGCTGCCCGCTGGGCATTGCACAGGATCTGCTGGGCGCGCTCTTCTTCTGGCGCAAGAACCGGCCGCAACCGCGTTGGGTGGCCTTGCGTAAGGGGCTGGGCGTGGCGGTGTGGTCGGCCGCGCTCGTGGGCGGGTGGACGCTGGGGCTACGCTTTCTGGAGCCGTGGACGCTCTTTGGGGCGATTCTCTCCGGGGCGTGGTTGCCGGCGGTGCTAATTGCCGCAGCGGTCTACTGGCGGCGGCGGAGCTTCTGCAACTCGCTCTGCCCGGTGGGGGCGCTCTTAGCTTGCGCTGCCGCGATGGCGCCGGCGGGATTGCGCTTCGGGGAGGCGTGCATTCGCTGTGGCAAGTGCGTCAAGGCGTGCCCGACCGGGTGCCTCAATCCGCAGCGGGGCGTGGTGGATAATGGGCGCTGCGTGCGCTGTATGGCGTGCGTCAAGGCTTGCCCGGTGGGCGCGATTGAGTTCGGGCGCAACCCGGGCTGTCGAATGCCCGAGCGACGGCGGTTGTTGCGCGCGGGGCTCTGCCTGCTGGGCGGCGGCGTGGTCGGGCTCCTGGCCCGCAAGACCTTGCCGCTCTACAGCGCTTACGGTCCGCGAGCGCGCGTGGCACAGGAGGGCATCTATCCGCCCGGCGCGGGGTCGCGGCAACGCTTCCTGAGCAAGTGCACCGATTGCCGGCTCTGCATTCAGCACTGCGTGGGGCAGGTCATTCAGCCGGCGGGTACCTTCGGGGCCGTCCACCTGACCTTTGACAAGGGGATGTGCGAGTTCAACTGCAAGCGCTGTTCGGAGGTCTGCCCCACGGGGGCCCTGGTGCCGATGGCGCTAGCCGAAAAGCAACGCACGCGCCTGGGGCTGGCGGAGGTCAACCTCTCGCTCTGCGTGGCGGCCAAGCGCGGCTTCGAGTGCGGGGCGTGCGCCGAGCACTGCCCCACCGGCGCGCTGCGGATGAAGGAGGATGCCCGAGGCGTGCGCATTCCGGTGCTCGATACGCGGCTGTGCATCGGCTGCGGGAGTTGCGAGCATCCGTGCCCGGTGCGGCCAATTAAGGCGGTGCGCGTCTGGCCGATTGAGGTGCAGGTGCAGGCCGCCGACCCGGCGGAAATCTTCCGCCCCGAGGCCGAACCCGAAACCGCCGCCGGCGACGAGTGGCTGATTTAGTGAACTTGTCCGCGTGGTGTGTTAGAATGGACGCGCTATGAGATTTTGCGTATTGGCCTCCGGGAGTGCAGGCAACGCCACCTATGTCGAGAGCGAGGAGGTGAAGTTGCTGATTGATGCTGGGATTTCGTGTCGGGCGATTGAGCGCCATTTGGCCGACTTGGCGGTCGACCCCGATAGCCTCGATGGCATTCTCATTACGCACGAGCACGAGGATCATGTGGGCGGACTCTACCGCTTCGCCGCCCGCCACCAGGTTGCCGTCTATGCCAACGAAGGCACGGCGGAGGTCATCGAGCGGCTGGCGCGGAAGGGGAAGTACCCGGCGCCGGAGTTCGCCCTCTTCCAATCGTGCGTGCCCTTCGCGCTGGGCGATTTGGTCATCCAGCCGGTGCGCATTAGTCACGACACCGCCGAGCCTGTCGCCTACACCCTCACGGCCGAAAGTGGCGCCAAGCTCGGCTACTTCACCGACCTCGGCTACGCCTCGCAGGAGGTCGTCACCGCCGTGCAAGGGTGCGAGACGTTGATTTTGGAATCGAACCACGACCTGCAGATGTTGCGCACCTCCGGCCGACCTTACGACCTGGTTGCGCGCATCTCCGGGAAGTCCGGCCACCTCTCTAACGACCAAGCGTGCGACCTGATGCGCGCGGCCTGCCCGGAGAATCTGCGCCGGCTGATCTTGGCGCACCTCTCGCGCGATTGCAACATGCCGGCCGTGGCGCGCTATCAGATGGCCCAGACGTTGAAGGAACTGGGGCGCGAAGGTGTGGCGCTGGCCGTGGCCCAACAGGCGGCCCCATTGGAGGTCATGACATGGTAAAGGCACCCTTGACGCAAGCGCAGTTGGCCCGGCAGATTGCCGTGGCCCTGGGGGAAGAGCCAGCGGATGTGGTCATTCGCGGCGGGCGGGTCTTTGACCTGGTCACCGGAGAGCTGCGCCGGGCCGATGTGGCCATTGCCGGGGAGCGGATTGTCGGCCTGGGGGAGGGCTATGAGGCGCGCGAGTTCATTGAGGCCGATGGGCTGACCCTGGTGCCGGGCTTCGTTGATGCCCACTGCCATATCGAATCCTCCCTGGTGGCCCCCTACGCCTGGGAGGAGGCTGTGTTGATGCGCGGGACCGTTGCGGCGGTCTGCGACCCGCACGAGCTCGCCAATGTCTGCGGCACTGAGGCGATTGACTTCTTCCGCCGCTCCGCCGAGGGGATGGTGATGCACCTGCAGGTCCAGGCGAGCTCCTGCGTGCCGGCCCTGCCGAGCGAGGAGGCCGGGGCGAAACTGGACGCAGCGGCCTTGGCGCCCTACGCGAAGGCCGGTCTCGCCTTGGCCGAGATGATGAATGTGCCCGGCGTTCTGGGGCGCGCCCCAGAGGTCCTGGCCAAGCTCGCCGCCTTCTCGGGCCAACCGATTGACGGGCACGCGCCTTGCCTTGCCGGGCGCGCGCTCGATGGCTACCTCGCCGCCGGCATTGCCAATGACCACGAGTGCTCGACCGTTGACGAGGCGCTCGAGAAGTTGCGCCGGGGCATGACGCTCTTCCTGCGGGCCGGAAGTGTGGGGCGGGACCTCGCGCGTTTGGCCCCCCTCCTCACCTTGACCCATTGCGACCACCTTTGCCTCTGCACCGACGACCGCGACCCCTTGGATATTCGCGAGCACGGGCACATGGATGCCGCCATCCGCCAAGCCATCGCCCTCGGCTGCGACCCGCTGGCCGTCTACCGCGCAGCCACCCTCTCGCCCGCCCGGCACTTTGGTTGGCGCCAGCGGGGATTGGTGGCCCCGGGCTACGCGGCCGACATTGTCTTGCTCTCGGACCTTGCTGAATGCCGGGTGGCCGGCGTTATCTGCCGGGGCCAGGCAGTCGACCCCGAGCGCTTCGAGGCGCGTCCCCCCTGCCCTGTCCCCGAAGCCTTCCACGGCTCGGTCAAGATGCGCGAAGTCTCGGCAGCAGACTTCACCCCGCCCGCCCCCGGGCCGGCCATCGGCGTCCGAGAGGGGTCGCTCCTGACCGATGCGGTTGATTGGCCGGCGGCCCAAGCGAGTGGGGACCTGGCGGTGGCCGCCTTGATTGAGCGCCACGGCGGCTCCGGGCGCATTGGGCGCGCCTGGGTGACGGGCTTTGGATTGAAGTGCGGCGCCTTGGCCTCGACCGTGGGGCACGACTCGCACAACCTCTGCGTGGTCGGCACCTCCCCCGAGGAGATGGCCTTGGCCGCCAACACCGTGCGCGCCAGTGGCGGCGGCTTCGCCGTGGTGGTTGAGGGGCGCGTGGCGGCCTCGCTGCCCCTACCGGTGGGCGGATTGATGAGCGAGCGCCCGGCCACCGAGGTGGCTGACGCGTTGGCCAAGCTGCGCGCGGCGGCCAAGGAGACCGGCTCGGTCCTGGAAAATCCCTTTCTCTCGCTGGCCTTTCTGCCGCTGCCGGTTATTCCGGCGGCCCGGTTGACGCTCGGCGGGTTTCAAGCACTCTGAGGAGCACCTTGATGAAGCAACTGATTGCAAGTGACATCGCCCAAGCAATGGCAAATGCCTCGTGGATCCGCCGGATGTTCGAGGCCGGGCTGGAGATGAAGCAGCGCCTCGGCGCCGACCGCGTCTTTGACTTTTCCCTGGGCAACCCCGATGTGCCGCCGCCGGCGAAAGCGCGCGAAGTCCTCCACCAATTGGCCGACGAGGCTGTCCGCCCCTGCGGTCTGGGCTATATGCCCAACGCCGGGCTACCGGCCTTCCGCGCAGCCTTGGCCGAGAAGTTGACCCGCGAACAGGGCGTGGCGCTCCAGGGGCAGCACCTCATCGTGACCGTGGGCGCGGCTGGGGCGCTGGTCACCTTCTTCCGGACCGTGCTTGAGGCGGGCGATGAGGTGGTTGTGCCCGCCCCCTACTTCGTGGAATATGGCTTCTACTGTGGCCACTTCGGCGGGGTGCTCCGCCCGGTGCCGATGCCCGGGCCGGACTTCGCCTTGGATGCCGATGCCCTGCTCGCGGCCGTCACCGAGCGCACGCGCGTCATCCTCCTCAACTCGCCGAACAACCCCACCGGCGCCATCTACTCCGCCGAAGCCCTCGCGCGCTTGGCCAAGGCCGTCAACGCGCTCAACGAAACGCGCACGCGCCCGATCTTCATCCTCTCCGACGAACCTTACCGCCTCTTCGCCTTCGATGGCGCCACCGTGCCGCCCGTCCTCACCCTCTCACCCTACGCGGTGGTCCTGGGCTCCTTCTCCAAGAGCCTCTCGCTGGCGGGCGAGCGCATCGGCTATATCGCCATCAACCCCGCGCTGGATGGGGCCGAGACCCTCCTCGCGGCCCTCACGATGACCAACCGCACCCTCGGCTACGTCAACGCGCCCATCCTGGGCCAAAAGCTTGCCCTCGGCCTCCTGAATGAGCAGGTTGACCTCGCCATCTACGACGCGCGCCGCCAGGCGATGGCCCGCGTCCTGCGCGAAGCCGGCCTCACCTTTGCCCTCCCCCGCGGCGCCTTCTACTTCTTCCCGCAAGCCCCCGGAGGAGACGATGTGGCCTTCTGCAACCGCCTTCTCGAGCAAGGCATCATCGCCGTGCCCGGGCGCGGCTTCGGTATGCCTGGCTACATCCGCCTCTGCTGCGCAGTTGAGCTCGACATCATTGAGCGCTCGGCCGAGGCCTGGAAGCGCGCCATGCAGGGCTAACCCATGGCCACGCTCGACCGCCCTGGCGTTGGGGCCCGCCGGGCCGCCATCTTCGCCCTTGCCCTCTGGCGCGAGCAGGGCACCTTCCCCACCCGCGCCCTGGCCACCGCGCCCGACCACGCCTTCGCGCTGGAGCTGACCGGCTGCGTCCTGCGCCATAAGGCGAGCCTAGAGTGGCTCCTCAAACGCTGTGCCGAGCGTCTGCCCGGGGGCGAACTCTGGGCCGCCCTAATGGTCGGTGCCGCCCAACTCTTCCACCTGCCCGCCATTGCCGACTACGCAGCCATTGCCGAGACGGTCGAGGCCGCCAAGCCCCTCGGGCGCGGTGCCGCCGGCTTCGTCAACGCCATCTTGCGGAGACTCCAACGCGAACGCGTCCCTCTCCTCGAAGCCCTTTCTGCCGCGCCCGAGCCCCTGCGCCGCGATATTCCCCCGCGCCTGTGGACGCGCTGGGTTGACGCCTTTGGGTTGGAGCGCACCCGGCAGCTGGCCGAGGCCATTGCCATCCCACCGCGCGTCTACCTTCGCCCCCTGCCCCCCCACCCCGCGCCAGCCACCTGCGAACCGTGCGCCGAGGATCCGCAAGGCACCTTTGCCGTGCCGCGCGGTTGCCGTGTGAACGCCTTGCCGGGCTTTGCCGAGGGCCACTTTGTAGTCCAAGATCCCGCCACGCGCCACGCCATCGAGCTCTTGGATGTCCACCCCGGGCAGGCGGTTCTCGACCTCTGTGCCGCACCCGGGGGCAAAACCGCGCAGATTGCCGCCCGCCTCTTCGCCGGCGCGGACGCGACGGGCCGCCTAGTGGCCAATGAAGTCAGCCCCGAACGCCTGGAAACCCTGCGCGACACACTCACACGCTGTGGCTTCGCAGCGCGTGTCCGCCTGACTGCCGTGGATGGCACGCAGGTCGCCGCAGCTCTGCCCGGCGAGACCTTCGACCGCATCCTTCTGGATGTGCCGTGCAGCAATACCGGCGTCTTGGGGCGCCGGGCCGACGCGCGTTGGGGCTGGAGTGTCCGCAAGCTGGAGGCGCTCTGCCAAACGCAAGCGGCTCTCCTTGAGGCGTGTGCGCCCCTCCTCCGCCCCGAGGGGCGGCTCGTCTACTCCACCTGCTCGATTGAACCGGAGGAGGACGCCCAGCAAGTCGAGTGCTTCTTGGCCAAACACCCGGCCTGGCACTGCGCCGAAGCGCGCCTGATCCTTCCTGAACCGGGCCACGATGGCGCCTTCGCTGCGCTCCTGACGCGATAATCTCTGCCACGCACATCAAAACAAAGGGCGCCCGCAGACCTGCGAGCGCTCTTTGTTTAGGCCAAATGCTTGGCGGAGACTTACTTGGAAGCCTCTTCCACAGCCACGGCCACGGCCACGGTGGCACCAACCATCGGGTTGTTGCCCATGCCGATGAGGCCCATCATCTCGACGTGCGCGGGCACCGAGGATGAACCTGCGAACTGCGCGTCGGAGTGCATGCGGCCCATGGTGTCGGTCATACCATAGGAGGCGGGACCGGCGGCCATGTTGTCGGGGTGGAGGGTGCGGCCAGTGCCGCCGCCCGAAGCGACCGAGAAGTACTTCTTGCCAGCCAGGACGCATTCCTTCTTGTAGGTGCCGGCCACGGGGTGCTGGAAGCGGGTGGGGTTGGTGGAGTTACCGGTGATGGAAACGTCCACGCCCTCCTGCCACATAATCGCCACGCCCTCGCGGACATCGTCGGCGCCGTAGCAACGGACCTTGGAGCGCGGGCCATCGGAGAAGGGAATCTCCTTGGTGATGGCGAGCTTGCCGGTGAAGTAGTCGAACTCGGTCTCCACGAAGGTGAAGCCGTTGATGCGGCTGATGATGTAGGCCGCGTCCTTGCCCAGGCCGTTGAGGCACACGCGCAGGGGCTCCTTGCGGACCTTGTTGGCCTTCATCGCGATGCCGATGGCGCCTTCAGCGGCGGCAAAGGATTCGTGACCGGCGAGGAAGCAGAAGCACTTGGTCTCTTCACGCAGGAGCATCGCGCCGAGGTTGCCGTGGCCAATGCCGACCTTGCGGTCGTCAGCCACAGAGCCGGGGATGCAGAAAGCCTGGAGGCCTTCGCCGATGGCTTCGGCGGCATCCGCAGCCTTGGTGCAGCCCTTCTTGATGGCGATGGCCGCGCCGACGGTGTAAGCCCACTTCGCGTTCTCGAAGCAGATCTTCTGGATGTTCTCGGTGATTTCGTAGGGGTCGAAGCCCTTGGCCTTGCAGATCTCGCGGCATTCCTCGATGGACTTGATGCCATACTTCTCGAGGACGGGCATGATCTGGTTGATGCGGCGTTCGTAGGATTCAAAGAGTGCCATGGTGGTGTCCTCCTTATTCGTGGCGGGGGTCAATGGACTTCACGGCGCCCTGCTCCTCGGTCACGCGGCCGTAGGTGCCGGTGCAAGCCTTGAGCGCCTCGTTGGCGTCCTGGCCCTTCTTGACCGCTTCCATGAACTTGCCCATGTGGACAAACTCATAGCCGCAGACTTCGCTGTTCTTGTCGAGATAGATCTTCTTGACGTAGCCTTCAGCCATCTCGAGGTAGCGAACGCCCTTCTGCGCGGTGGAGTACATCGTGCCGACCTGCGAGCGCAGGCCCTTGCCGAGGTCCTCGAGACCGGCGCCGATCGGCAGGCCGCCTTCGGAGAACGCGCTCTGGGTGCGCCCGTAGACGATCTGGAGATAGAGTTCGCGCATCGCGGTGTTGATTGCGTCGCACACCAGGTCGGTGTTCAGCGCTTCCTGAATGGTCTTGCCGGGGAGCACTTCGGCAGCCATCGCGGCCGAGTGGGTCATGCCCGAGCAGCCAATCGTCTCAACGAGCGCTTCCAGAATCACGCCTTCCTTGACATTCAAGGTGAGCTTGCAGGCGCCCTGCTGCGGCGCGCACCAACCCACACCGTGGGTGAGACCGGAAATATCCTTCGTCTCGTAAGCCTTCACCCACTTCCCCTCTTCGGGGATCGGGGCGGGGGCGTGCTTGGCGCCCTTGGCGACCATCGTCATGTGCTCGACTTCGCTCGAGCAAGCGTAGGGACAACTCATGTTTCCTCCTTAAGGTTGAAAGTGGGCCCCATTATACCGCACTAGCGCCTTACGCGCAAGGGGAAAGGCGTGTTCACCTTCCCGCTGCCAGTTGCATCATCCCCCTTCAATGGCTTCCTTTCCGCCGAAGGGATGTGCTATACTAACGGCAGTGAAAGGATTTGTTATGCCCGAAGCCGATGATGTTGTGGCGCGTTGCGCGCAGTTGTTGAATACCATTCGCACCGAGGTCAATCAAACGCTCGTGGGGCAGGAGCGTCTGGTGGACAATCTCCTGATTGCCCTGCTGACCGGCAACCACGTCCAGGGCGGGCATATTTTGCTCGAGGGCGTGCCGGGCTTGGCCAAGACGACGGCGGTGCGCGCGTTGGCCGGTGCCTTGGGGTTGGAGACCAAGCGCATTTCCTTTACGCCCGATCTGCTCCCGGCCGATGTGATTGGCAGCCTAATCTACAATCAGAAGGACGGCACCTTCACCCCGCACAAGGGGCCCATCTTCGCCAACCTCTTGATTGCCGACGAAATCAACCGCGCGCCGGCGAAGGTGCAGTCGGCCCTCTTGGAGGCGATGCAGGAGCGGCAGGTCACCTTGGGCGATGAGACCTATCCCCTGCCCAAGCCCTTCTTGGTGATGGCCACCCAGAACCCCATCGAGCAGGAGGGCACCTATCCCCTCCCCGAGGCGCAGACCGACCGCTTTATGCTCAAGTGCGTGGTCACGCACCCCAGCCGCGAGGACGAGCGGCGCATTATGAAGCGTTTCGCCCAGGGCAAGCCCGCCGCGCCCAAGTGCTGCATCTCCCCCGAGGAAATCCCCCTGCTCCTCTCGGCCGTCGATAATGTCTACTGCGATGAGAAGGTGGGCGATTACATCCTCGACCTCGTCTTCGCCACGCGCGATCCGGCCGCCTTCAAGGGCTTGGCCTCGCTCAAGGAGGCCATCCAGCTGGGCGCCTCCCCGCGCGCCACGCTCTGCCTCAACCTCGCTGCGCGCGCCAACGCCCTCCTGCGCGGCCGCGCCTATGCCACCCCGCAGGATGTCAAGGAAGTGGCCCACGAGGTCCTCCGCCACCGCCTCCTGCTGACCTACGAGGCCGAGGCCGAGAACCTCACGCCCGATGCGGTTATCGACCGCCTCCTCGCCGAGGTGCCCGTCCCCTGAGGCCCCCGATGAAAGCGACCTCTGCCGCCGAGCGCACGCGCGACCTGATGGCCGAGGTCGGGCGCATTCGCATCCTCACCCGCCGCCTCCTCGACGAGCAACTCTCGGGCGACTACCACTCCGTCTTCAAGGGTAACGGCATTGAGTTCGACGAGGCGCGGCCCTACCAGCCCGGCGACGATGTCCGCGCCATCGATTGGAATGTCACCGCCCGCACCGGCACCCCCTACATCAAGCGTTTTAGCGAAGAGCGCGAGCTGACGGTCCTCTTCTTGGTCGACGTCTCCGGCAGCCAGAGCTTTGGCACCGGCGCGCGTTCCAAGGCCGAGCGTGCAGCCGAATTGGCCGCCCTGCTGGCGATGACCGCCCTCAACAACCAGGACAAGGTCGGCCTCGTCACCTTCTCCAACCGCGTCCACCTCTCCCTGCCGCCGCGCAAGGGCCGTACTGCCGTCCAGCGCCTGGTGCGCGAAGTGCTGGCCGCCGAAGAGACGCGCGAGGGAACGGATATTGCCGCCGCCCTACGCTTCGTCTCGGCCACCCAGCACCGCAAGGCCGTTGTCTTCCTAATTTCGGACTTCCAGGCCCACGGCTACGAACGAGACCTGACCCTCTTCGCCCGCCGCCACGACCTCATCGCCTGCCGCATTGCCGACCCGGCCGAACGCGAGTTGCCCAACGTGGGCCTGGTGGAGTTGCTCGACCCCGAGACGCACGAGACGCTCCTCGTTGACACCGCCAGTGCCGCCGTCCGCCGCGCCTTTGCCGCCGACTGGGCCGAACGCCGCGCCGAGCAGGATCGCCGCTTCCGCCGCCTGGGCATCGACGTGCTCGACCTCTTTACCGACCAGCCTTACGTGCAGGCTGTCCGCGCCCTCTTCCGCCGCCGCGCCCTCCGCCGGCGATAACCCCCACTCCCCGCAAGCGAGCTCCTATGGATTCCATCAAAGACATCTTCAAGATTGGCGTTGGCCCCTCCAGTTCCCACACGATGGGCCCGCGCCGGGCCGCCGAACGCTTCCTGGCCCAATTTCCCCAGGCCGCGCGCTTCCAGGTCACCCTCTACGGCTCGCTCGCCGCCACCGGCAAGGGCCACTTGACCGACCAGGCCATCCTCGCCATCCTCGGCGCCTCGCGCACGGAAATCCTTTGGGAGCCGACAGTCTTCCTCCCCTTCCACCCCAATGGCATGCGCTTCCGGGCCCTCTCCAATGGCGGTGAGGAGCTCGGCACCTGGGAGGTCTACTCCATCGGCGGCGGCTTCCTCAGCGAAGGGCCCGGCCAGACGCAGGTCACCTCCATCGCCTACCCTTACACCACGATGGATGGCGTGCTCAAATGGTATAACGAAACCGGGCGGCTCTTCTGGGAATATGTCCTCGAATACGAAGGCCAGCCGGTCTTTGACCACCTGCGCAAAGTCTGGCGCGTGATGCGCGAAGCCGTCGAACGCGGCCTCGATGCCGAGGGGGTCCTCCCCGGCGGCCTCGGCCTCCAACGCAAAGCCAGCGTCTACTACCGCCGCGCCGAAGGCTTGCGCGAAGGCATCCGCGGCCGCGGCTTCCTCTTCGCCTACGCTTTGGCCGTCTCGGAAGAGAATGCCGCCGGCACCGGGCTCATCGTCACAGCCCCCACCTGCGGCAGCGCCGGCGTCCTCCCCGCCGTCCTCTACTACCTCCATAAGCACCACGACGTCCCCGAACGGCGCATCATCCGCGCCCTGGCCACCGCCGGGCTCATCGGAGCCATCGTCAAAGAAAACGCCTCCATCAGTGGCGCGGAGGTCGGCTGCCAGGGCGAAATCGGCGTGGCCTGTGCCATGGCCGCCGCCGCCGTCAACCAAATCTTCGGCGGCTCGCCCAACCAAATCGAGTATGCCGCCGAAATGGGCCTTGAGCACCACCTCGGCTTGACGTGCGACCCGATTTGCGGCCTCGTCCAAATCCCCTGCATCGAGCGCAACGCCTTCGCCGCCGCCCGCGCGATGGACGCGAACATGTACGCCGGGCTCTCCGATGGCCGCCACAGCATCTCCTTCGACAAAGTCGTCCGCACGATGCTCGAAACCGGCCACGACCTCCCCAGCCTCTACAAAGAAACCTCCACCGGCGGCCTCGCCGTCGCCGCCCACTTCGCCCGCGAATAGCCGGCAGGTCTCTTCGCCCCTAAGCCTGAGGGCCCCAAACGCCTCCTACACCATCGGCGTGCGCTTCTAGCCACCGCCCACCCTTCTGTGTGCCGGCGGCCTCGCCGTCGCAAGGCATCACCAAAGCGCCAGTTGCATTTTCTGCAACTACCACTCAAACCACGCACGAAGGATAAACAGGAAAATACCAACCGCAAGGGCCACAATAGAAGCAACGATAAAAGGCCCCGGGGCCGCTTCTTCTCCCCTCCTCGTGCCAAGGCCGTCAATGTTCTCTTTGCTCATATTTCCCTCCTTCATCTAGGCCACCATTATGGCCAAAAACGAAATCAAAGTCAAAATCAGCGCAGAAACCACACAATTTCACTCGAAAACACGACTTCTCCATCTTCATCAGGCACCTGCAAGAGGTCCTCCAATCCTTGCTCAAATGTGGCAATAATCTCGGCATCTGTTACTGGGGAGTCCTCTTGATTCACAACCTGCAGTGTCACGCTTGCAACAGGTTGGTGTGCGAAGCACCCGGAAAAAGCCATTAAGATAAACCAAAACATTATCAATGTAACGGATTTCATCATAACTCCTCGTAGGAACCAATGCTAGATTTCAATGTCTGAAATACCTCAAAAACATACAGGAATGCCAGATTCTTGATGTCGCTATAAAGCCATCGATTTGCGTATGCACCTCTTATACGTGGCCATATACGTTCATCTATATCAAGCGGCAAAGATAATATATTGAACATTGACTGACCAGGATGGAATTCGGTTTTTCCCATCGCGGGTGAAAGGGCGGGGATTCGATAGGCGAGAATTTCATATAACTCATCTCGCTGCTGCTCGACATTGGTCGATGGCATTAGCATTGAAGATGTCGCGCTAAAGGCCGGGACCTGTCGTA
>JBJEVY010000107.1:6011-14639 GCA_051884775.1 Candidatus Spyradenecus sp. | reverse complement strand
AAACTTGTGAACACGTGTTGATAACCCTGTCAATATCTATCCCCTTTTCTATTTCTGCCTTACTTATCGACAACCTTATCAACAACTGTTCACAAATCCACCACAACTTATCAACACCTGTTGATAATCCTGTCGATAAGTGAGGCAGGATCGACAAGGAATCGACAATCCGCAGACAAGCAGATGCCGAAGGGGAAGATAAGGCCTCCTACCAACCGCTTCCCAGTGCGCTTTAGGACGCTTCACGCCGCTCGTCCCGGCAGATAAAAAAGAGCGGGCGGACCCATCGGACCGCCCGTGCTCATGGATGCGCCTTGCGCGTTGTGACTTAGACCGGGATGCGCAGCGGCATAATCACATAAAGGAAGGGAATGTTCGGCGACTTGATCACCGAGGGCGAGAAGCCATCCTGCCCCAACTCAAAGGTGACCTCCTCGCTATCGAGCGCGCGAAGGCAATCCATAATGTAAGTGGGGTTGTAAGTCGACGAGAGCTCGCGGCCGGTGTACTTGATCGGGAGCACATCGCTCGCCTCGCCCGATTCGGCATTGGAGGCGGTCAGCGTCATGGCGCCCTCGGTGAAGGTCAACTTCACGGCGTGCATCTTGTCATTGGACATAATGGCCACGCGCTGGATGGAGGTCATCAGCTCCTCGCGCATCACCGTCACGCGCTCCTCGCACGCCGTGGGGATGACCGCCTGGTAGCGCGCGTAGGCACCCTCGATCAACTTGCTATAGAAGCGGAAGTTGCCGCAGTCAAAGACAATCTGCCCGGACTGACCGTAAATCTTCATCGGCCCCTCACCCGCCAGCAGACGCGAGAGCTCGGCCACAGCCTTCGGCGGCAGGATCATCGAGCAATTGCTCTCCGGCGGGAACTCCAACTCCTGCTCCACCAACGCCAGACGCTTGCCATCGGTCGCCACCATCGTCAGCTTGCCATCGTTGAACTCCAACAGCACGCCCGTGAGCGTCCGGCGCGTCTCATCAGTCCCCGCCGCATAGGAGGTCTTGCGCAACATCTCGCGGAAGAGCGCGCGCTCAATCGTAAAGCAATGGGTCTCGCCCTCCGGCTCGCGCACCTTCGGGAAGTCCTGCGACCCCATCCCCATCACGCGATACTTCGCCGCCGCCGTCACCACGCGCGTGACATGCTCGCCATCCACCTCAAACTGCACCTCCCCCTCCGGCGCCATCCGCAGAATATCCACCAACTTCTTCACCGGCAACGTCGTCGCCCCAGGCTCATCCACCTTGATATCCGTGCTCTGCGTCGCCTGCACGAACATATCCAAGTCCGTCGCCGTCAACCGCAGCGTCCCCTCCGCCGATGCCTCCACCAGCGCATTCGACAAAATCAATAGCGCCGGCTTCCCCGGCACAATGCTCTGCACATTCGAGAGCAAATCCAAAAAACGACTCCGAATAACCGTAAACTTCATCGCAACAGCCTCTCTTTCAATTGCGCAAAATTATAGCAAACCTCCCCCACCCTGTCACGCCCGGCAACACAAAAACCACCGAAGCTCAGCGGACAGAACTCATCGGTTATTGAGGAAGGTGCGCAGCTTACGCAGGAGAAAGTCGCGTTCATCACGTTCAAGAATCCAGCAGAACGCTGCGCCGATAAAGAGCCCGGTGACCAACAGAGAGACGATCCCCAAACGCAAGCCCCCTGGACGGAAAAGCAATTGAAGGGCGCACCCGGCTGTCAGGCTCAGGAGTGCAACCGCAGCAAATGGCAGGATAAAGCGGCAGATCCAAGCGCGCAAAGACATCTTCAGTTGCCACTTGGCCAGGGCCAGACGCATCAGATCAAAGAGGATAATGCCAGCCATATAGGCTTGCCCCACCCCGAGAATGCCCTGCTGGCAGATACAGGTGAAAAACCAAGCGAAGAGCAGGGTCGAAGCCAGGCAGAGGCCATTGAGAATTTCGTGCAGACGGATATTACCTCGGGCCAAGATCAGCGTCAGAATACCGCCAGTCATTCGGTCGACAATCAGCCCCCACATCATCCACAGGCACATCCCGGCCACTTGGGGTGGCGGCTCTTTGAGCCACAGCTGGATGATATAGTCGATTTCCAAGGAGAGCGGCAGAACGAAGAGCGCGCAGAGGAGCGTTCCAAACTTGCTGGTCTGCAAGGCCAAGTGCTCGCTCTTGGCGGTATTTCCGGCCCCGGCTGCATTCGTGACGGCCGGGGTAAAGGCCCCTGTAAGCGCTCCTGAGAGCGTCGATGCCTGAGCGGAGACCGTGTTGGCCACGGCCATTGTGCTGTTATATTCCAGCCCCAAAACCTTGTTGATAAAGATAGGGCACCCCTGCGTTCGAAAGACACTGCCAAACCAGCCAACCAGCTGCCATCCAGCGAAAGAGAAGATGGCAGCCACCTTCTCCGAACGTACCACCGCTCCCGGCGCGATGCGGCACTCCGGAAAGAGGATCCACGCGCGCAAAGTAATTATCGCAGCTGGAACCACCGATAGCAACATAGAGCAGAGCGCGTGCAGCAAGAGGCGGTCTCCGGAATAGGTCAACAACCAATGAGCCAGGAAGACATACAAAATCGAGGTGAAGAAGCCATAGATCGTCAGTTCGGCGATGTATTGTTTGGCCGTATACATCGCGTTAAAGGGCACGCTGGCCATCCCGACAAAGGTCGAACAAAGCGCAAAGCGAAAGACCCACTCGGAGGTCTCAAGCAACGCCGGAGGAATGACAAAGTAGTGTCGCAACGCCCACAAGCCCAGCGGATAGCCCGCGCACACCAAGGCCGCCGGCAAGAGCGTATGCACCACCAGCGCCACCGTAAACCACTCCCGACAATCGCGCAACGCCGCCGCCTTATCCTCCGCCACACTCGCAAACCCAATAGCATACGCGTAGTGGCGGCTTACCGACACCGACAGCACGCTATTGAGCAGCGTCACCAACCCCATAATCGCCCCCACCACGCCATAGACGCCATAGGCCTCCACACCCAAAGCCGCCAAGGTCCAGCGCCCTGAAAAAAGGCCGCACCCAAAGGCGAAGAGCGACCGCCCATAAGTGGCCACAATATTCCAGAAAATCCGCCGCCGCTCGGTCATCTCGCCCCGCCCCACGCTAACGGCGGCGCAATTCGGCGCGCAAACGATCCAACGCCACCTTCACAACGTGAAGCGCCGTCTCGCGACCCTGGCGATATTCGCGCCAATGATAAGTGAGGAAGAAGCCCCACGGCAACGGGCGAACATAGGAAGTAATCTGCTGGCTAACATACGTCGTGCGCATCCAACGCTGCAACTCCGCCTTCTGCCAACGCTCCGGCTCACTCTCCGGCGTAAGCCCGTCAATCAAAGCATTCCACAACGGCTGCGCCTCCAGCCCGGCCCAATACTTCTGCCACGACCACGCGCGATCCACCACCGTCGAGATATTCAATCCGCTACTCCGCCACTTAAGCAACACCTCCGGCTGCCAAACCACCCCACGACGCGCCAAATGCCCCCACGTCAGCCAATCGCTCGCCCACGCCGCCGGCAAATCCACAAAGCCCCCCATCGCGCACAACGCCGCACGCCGCATAAAGTAATTCGGCGCCACCGCATGTCTGCACAAACAAAGCAGCGCGTAAAGATACTCCACCTGACTCTCAAAACCCGGATTCTTCCAGGAGAACGAAGTCGGCCGCGCCGGATCCTCTTGGAAATACGCCATCCGGCAATAGAAAAGGTCGCACGCCGGATACGCATCTGCTAACGCCACCATCTTCTCCAGAAAGTCCGGCGCATACACATCGTCATCCGAAGCCAACACAAAAAACTCACCCCGCGCCGCCGCCAACGCCCGATTCCAGTTCTTCACAAACCGCGGCGAAGAATTCTCGGCCGAACGGACAAACGAAAAACGCGGATCCCCTCCGCAAACCTCCTCGTACGGCGTCCGCAAATCCTCCGGCGAAGCGTCATCGTAAACCAACACCTCAAAGTCCTCAAACGTCTGCGCCTTCCAACAGCGCAACGCTTCCCGGAAAAACTTCGCCTTGTACGCCGGCAACCCCACCGAGACGCGCGGCACCCATTCGCCCGCCCCACTCATAGCGCCCCCCACTGCAAAAAGCGCCACGCAGATGCCCCACCAAAGTCCCAAATCCGATTTACGGGGGGGGGTAGCTGGTGCTAGGGGAACCCACAGTCGCCCGCTCAATGCGCATCCGCGCGCGGCGCTCACTGTGAAACACGCCTAGCAATCCCAAAAACATAAGCCCAGTATAAACGATTCCCCCGAAACATTGCAAGCACTATTTGCGCTCAACGCCTCCTTATCAACAAAGAACCTATCTAATAAAAGAAGATAATGATGAGGCTGTCAATCTTGTCGATAAACTCCCAACCTCCCGTAACCGCAACGGATTACGACAAAAATCCCTGTCGATGGAGTGACGATGAATTGTGCGTAACTCAATCCCCTTGTTAAAACTTCTCAAGATAGGCCAGACTAAATGTGCATAAACCGCCCCTTATCAACACCTTCTCGAAAGTTATCGACAGTTTTATCGACAACCCCACTTATCGACAACCCCCCACCCCACTTATCAACACCTGTTCACATATTTTCTCGAACTTGCTCACCCTGATTTCCGAACTTAATGCATAACTTACTCTTATTTCAACCATAAATCCCCCTAACAATGCCCTCACACTTCCCTAACTCATTCATTTTCCGTTCCACTCTCCCCCCTCTCTCTCCCCCTTTTCCCCCCTCCAATACCCCTGTCAAACAAAAGTTATCGACAGACTTATCAACACCTCCTCGCCCACCCCCTTGTTCATAAGCCCCCCCACCCACACTGCAGGGCACGCTGGCTGGTGTGGGGTTGCCACCCCACTCCCCGCGCAGGGCTGCTCGCCCTGCACCTCGGGAGCGCAGTGCGCTCCACCCCGGCCAAGGCGCCCTTTGGGCACCTTTGCTATCGGCACAGCTAGGCACATCCAGCACGCTCAGCAGGGCACGCTGGCTGGTGTGGGGTTGCCACCCCACTCCCCGCGCAGGGCTGCTCGCCCTGCACCCCGGGAGCGCAGGGCGCTCCACCCCGGCGCAAGCGCGCGTTGCGCACTTGCTTGTAACACGCCATTAAGCACATCCAGCACGCTCAGCAGGGATGCGCTGATCGCGCCTCCCTGCCAGGGCCGTTGGGGGCCACTATCCCCAAGCCCCCGTTTCCCCACTTCCTGCGTTGCCCGTTCTGACGACTTCCGCCTCAGACGGCCAAAACCATCTCGTCTCAAAATGTAAGCGTGGTGCCGAGGTCTGCTTCGTCAGACCGCCATGTTCCACAACAGTATCCCCAAAAGCACCTCGGGCGGGTCGACCCCGGACCTCGGCGTGGTTGACCCCGGACCTCGGGCGGGTTGACCCTGCACTAGCCCCTCCCCCACCCTTTCATCCTTACCTTCATCATGCGCGTATTTTGCCGACTTGCCCATAGGGATGCGCTGGCTGGTGTGGGGTTGCCACCCCACTCCCCGCGCAGGGCTGCTCGCCATGCACCCCGGGAGCGCAGGGCGCTCCACCCCGGCGCAAGCGCGCGTTGCGCACTTGCTTGTAACACGCCATTAAGCACATCCAGCACGCTCAGCAGGGATGCGCTGATCGCGCCTCCCTGCCAGGGCCGTTGGGGGCCACTATCCCCAAGCCCCCGTTTCCCCACTTCCTGCGTTGCCCGTTCTGACGACTTCCGCCTCAGACGGCCAAAACCATCTCGTCTCAAAATGTAAGCGTGGTGCCGAGGTCTGCTTCGTCAGACCGCCATGTTCCACAACAGTATCCCCAAAAGCACCTCGGGCGGGTCGACCCCGGACCTCGGCGTGGTTGACTCCGGACCTCGGCGTGGTTGACTCCGGACCTCGGGCGGGTTGCCCTCGGACCTCGGCGTGGTTGACCCCGGACCTCGGGCGGGTCGACCCCGAACTAGCCCCTCCCCTACCCTTTCATCCACGTCTCCATTCGTGCGTTCCATTCGGTGTGCTTTTTGCCGAAGTGCCCGTAGGGCGCTTCGGTCGGGGTGGAGCGTCCCACGCTCCCGAGGGGCGTGGGGGCGAGTAGCCCCCACATCAAACTTTCTTTACTCTTCTAATATATAACTCTAAATACAAATACTTATGACTTTACTTATAGGCTTTTAGGGCGATGGCGAGGAGGGCAATGTCGGCGGGGTTGACACCTGGGATAGAGGCGGCGCGGCGGAGGGTTTCGGGTCTGATTTTTTGGAGTTTTTCGCGGGCTTCGAAACGCAGACCTCTGACAGCGGCGTAGTCGAAGGAAGGGGGAATACGTTTGGCCTCGTCCTGCTTAAGGCGTTGGGCCTGTTGGGCCTCATGGGCGATATAGCCCTCGTATTTAGCGCGGAGGGAGAGCTCCTCCTGCCAATCGGGGGGGACGGCGGGAAGGGGAGGCGGCTCGGCGCCGGGTTTAGCGGCGGTGGCGGCCTGGGCGAAAGAGATTCCCTCGCGAGCGAGAAGTTTCCATCGGGAGAGACCGCGTCCATCGAGGTAGTCGGTTCGCCAGGCGCGTTCGGTTTCTTCGAGCCAGAGCGCCTCGCGTTCGGTGAGGTCGAGAAGTTCGGGGGAGACGATTCCCAGGCGCTTAGCGTGGGCGTGCAGACGCAGGTGGGCATTTCCGGGACGCAGGAGGAGACGCCGTTCGGCGCGGGAGGTGAACATGCGGTAGGGTTCATCGGCGCCCTTGGTGATGAGGTCATCGACCATGACGCCGATGTAGGCTTCATCGCGTGAGAGGACAAAGGGTCCCCTACCCTGCTGCCAGAGTGCGGCATTGACCCCGGCGTAGAAACCCTGGGCTGCGGCCTCTTCGTAGCCCGTGGTGCCATTGATCTGACCAGCAAAGTAGAGATTAGGTACCTCTGGCAGGGAGAGACGTTCATCCAATGCACGCGGATCAATGCATTCATACTCGATGGCATAGGCATAGGCCGCAAACTCGGCCTGCTCCAGACCCGGAATGGCATGGACCAACTCCCGTTGAACGTCCTCCGGTAGCGAGTTGGAGAGTCCATTGGGATAGCACCAAGGACACTCCGCGCCCTCGGGTTCTAGGATGATATGGTGGCCTCCCCTGTCGCCAAACTTGACAATCTTATCCTCAATGCTCGGACAATATCTAACCCCCTCCCCTGAAATCTCGCCCCCATAGAGCGCTGATGCTTGAAGATTATCCCGGATAATCTGATGCGCCGCAAGCGTGGTATGTGTGGTAAAACAGGGTAATTGCTGCGTTTTTGCCCGTTCTAAGGCCTCTTTGAGCTCATTTTCAAGCGATGGAAGGGGTTTAATAGACTCCGAAACCGCGCGATATGTGGCACAACCCTCCTTATATTGCCAGATGGTTTGATCCGCTGAATGCGGAGTCTCACCAAAGGTGACAGTATCCCCTACTCTAAGTGTTCCACGTGGAACAGGAGATGATTGAATGTTTATTTGCTCATTATGAGGGCTCACCCCCACACCCTGAGCAGGGCTACTCGCCCTGCACCTCGGGAGCGCAGGGCGCTCCACCCCGGTCAACACGCCCTGCGGGCGTGTTGATAGTAGGTACTCCTCTGAGGATGTTCCACGTGGAACATTAGCGCTGAATACTGTCTGTCGACTGTCGACTGTTAACTCTGCTTCACGCTGCTGTGCAAGTTGTGCGCGGCGGGAGAAGAAGGGAATGGGATCGGTTTCGCCAGGTTGTTTGGGAATTGCGGACCACTGAATCGAGTGATTCCAGAGGCGCGGTGGGGTGCCGGTTTTGAGTCGACGCCACTGAAGGTTTGGTGAGAGGTTTTGAAGGGTCTCTGGAAGGGGAATTGCAGGGCGAGCATCACCACCGCCATCACGTCCAGTATGACCAATCCAGATGCGTCCACCGAGGGTTGTGCCTGATGTGATAACGATTGTTTTTGCAAGGAGTTGGCGTCCATCGGCGAGAATTACGCCGCGTGGAAGGGGGTTCGGTGGGGTAGGGGAGGGGTCGAGCAAGAGGTCTGTAACGAGGCCTTCGAGGAGGGTAAGGGTGGGGAGGGAGTCGGCAACTTGGGCGAGGCGTTGGGAGTAGGCGGCCTTATCGCATTGGATCCGGACGGCCCGAACGGCGGGTCCGCGTGAGGCATTGAGAGTGCGATATTGGAGGCCGGTGAGGTCGGCGTTTAGACCCATTTCTCCGCCGAGAGCATCGAGTTCAACGACGAGATGGGACTTGGCGAGGCCGCCGATAGCCGGATTGCAGGGCATGAGGCCCAGGGTGTCTCGTTGGGCGGTAATGAGGAGGGTTTTGCAGCCCATACGCGCGGCGGCGAAGGCGGCTTCACATCCGGCGTGGCCAGCACCAACGACGAGGACATCGTAGGGAGTAGGGGAGGGAGTGCTCATAACGTCGGCATTATACCAAGAACGGAAGTAACCACAAAGAAGCACAAAGAAACACAAAGGAGAAGCACGCCGAAACGAACGCAGAATTATTAACCACAAAGAGCACAAAGAGCACAAAGAAGCACAGCCACAGCACGCCGAAATGCACGCAGAATTGTTAACCACAAAGAGCACAAAGAGCACAAAGAAGCACAGCCACAGCACGCCGAAAT
>JBJEVY010000107.1:0-5911 GCA_051884775.1 Candidatus Spyradenecus sp. | reverse complement strand
GTTAACCACAAAGAGCACAAAGAGCACAAAGAAGCACAGCCACAGCACGCCGAAACGCACGCAGAATTGTTAACCACAAAGAACACAGCACGCGGAAAAGGCTGAATAAACATGTCAAAATCATGGGTGTTCGTGCGAGAGGTGCCCGACAGAGGCGCCCGTTGGATCTCCACCGGTCGCTGCTTTTGTCAGGGTTAGGCCCACTTTTTGCGGTGTCTGTTTTGATGGTCGCCTTTATTGGTAAGCGTGGTGCAGTGGCCTGCTCCGCCAGGCCACCCAAGGGGTTTAACCAAAAAGAAACAAAAAGGAAACAAAGGGGCTGAGCAGGGAGCGGGTGGTCGAGGGTGGAAGGAGGAAAAGAGGAGGGGGATCGGTGGGGTGGGGGAGGGGGTGGATTTGCCTTGGGCGTGCGTTTTATCGCCTGTGAGCAACTGCCTTCTTCAAGCGTGGTGCGTGTACCGAGCGTGTTATGGACAGGGAATGTCGATAAAGTGGGAGGAGCGCTGTCGATAAGTCGTTCACTAAAGTTGTAATCTATTGGTTTCTAAATAAGTTAGGTATCTGTAGATGGTCGATAACTCTGTCGATAAGGTGTTGATAGATTGTCGATAACTGGTGCTGGACAGGGAGCGGAGAGCCTGCCATAATAGGGTCGATTTTTAGCAGACATTAGGCAGATTGGATAGGTCGAGATGAGCCATTTGACGTTTGATCAGTTGTGGAACGAGGTCCTGAAGGTCCTCACCGAAATGCTTTCCGAGTTGACGGTGTTGAAGTATTTCGGCGGGAGCCGGGCGTTGCGCGTGGAAGGGACGAAGTTGGTGGTGGAGTTGGCGGAGGGGCAGCAGAACGGGAAGCAGATTGAGGGGTTGTTTGGGAACTTCATTTCGGCGGCGTTGGAGCGGGCCGGGGGTGAGGAGGTCACGCAGGTGGTCTTTTGCGAGAAGCCGGTGCCGGTGGCGCAGCAGGTGGCGGCAGCGGTTCGGCCGGTGGCAGCGGAGGGGGGCGAAGAGACGTTGATGGAGACATTGACCTTCGATCACTTTGTGGAGGGGCCGAGTAATCAGTTTGCCTTGGCGATGGCGAAGTGGGTGGCGCAGAAGCCGGGCGATGAGCAGAGTGGGACTAATCCGCTCTTTATGTATGGGCCGACTGGGGTGGGGAAGACGCACTTGCTGCACGCGATTGGGAATATGGCCAAGGAGCTAAAGCCGAGTCTGCGGGTGCTCTATGTGACGAGCGAGAAGTTGACCAATGAGTATATGCAGCAGTGGCGCGGCGATGAGCAGGCTAAGCTGAAGGCGGTAGAGGCCTTTCGGCGGAAGTATCGCGAGGAGCCGAATATTCTATTGGTGGACGACATTCAGTATCTCTCTCGCTCGGAGGGGTTGCAGAATGAGTTCTTTAATATTTTTAACGAGCTCAAGGGCGCCGGGCGGCAGATTGTGATGACGAGTGACCGCGCGCCGACGGAGATCCCGAACATTATGGACCGTCTGGTGAGTCGCTTCCAGAGCGGAATCAGCACCAATGTGGATATTCCGGGCTATGAGACGCGCTACAACATTTTGGAGTTGAAGTTGCGCGGGTATCCGGGGGTGACCTTGAGCCGCGAGGTGATGGAGTTTATTGCGCGGCGGGTGCGCAGTAGCGTGCGTGCGCTGGAGGGAGCGCTCTCGACGGCGGTGCGTTATGCGCAGACGGTGGCGCGGGGGCGCGAGCAGACGGTGACGGTGGAGGCGCTTGAAAAGAGCGTGCTCAAGCAGTTCTTGATGAACGAAGAATCGATTGTGCAGCTGACGAGCCGGGATATTATTGAGAAGGTCTGCCGCTACTACGATGTGGTGCCGGCGCGTGTCTTTGGCGAAGGGCGCGAGCGCGAGGTGGCCTTGCCGCGGCAGATGGCGATGTTCCTCTGTCGGAAGATGACCTCCGATTCGCTCCCCGAAATTGGCAAGCTATTCAATCGTAAGCACTCGACCGTCTCGCACGCCTGCACCACCGTCCAGGCCCTCTATAAGAATGGCGACAGCCAGACGGTTACCGCCCTGAAGGCTATCTTGACTGATCTGGGTCTACCTATCTCCGCGCTGAACTAACGCGCGCGAAACGGCAGGGTGGGGGAGGCGTTTTCTTATGTAGTTGAGAGGATGCGGGGGCTTCTCGCCCCCACACCCCTCGGGAGCGCGGGACGCTCCACCCCGGCGAAGGCGCCCTGCGGGCACCTCCGCGATGGAATGGCACCTGGGGCTGCCAGTTTTGCAGGGCCGCGTCCTCGCGGCCCACACCCAAGGCCGCCGGGGACGGTGGCCGTCAGAACGGGCAACGGAGTGTGAAAAACGCGGGCCGGAGGCCCGCCCCTCACGCGCCGTCAGGCGCCCCTCACGGCCCGGAGGGCCACCCTCACGGCGGCGGAGCCCGCATCCTCACGGCGGCGAAGCCCGCATCCTCACGGCGGCGAAGTCGCCACCTCACGCGAGCGTAGCGAGCACCGCTCACCGTTCACCGCTTCCCCTTCACGTGCCGCAGGCACTTACGCGTAAAAAGTGCTTGACTTTTTGTCCGGAATAATCGATACTTTTATACCGAATTGCCGAAAGCATCTTGACAAAGGAGAAACGTATGGCAACTAAGAAAGCCGCCGCGAAGGCGCCTGCAAAGGCCGCGGCCCCTGTGAAACCCGCCAAGCCCGTGGTCGATGAAGCCGCGCAGCTGGCCGAACTCGATGCGTTGATGGAGCGCGTGAAGAAGGCTCAGGCCATCTACGCCACCTATACGCAAGAGCAGGTTGACAAGATCTTCCGCGAGTGCGCGCTCTCTGCTTGCGCCCACCGCATTGAACTGGCCAAGCTCGCCGTTGAAGAGACCGGTATGGGCGTGGTGGAAGATAAGGTCATCAAGAACCACTTCGCTTCCGAATACATCTATAACTCCTACAAGAACGCTAAGACCTGCGGCGAGTTGGAGTATGACGCGACCTACGGCATCCGCCGCATCGCCGAGCCTATCGGCATCATCGCCGGTATCGTCCCGACCACCAACCCCACCTCTACGGCCATCTTCAAGGCGCTCATCGCCCTCAAGACCCGTAACGGCATCGTCTTCTCTCCGCACCCGCGTGCCAAGCGCGCCACCTACGAAGCGGCGATGATCATCGAGCGCGCGGCTGTTCGCGCCGGCGCCCCGGAAGGCATCGTTGGCTGCATCAAGGAGCCCACGATGGCCCTCTCGGCCGCGCTGATGCACCACAAGCACACCAACCTCATCCTCGCCACCGGCGGTCCGGGCATGGTGCAGGCGGCTTACTCCTCGGGCAAGCCGGCCCTGGGCGTGGGCGCGGGCAACACCCCGGCGCTCATCGACGAGACCGCCCACTACAAGATGGCCGTCTCCTCGATCCTGATGTCCAAGACCTTCGATAACGGCATGATCTGCGCCTCCGAGCAGTCCGTCATCGTGGTCGACAGTATGTACGAGACCGTCAAGCAGGAGTTCCTCGCCCGCGGCGCTTACATCCTCAGCCCCGCCGAGCGCAAGAAAGTCTCCGACGTGATCTTCGTCGATGGCCACCTCAACGCCAAGATCGTCGGTCAGCCGGCGTGGAAGATTGCCGAGATGGCCGGCGTGACCGTGCCCAAGGAATCCAAGGTGCTCATTGGCGAGACCAAGGAAATCACGATGGGCCCCGAAGAGCCCTTCTCGCACGAGAAGCTCTCGCCCGTCCTGGCCCTCTACCGCGCCAAGAACTTCGAGGAAGGCACCCTGATGGCCAAGAAGCTCATCGAGGGCGGCGGCCTCGGCCACACCTCGGTGCTCTACACCTCCCCGGCCAACACCGACCGCATCAAGAGCTACGGCTCGATCGTCAAGACCGGCCGCGTGCTCGTCAACATCCCCGCCTCCCAAGGCGCGATTGGCGACCTCTACAACTTCAAGCTCGCTCCTTCGCTGACGCTCGGTTGCGGCAGCTGGGGTGGTAACGCCGTCTCCGAAAACATTGGAATCAAGCACCTTATGAACATCAAGACCATTGCCGAACGTCGCGAGAATATGCTCTGGTTCAAGGTTCCGCCGAAGGTCTACTTCAAGTACGGCTGCCTGCCCTTCGCCCTGCGCGAAATCACCGGCCGCAAGCGCGCCTTCCTCGTCACCGACAAGCCGCTCTTCGACCTGGGCTACACCGAAAAGGTCACCAGCGTCCTTGAGGACATGGGCATGGACGTGGAGATCTTCTACGAAGTCAAGCCCGATCCGGACACCGACACCATCGAAGAAGGCCTCGCCCGCATGAACTCCTTCAAGCCCGATGTCATCATCGCCCTCGGCGGCGGCTCGCCGATGGACGCGGCGAAGATGATGTGGCTGCGCTACGAGAACCCCGAAGCCAAGTTCGAGGATATGGCCATGCGCTTTATGGATATCGAGAAGCGCATCTACACCTTCCCGAAGCTGGGCGCCAAGGCCATCATGGTCGCCATCCCCACCACCTCGGGCACCGGTTCGGAAGTGACGCCCTTCGCCGTCGTCACCGACTCGCGCACCCACAAGAAGTACCCGATCGCCGACTACGCGCTGACGCCCGATATGGCCATCGCCGATCCCGAGCTCGTGCTCTCGATGCCCCGCGGCCTGACGGCTGCCTCCGGTATCGACGCGCTGGTGCACGCCCTTGAAGCGATGGTCTCGGTGCTCTCCACCGAGTGGTCCAACGCCCTCTCGCTGGAAGCTGCCCGCCTGGTCTTCAAGTACCTCAAGCTCAGCTACGACGAAGGCGCCTCCAACAAGAAGGCCCGCGAGAAGATGCACTACGCCTCCAACATCGCCGGTATGGCCTTCGCCAACGCCTTCCTCGGCCTCTGCCACTCGATGGCCCACAAGCTCGGCGCGAAGTACAACATCCCGCACGGCATCGCCAACGCCCTGCTCATCTGCGACATCATCCGCTACAACGCGGTTGAGAATCCCTCCAAGCAGGCCATCTTCCCGCAGTACACCTACCCGATGGCCCGCAGCCGCTATGCGCGCGTTGCCGACGTCCTCGGTCTGGCCCACGGCGGCACGGATGCCGAGAAGGTCGAAGCCCTCGTCGCTGGTATCGAACAGCTCAAGAAGTCGGTCAACATCCCCGACTCCATCCAGGCCTGGGGCGTGCCCGAGGAAGAGTTCCTCCGCAACCTCGACACCCTCTCCGAGGACGCCTTCGATGATCAGTGCACCCCGGCTAACCCCCGCTACCCGCTGATCCCCGAAATCCGCGAGATCTACCTCAAGGCCTACTACGGCCCGAAGTACAAGGCCGCCGAGGGCGCTCCCAAGATTTGGTAAGCTCTCTGCTCACCAATCACTCAAAGCACGAGGACCGTTCGCGGCCCTCGTGCTTTTTTATGGCCACGCACCAGGGACGGGAACGAGAGAGTAGGAGGGCTGGGGGGATGTGGGGGCGGCTTGCCCCCACGCCCCTCGGGGGCGCGGGGCGCTCCACCCCGGCGGAGGCGCCCTGCGGGCCCCTCCGCGATGGAATGGCACCCGGGGCCGCCAGTTTTGCAGGGCCGCGTCCTCGCGGCCCACACCCAAGGCCGCCGGGGACGGCGGCCATCAGAACGGGCAACGGGGTGGTGGAAACGCGGGCCGGGGGCCCGCCCCTCACGCGCCGTCAGGCGCACTTCACGCGGCCACGCGCACGTCCGCCCGATCTACACGCCCGGCGGCACCTCCCTCTCCGGCTTCGAGTGCCTCAATAGCTGGAACCTCTGCCGCGACCTCGTCACCGGCCAGTGGTACTGGAACCCCAAAGCCTCCGACACCCTCGACTTCTCCAGTCTCCAGGCCGTCCCCCAAGGCGAGCTCTGCACGCTGGTGCGCTCGCGCCACGTCGACTACCCTGCAATGGCCATCTACCTGCGCAACGCCC
>JBJEVY010000106.1:0-3988 GCA_051884775.1 Candidatus Spyradenecus sp. | reverse complement strand
GACACAAACCGCGGAAGAATGCAAGCACTTTTTTCAACTTTTTTTGAGACATACCACAACCCACAGAAAAACCAACACCTTACGACACCCCCACCCCAGCCCACCCCAAGCCCACGCCCCCAAACCTGCGCACCGGAAACCACAAAGAAACACAAAGACGCGCAAAGAAACACAAAGCACGCCGAAAGCGGCAGCAGGGGGCGCCTTGCGCCTAAGCGAGACCCCACCCGTGAGCAAGCTCCCGGGCACGCCGGGGGGGTGCCGCCTCCGGCGGACACCTCCTCGCCCCCCACTCCAGGCCAACAAGCACCCCGGGCGACCTCACGGCCAACCTCGGGCGGGTCGACCGCGAACCTCGGGCGGGTGCGAAGCGAACCTCGGGCGGGTCGACCGCGAACCTCGGGCGGATGGACCGCGAACCTCGGGCGGGTGCGAGGCGAACCTCGGGCGGGTGCGAGGCCAACCTCGGGCGGGTGCGAGGCGAACCTCGGGCGGGTTGAGCGCTTATGGCCCGAAGCGTTGAAGTTCTTGGCGGCGTATGATATCGTTTTGGGTATGGAGTATATGACTTCCCCTACTACCTCTCTCTTATTCGTTTCTATGGCGAGGACTCAACGATGACACCCTCTACTCCGACAAAGCCAACACTGCGCGGACTCTTCTGGTTTGGCTGTGGCGGCGGCGCCCTAATTATCGGCGGCATCATTGCCGTGCTTGCAGCCAACTGGAAGGAGATTGCGTTCCCCTTCCAAGTGCTTATCGCCCTGCTGCCGCTAGCGACTGCGCTCACGCTCTACGCCTATTACAGCCGGCGCGGCGCCCTGGCCCGGGAGTTGGACGAGGTGTTGGGGATCCTCTGGGGCGGCGGGGTGCTCTGCGCCACGGCGCTCCTGGGGCGCGTCCTGCAACTGAGCTCCTCGAGCTTTGCCTTCTGCTCCACGGTCACGCTGTTACTGGCCCCGGTGGTGCTGGCCCTGCGCGCAACGAGCGCCTGGATGGCCTTCGCCGGCTTCACCCTCGGGTCGGCCCTCGCGCTCTTCCAGGACGGCCTGCCCGGCTGCGACTGCTTCGCCAGAGAGTCGCTTGCCTCCCTCCTCGCCGGGCAAGCAATCTGTTTGGCCGCGATGGCGCTGGTGGTGTGGCGCCTGAGGCCGTGTTGGCGCGAGACCGGTGCCCTGGCCAAGACCGAACGCACCCTGGCGGCCTGTTTCCTCTGCGTCTACGCCGGCCTCACCACGGGGCTGCTCCTCAGTTTCTTCGGCGACGCGAACCCGGCCGACCTCTCCTTCCCGGCGTACAAGTTCTTCCCCCTCGCACTGCCGCTCTGCGTGGGACTCTGGGTGGAGCGGGGCCAACGAAACCAATCGCGCGTGTTAACCACGCTCGGAGGGATCTTGCTTTTGCTCTTTGGGGTCTGGTTCCTCGCAGCCGGGCAAGCGTTCCGCACCTATGCCGATATGTCCAGCCTCCTCGCGGTGGGGCTCTATGCACTTGGCAGTGTCGCTCTACTCGTGCTGTGCAAGGACCGCGTGGGAGCCTTCCCCATCTGCGTCCTGCCGATGGCCTTGGCTGGCCAACTGGGGGCAGAGCCCTTGGTGCCCCTGGTGCTGCAGTTGGTTGTGGCCATCGGTGGTATCGCCATGGCGCTCATCTATGCCTCGCGGACCTTGGCCAACCTCTCCCTAGGCTACTTAATCCTGGCCGTCTGGGTGGGCTTTGTGGCGCTCGATAGCAGCCTGATGGCCCGCGGACTCATCTTCATCTGCGGAGGCCTACTCCTCCTGGTCCTCAACCTGCTCTTTGCCAAGTTCACCCGCAACCGGGAGGTGCCCCATGCCTAAGTTTTCCTGCCGTAAGCTCCTCATCGCCCTGGGGATTGCCCTCCAAGTGGCCGTCCCGGCATGGATGATTGCCAAGCGCGCGTGCGTCCTCACCTACGGCGATCGCCACCTCATCGAAGTGACCGTCCAAGACCCGCGCGACCTCTGGATGGGCCACTGGGTCCGCCTCTCGCCCGTCGGCCCGCTCCCCGAGCCCCTCGACAATCTTCCCGACCGGAAATTCCTGCGTTACTACTGCGACCAACGCTACGCCCAGACCATCGAAGACTGCCTGCGCGACCGACTCCGCGTCGCCACCCTCGATGTCCGCCTCTGGCGCGGCACCGCCTTGGCGGCTGGCCTAACCATCAAGGGCCTCCCGGCCTACGCCTTCATCGATCAGCAGAACGCAGCCAAAGCACCAGAGCAACCTCGCCCTCGCTGTCGCTTCGCCAAGCCCATCTTCCCCTATACGCTCTTCCAGCAGATGGACACAGACTATATCTCTGCCATCGCCGATGCCTTTAACGCCTCCCTCACCCTCCCCATCGACCGCGAACTGCTCGACCATACCCTCGTCCAGAAACACCTTCTGCCCCCCGAGCGCGCTCCCTTCCTGCCCCCCGTGTGCTTAAAGCACGCGAACGAAATTGGCAGAGCCTCCACTGGCGGTATAATCTTTACAGCCCCACTAAAGAGCCCCTCATTGTGCTCTCGCCGCTCGCAGAGCTCGGCCTCACCTTCCCCGAGGGCCTCACAGTCGCCTGTAAGCACCTCGCAGAACACTTTGCGGTCGACTTTCTCTTCTCGCCGCCAGAGGGCGTCTCGGCCAAGCAGGTCCAGGCGCTCCTGGCCAAGACCTTCCCCGCGCGCATCCCCAATATCTCTTGGCTCCTCCCCTGCGCCGGCCCCCTCCCCGAAGGTCTCTCCCCCGAGCGCCTCATCCTCATTTGTTCGCCCGACGCCCCGCCGCCAGCGCGCTTCACCTGGATTGCCCGGACCCCTTACCCGTGCGGCGAGCTGCCCTCCGGCGCCAAAGGCTGGTTCATTGAGGCCTCCCCCTTCTGCCTGCCGCCGCCCCCGGCCGACCCCGCCGCTCTGCTCGCCGAAGCCAAGGCCAACCCCGAAACGCTCGCCAACACCGCGGCCTGCAATCGCTTCATCGATGACTTCGCCGCCCTCGCCAACGCGCGCTACGCCCAAACCCAAGCTCCCCGCCTAGCCGCGTGCTTCGACGAACTCCTCCTCTACCACTCCTGGCGCACCTGCGATGCGCTCTACAACGCTGTCCGCACCCCCGAAGCCTACGGCCAAGCGATTGACTTCATCCGCGCCCAACAACCTCCAGGCGCCTTGCTCCCCCTCGGCGGCGGCCTCAACGCCAAACCCAACGCTAAACCCGAGCCCACCCGCGCGCGGGACTTCGCGCAGCTCCTCTCCCTCGCCGAAGAGATCCTCGCCCACTAAGCCGCCAGCGTCGGCGAGCCTGGAGGGCGACGCGGCCGGAGTGGAGTGCACCGCGCTCCTGGGAGGCTTGAGGGCTCCAGCGGGCGCCAGACCGACTCGGGCGTTCGCTTTTTTGCGCGGAGTGTGGCATAATGCAGATGTTTTTAAGAGAGGAGTTTGGCTCTATGGTTGTTCGGCAGCAGCGGCGCGTGGCGGTTCGCGATGAGGTGGGTGTGGCAGGGTGCGACACTGAGGGATTGGTGCGCGTTTCAGAGCAATTTGCCGAGTTAGAGCTGGAGATGGCGCGGCAGTGGGAGTTGACGGCGGCGCGGGTCGAGGCCGAGAAGGCCGATTGGGCGCGGGTGGGTCAGGCGATGGGCAAGATTTACCAGACCTTGTGCGATGGCGAACACGAGGGGACGATGGAAGCGCTCAAAGAGATTGAGACCCTGCTCTCCAAGCGTGGGATTTTGGTGCCCCAGCCGGTCTTGCCGGTGGTGAACGAGGAGGCGCGCGAACATGAGTAGCAATCAAACGAAGGTGGCGCTCTTGTGCGCCTATACGCTCGCGCGCGCGGGTCATTATGGTGAGGCGGAAGCGCTCATCCTCTCCGATGGCGAACTCTCGAAGACGACCGAGGCGATGGACCTCTTGGCGCGCATTCGTGCCGAGCAGGGCGATGAGGGGGAAGCGCGGCGGCTCTGGCAGGAAATCCAACTCAT
>JBJEVY010000105.1:0-14932 GCA_051884775.1 Candidatus Spyradenecus sp. | reverse complement strand
GAACCCAATGAAACCAGGAGCCAAGCAGGGCCGTGTTGAGAAGAAGCGGCCTCGCGCCGTTCTTTCCTCAGCCTCTCCGTCGCGGCACGCGGCTGTCCGCTGTCAGCTGTCGGCTGTCAGCTGGCGAGCGTAGCGAGCCGCGGCGCCGTTCGTTCCTCAGCCTCTCCGTCGCGGCACGCGGCTGTCCGCTGTCAGCTGGCGGCTGTCGGCTGGTGAGCGCAGCGAGCCGCGGCGCCGGCCGGGGGGCGGCGCCGCGCAAAAGGGCTTGACTTTCCTGCACAAAGTGGAGTATCTTATGCACCGTTCATTCGGCGGAGATCCCGGCGCACCGGTGCGGGGGGAGCATCCGTGAAACGAAAAGGAGTAACATCATGTCCATCAAAGTTGGCATCAATGGGTTTGGCCGCATCGGCCGTATGGTCTTCCGCGCTGCGGTTGAGAACTTCTCGGACGTCGAGATCGTCGGCATCAACGACCTGCTCGATCCCGATTACCTCGCCTACATGTTGAAGTACGACTCGGTCCACGGCCGCTTCAACCACGACATCTCCGTCGACGGCAACACCCTCATCGTCGATGGCAAGAAGATCCGCCTGACCGCCGAGAAGGATCCGGCTCAGCTCAAGTGGAACGAAGTCGGCGCTGAGATCGTCGTCGAGTCCACCGGCCTCTTCCTCACCGACGAGACCGCCCGCAAGCACATCGAAGCCGGCGCCAAGAAGGTCGTCATGTCCGCTCCCTCGAAGGACAAGACCCCGATGTTCGTCTACGGCGTGAACCACACCACCTACGCTGGCCAGGACATCATCTCCAACGCCTCCTGCACCACCAACTGCTTGGCCCCCATCGCCAAGGTGCTCAACGACGCCTTCGGCATCAAGCGCGGCCTGATGACCACCATCCACGCTGCCACCGCCACCCAGAAGACCGTCGACGGCCCCTCCAAGAAGGATTGGCGCGGCGGCCGTGGCATCCTCGAGAACATGATCCCCTCCTCCACTGGCGCTGCCAAGGCGGTGGGTAAGGTTCTCCCGGCCCTCAACGGCAAGCTCACCGGCATGTCCGTCCGCGTTCCGACCTCCGACGTCTCCTTCGTGGACCTGACCTGCGAGCTCGAGAAGCCCGCTTCCTACGAAGAGATCTGCGCGGCGATGAAGAAGGCCTCCGAGGGCGAGCTCAAGGGCATCCTCGGCTACACCGACGAAGCGGTTGTCTCCACCGACTTCCGTGGCGAGAGCTGCACCTCGACCTTCGACGAGAAGGCTGGCATCCAGCTCGACCCGACCTTCGTCAAGGTCTGCGCTTGGTACGACAACGAGTGGGGTTACTCCAACAAGGTTGTCGAGATGTGCCGCGTCATCGCCAAGTAAGGCGAACGGGACATCCCCAAACAAGCGGGCGCGCCCAGGAGGGCGCGCCCTTTGTTTTTGGGAGATGACGGAGGATAGCGGACGGATGACCGAGGGGGAAAGAGAGAAACCCTGTTACTTTTTGCTATGCTGTGCGTATTCTGATTATCCGCCACTTGAAAGGAAGGCCCGCGATGCGTGCAACGATGACTGACTATACTGCGTTTCTGAAGAAGGTTGCCGAGGTGACCCACATTGAGGCCTTTGCGAAGGCCGATGAAGCGGGGTTGGTCTCCCTGACGGTGGATGAGGACTACGCGCTCAACCTGCAGTTTGTCGAAGCTACGGGCAAGATCTTCTGCTTTGCGCCGGTTTGCGAGCTGCCGGCCGAGGCGGGGGCCGAGGTCTACCGCGCCCTGCTCGCGGCGAACCTCTTTGGCGTGGAGAGCGCGGGGGGCACCTTCTCCCTGGAGCGCGAGAGCAACACCGTGGTCTATTCGCTGCTGGTGGATTTGACGCCCGAGCTGGAGGCCGAACGCTTCGTCCGCACCCTCGAGCAGGTGCTGGAGCTGGTCAAGGTGTGGGCCGAGAAGCTCCTGGGCGAGCTCGCCCCCGAGGCCGAGGAGAAGGTCGACTTTACCAGCGTCCCCGATCCCCGCTTCTTGGTCTAAGTTTCATTCCCTTCTAAAGGAGTGCCGATGCCCATCTCGCTTGCCCAGTTCCAAAACATCGCCCAGCGCCAGCTCGTCGGCGCGCGCAACATCGTACTCACCGGGCAAGGCGAAGGGGCCGCGCTCGCTTCGCGGATTGCCGGACGCAGTCTGCTGGTGAGCCAGAGCGCCCGCACGTGCAACCGCGAGACGATGGCCGCCTTCCGCTCGGCGATGCGCGAGCAGTTCGGTGTCTTCGGCGAGCACGCCTTCGAGCAGGTCCTCGGCGAGCGCGCCCAGCGCTGCCAATCGCTCCGCGCACGGGATGTGAAGGCCGCCATCTCAGCCCTGACCTCAGTGGTTACCACGCGCCTGACGGCCGAGGTCGAGCGCCAGATGTCCATCCATCCAAACTTCTGTGCGGGCAGTAGCGGGTTGGACGAGGACGAACGCGCGCTGATCCTCAACAAGGCCAAGGACCTTGCCCAGCTGCCGACCATCCGCCAACAGCTCGCCGCGACGCGCGACGCGGGGGAGATGCAGGAGTTGGCCCTGGTGCTCCTGCGCTCGGCCAAGCGCCAACTGGGCGTGGAGGCCGCCGCGCCCGAGGCCGTGGCCGCCGCTGTGGGGGATGCGCCGAGCGCCCGGCCGGACGAGGCGGTGGGGCTGCGCCGCTTGCAGGCCGCTGCCGCGCCCGACTTCCTCCGCGGCGAAACCTCGGTGGAGGACCGCGTCCGCAGTGGCACGCTGGGCCCGGGGATGCGCATCAATGCCGCCGCCGCCAACCCCGTGGTGCTCGAGAAGATTAAGAGCAATGGCGTTGAGCCCGGCTTCCTCTACCGCCACGACTGGTCCGAGCACGACACGCGCTCGATGATGATCGACATCGACACCCCCGCCGGCCGCGCTGCCGCCGAGGCCGAGATCGCCCGCCTCATTGACCAGCGCGCGCCGGGCGACCCCCTCCGCCAGTTGCGCGAACAATATGACGAGATCGCCGCGCAGCGTCCGCAGCTCCTGGAGGGGGAGGCACCCGCCACGCGCTGGACGAACTGGCAGTTCTATGAGCTTGGGCTGCGCCTCGGGCGCGAGCACCCGGCGGGTCTGGCCTTCGCCGCCAACTGGGTCATCCATAGCGCCCTCACCGACAACGCGCCCGAGACCCCCTTCGCCACCGCCTTCCGTCAGCTCTACCCGAACCTGGTGAGCGACGCGCTCTTCGCAGACCCCGCGCTCCTGCATGAGGTCCGCGAGCGCCTCTTCCTGCCCCTGCAGCAGACGTTGATGACCTTCCAGAAGACCGGCCTAGGCAAGTCCGACCTCCCCATCTTCCGCCATTACACCGACACCCACATCGCCAAGCTCGACTACAACGAGAGCGACCACGCCAGCCGTCTGCGCACCGGCAGCGCCGGCTCCTTCCAGCTGCCCAAGCGCGTCATCAGCAAGAACGCCGGCGTTGGCAATGTCATCAAGAACTCCTTCTACCGCGCCTTCCGCCTGACCGACGCCAAGTCTGCCTCCGTCGGGGCCGTGGCCGAGGCCTTCGCCAACGACCTCACGCGCCTGGCCGGGATCCCCGCCCAGGAGCTCTCGGTCATCGAGGGGCAATACTCCGACGGCAAGCCCAAGCTGATGCTCGAGGCGAAGTTCGCCCAGGGCTACCGCGATGCCGAGCACTACCTCCACGATGGCTATATCGCCCGCGCCGACGCCGAGGGCACCCTGCGCTCGATGGCCGTCCCCGAGATGGGCGCCTACAAGGCCCTCTTCTTCCTGTTGGGCGACCGCGATGCCGTCGGCTCCCACGGTCAGAACAAGGGCGTTATCGGCGCGGAGAGTGGCGCGCCCACCTTCTTCGCCATCGATCCCGGTCACTCCCTGGAAGGCAATGGCCCGGCCCTGGAGATCCACGACGACTTCTCCTTCCGCGACACCCAGGCCTCCGCCTTCGAAAAGCGCTTCCTCAACTTCTCAATCTTCGACGACACCCTCCGCAGCGAGAAGTTCCGCGGCATCCTCAAGCTCCGCGAGATGCAGCAGCAGAACACCCTCGCCACCCTCTTTGGCGACTACGCCGCCGCCTTCCCCGCCAACACCGCCGACCCCGAGCGCAACAAGCTCAATACCGCCATCCTCGCGCGCCTCACCGAGATGCGCACCGAGGCCGAGGGGCAATTGGCGCGGATCCTCGCCGTCTTCCAGCCGCAGCTCGCGCTCTTCGATGCCCTCGGCGGCGGCGAGCGCGCCAACCTCGCCCTTGATGCCCTGGAGAATGTGGAAAAGCTCACCTCGCAGACCGCCGCCACCTCCCCCAAGGGCGAGGTGACCCTCAACCACCTGCGCATCCTCCCCGGCACGCGCACGGCCTGGCAGGCCTCCGTCCAGGACGGCCGGCTGGTCTTCACCACCCAAGCGCCCGTCCCCCGCAGCCAGGTGGCGGGCCTCAGCCAGGCCCTCGACCGCGCCCTCACCGGTGCCAACGCGGTCCAAAATCCCGCCGGCCACCTCACCTTCTCCATCGATCTGGCGACCAACGCCCTTGACATTCTCGCCGACGAAGGCGTGGTGCGCGAGGTCAAAGGCCAGGCCTAAACAGAGGCCCGAGAGCAAAAAAGTTGCTTGGCACGAAAAAAGTGCTTGCATTCGCGAAAGGGGACTTGCTATACTTTGCGGCATTCTGCGGGCGTAATTCAATGGCAGAATAGGAGCTTCCCATGCTTCTTACGAGGGTTCGATTCCCTTCGCCCGCTCCACCCGTTATGGGCTGTTAGCTCAGTTGGTTAGAGCACTACCTTCACACGGTAGGGGTCGCTGGTCCGAGTCCAGCACAGCCCACCATATCTCTGAAAGAGGAGCCCGCGCAAGGGGCTCTTTTTTTATTGCCCTAGGCCGCCGGGGAGGGCGGCCGTCAGAACGGGCGGCGCGCCTCACGGCGGCGAAAAGCCGCCACCTCACGCGAGCGTAGCGAGCACACTTCTGCTATAATTCCCCCGTTTTCGTTATCCAAGGCCTTACAAGGAAGGAAGAAACGATGAATACGGAATTGGTTAAGCAAGTGCATTGGGTCGGTTATGTGGATTGGCCGGTGCGTGACTTCCACGGTTATCAGACGAAGCGTGGCTCCTCCTACAACGCCTATCTGGTGCAGGGATCGGAGAAGGTGGCGCTGATCGATACGGTCAAGGCGCCCTACGCCGAGTACCTCAAGCAGAATGTGGCGGCCCACTGCCCGCTCGATAAGATTGATTACTTGGTCTGCAACCACGCCGAGCCGGACCACTCCGGCAGCTTCCCGGCGATGGTCGCCGCCTGCCCGCAGGCCGAGGTGGTCTGCAACGCGAAGTGCAAGGACGCCCTCTCGCGCCACTACGACACCACCGGCTGGAAGTTCCGCGTGGTCAAGGAGGGTGAGACGCTCGACCTGGGCGGGCGCACGCTGCAGTTCTTCGACACCGTGATGTGCCACTGGCCCGAGAGCATGGTCACCTACCTGGTGGAAGAAGAGCTCCTCTTCTCGATGGACATCTTTGGCCAGCACTACGCCACCTACTGCCGCTTCGATGACGAGGCGAATATGGCCGAGGTAATGCAGGAGGCGAAGACCTACTACGCCAACATCGTCCTGCTCTACGCCAAGCCCGTCGCCGCCGCGGCGAAGAAGTTGCTGGGGCTGAAGCTGAAGATGGTCGCGCCCTCCCACGGCGTCATCTGGCGCTCGCACTTCCAGCAGATCCTCGACGCTTACCTCGCTTGGCACATCAGCAAGCCCACCAAGAAGGTCATCGTCTTCTACTCGACGATGTGGCAGAGCACCCGCCAGATGGCCGAAGCGGTCGTGCGCGGCGCCAACGAGTTCGATGTGCAGGTCAAGCTCTTCGACCTCAAGGCCGTGGGCGACACCGAGCTCATCACCGAGCTGATGGACTGCGCCGCCTTCGCGTGCGGCACCCCCACCCTCAACCAGAGCCTGATGCCCCGGATGGCCGCCGCCCTCACCTACATTCGCGGCCTGAAGCCCGCCGGCAAGAAGGCCTTCTCCTTCGGCTCCTTCGGTTGGGCCAGCAAGGGCGCCGAAGAGGCGCAGGAGTACCTCAAGGCCTTCGGTTGCGAACTCCTCTGCGACCCCATCACCTGCAAGTTCGCCCCCGACGCGGCCACGCTCGAGAAGTGCCTCGAGGCCGGTCGCGCCCTCGGCCGCGCCGCAGCCGCCATCGAGGCGTGAGAAGCGCCCTCGCCGCGCTGATCCTCTCCGCGCTCGGCGTGCTCTGCGCCGGGTGCGGAGGCATCCGCCCGCCCCGCGGGGTCAAACCCCAAGAGGTCACCCTGCTGACCACCGGCTACTGCGACTGCGGCACCTGTTGCTCCTGGGAGCGCAGCTGGCTGCGCCTGGGCATGCCGGTCTATTCCTCGGGCCCGCTCAAGGGCCAGCGCAAGGAGGTGGGCGTGACGGCCACCGGCACGCGCACCCGCCACGGCACCGCCGCCGTCGACCGTAAACGCTTCCCCTATGGCACCATCTTCGAGGTTCCGGGCTACGGCTACGCCCGCGGCGAAGATGCCGGCGGGGCCATTCAAGGCGATCACATCGACCTGTGGTTCCCCAGCCACCAGGCCGCCAAAAACTGGGGCAAGCGCCGCCTGCGCGTCCGCGTCTGGCCGGCCAAATCGTAAGAGGAACGCAGATGGCAACTGCTTTTGAGACCTTGCTGCAGGCGCTCGGCGCCGCGTTGGAACTGGACCTGGCCCCCGCCGCCGATGGCATTGCCGAGGTGGCGATCGGCCCCCGGGCCGTGTGCTTGAAGCCCGTGGCGCAGGAGACAACCCTGCGGCTCTTTACCACTATTCAGACCCCCCTCACCCCGGCCAGCGAACAGCTCTCGAGCGAGGTGCTCGCCCGCGCCCTGCGCCGCAACCTCTTTGCCGAGCAGACCGCCGGCCACGTCATCGGCCTCTTCAACCAGACCCTCATCCTTTCAGTGGATCTCCCGCTCGAAGCCTTGAGCGCCGAGGAGCTTGCCGAGCGGCTGCTGCTGATCGCCCGCGTGGCCGAGGAGGCAGAGGCCGAGCTCTTTGGCGGCGAAGGGAGCGCCCCGGCCGCGAGCGAACCGGCCGCCGAACCCGCCCCCGAGATGATGGCTTTCCTGCGCGCTTAACCCAAGCGCGCTTTTTTTGTAACCTTCCGCTCGTCTGCCGCGTATACCGTGCAAAAGACGAAAGGATTGCCACTATGATTACGATCGATACTCTGCGCGCAGTCGCCGCCAACCGCACCCTCACCCTCAATGCCGCCGGCAACGAGATGATTGAGAACAAGCGCTTCCAGAAGTTCCGCTCCTTCTTCAACATCGGTTCGGCCCGCGCCGAAAACCAGCAGACCCTCGACGCAGTCCGCACCGCCATCCAGAACGACCCGCGCTTCGCCTCCCTCGGCGACAGCGGCAATCGCACCCTCGATCGCCTCCTCGGCGCCATCCGCACCGACCGCGCCATCTCCGCCCGCAACATCCGCTCGGTCCTCGACCAGATGGAGGAGATGTTCAACGACCCCATCTACCAGCGCCGCGGTATGTATCTGCGCATCGACGCGCGTATCGCCGCCAATCCCCGCCCGGCCGCCCTGCGCGTCTTCACCGATGAGCAGTACGCCGAAATCGCCCACAACACCCTCGACGGCAGCGCCATCGACCACAACTTCGCCGCCGTCGACATCCCGGCGCGCTTGGCCGACCTCAACACCCAGCTCGAGCACCTCCTCAATGAAATCGGCGATGACGCAGAGCTCCGCCGCATCTTCCTCGCCAACACCCACCGCATCTTCGAGCACGTCTCCGTCAACGACCTCTTCGACTCCGTCCTTCCCAAGCTCCAGGGCTTCCGCGCCGTCCTCGCCGCCGCCCCCCAGGGCAACACCCCCGCCGACACCGCCACCTACCGCCGCCTCACGGCCGACCTCCTCTCCCTCATCGGCAAGCCCATCGACCCGCGCCACATCGCCGTCCTCAACAACTTCGCCGCCGGAATGCCCCTCCCGGCCATCGCCGCCCTCGGCCCCAACGCCACCCCCAACGACCTCTTCCTGGCCATCAACGACTTCATTGCCGCCCAGCAGAACACCCCGCTGAACCTCCCCGACGGCCTCCGGGCGCTCGATGGGGGCGACGAAATCTGGCCGGCCCGCGTCTTCATCGCCGCGATGGCCACCATGCGCTTGCCCGAGGCCGACCGCGCGGCCCTCTTCACCCTCCTCACCTCCCCCGCCGCCACGCAGGTCAACAACCTCTACAACTCGATTGACCACAACGACGCCTACATGTCCCACAGCCTGGTGATGAGCATCCTCCTCCAGGGCGTGGCCTCCGCCGAGAACCACCCGCTGCCCACCTACGCCCGACAGCCGGTCGACTTCTCGGCCTTCTCCCCGATGACCCTCACCCGCCTCTCGCCCCTCGATGGCTGCTTCACCGGCAACGCCGTCGGCCCGATGCGCCGCCTCCTCAAGCACATCCCCACCTGCATCGACAACCCCACCAAGCTCAACCTCGAGACCGAGGATGACCCCGGGGCCGCCTTCCAGCGCGCCATCACCCCCGCCGCCAAGTCGATGATTGCCTTCAACGCCGCCTCCGAGATGAAGACCGCCCTCAACGGCGATCTCACCACCTTCGAGAAGGACATCCGCCGCCAGCTGCACGTCCGCCTGCCCGATGGCACGATGCTCCCCAACAACTATGCCGAGGCCCTCGACAAGCTCACTGCCCTTCTCTCTGGCGCCCCGGAAGCCCGCTTCGAGACCGCCCCCGTGGCCCTGCGCAACCGCGTCCACCTCGTCACCACCCTCCTCTCGCAGGAGACCGAGAAGGTTGTCGATGACGGCATCCCCACCGCCCTCAACGCCAAGGACACCTGCTCGGCCTACACCTTCGCCCTGCGGCCCGGCACGCGCACCTTCGCCCTTGCCCTCAATCCCGATGGCGGCATCACCGTCACCTACGATCGCAACCTCCCCATCGCCGTGGTCGTGGGCTTGGGCAATGAGGACATCATCGCCGAGGAAGGCAGCTTCCAGGCCGCGCACCTCTCCATCACCCTCACCGGCGAAGACATGGATCACTTCCTCGCCGCCAACTGGGCCGAGGGCGACTTCGCCGCCGCCTCCGACCGCCTAAGCCACCTCCAGGCCCCTGGCGACCTGGGCAACGTCCTCTACGCCATCCCCGCCTCCTACCGCCTCAACCCGCAGGTCGAAGTGGGCTACCACATCCACATCAATGCCTAAGGCGGCACCTCGCGCCAAACAGAAGGCCCCCGCAATCGCGGGGGCCTCTCTGTTGCTAACAGCTAACCTTAGTGCTTCACGAAGGGCGAAATCGCGCGCATCTCGGCCACCACCTCCGGGCAGTGAGCGAGGACGTAGTCGATCTCCTCTTCAGTGGTGTAGCGGCTGAGGGAGAAGCGGATCGAGCCGTGAACTGCGGTGAAGGGCACGCCCATCGCGCGGATAACGTGGCTGGGCTCGAGGCTGCCGGCGGCGCAGGCCGAGCCGGAGCTCGCGCAAATCCCGAGGTCGCTCAGATGGTAGAGCACGCTCTCGCCCTCGATGAACTCGAAGGAGATGTTCAGGGTGTTGACCACGCGGTTGGCGCGGTCGCCATTGACGCGGCTATCGGGGCAGGTGGCCAGCAGCCCGGCCTCGAGCTTATCGCGCAGGCGCGCCATCCGCTCGTGCGAGCCATCGGTGAAGGCCGCAGCCGAAAGCTCGCACGCCTTCGCCAGGCCGATAATGTAGGGCACATTCTCCGTGCCGCCGCGCCGCCCGCGCTCCTGATGCCCGCCAATGACGAAGGGCTTGATACGCGTGCCGCGGCGAATGTAGAGCATCCCGATGCCCTTGGGCGCGTGCATCTTGTGGCCGGCAATCGTCAGCAGATCCACCGGCACCTCGCGCACATCCAGCGGCACCTTCCCGGCGGCCTGCACCGCGTCGGTATGGACCGTGGCGCCGGCGGCCTTGCCCTTCTCGGCAATCTCCTTGATAGGGAAGAGCACGCCGGTCTCGTTATTCGCCCACATCACCGAGACCAACTTCGGCCCCGGGTTTGCGGCCAGCGCCGCCTCGTAGGCCTCCATATCAAAGTGCCCCTCGCCATCCACGCCAATCTCCACGACCGTGTGGCCCATCTCGCGCAGGCGCAGACAGGGTCCGAGCACGGCCGGGTGCTCCACGCGGCTGGTGATAATCGTCCCGGGCTTGCCCCAAGCGGCGGCCACGCCAAAGAGCGCGTGGTTATCGCCCTCGGTTGCGCAACCATTGAAGAGCACCTCCTCGGCGCGCTCGGCGTTGATGAAGCCGGCCACCTGCTCGCGCGCCTCGGCCACAGGCTTAGCCACCTGCCCGCCAAAGGTGTGCATACTCGAAGGGTTCCCCCACAGCTCCTCGAAGTAGGGCCGCATCGCCTCGACCACCTCCGGCGCCGGGCGCGTGGTGGCGTTGTTATCCAGATAAACCGTCCGCATAAGCCCCTCGCCTTACACCATCTCCACGTGCAGTGCCGGGTCGACAAACTCGTGCAGCGCGGTGGCCACCAGATTATCGCGCGTCAACGCCGCACTGCGGCAGCCCGCGCACATCCCGCGGAAGGAGATCTTGACCGTATCGCCATCCACATCCACCAGCTCCACGTCGCCGCCATCCTTCTTCAGCACCGGGCGCACCTGCTCCTCGAGCGTCTGCTCGATAAGCTTAATCCGCTGCAGGGTGGTGAGCTTCTTCTCCGGCTTCGGGGCCGGCACGGCCGCGGCCTGATGGTTCACCTCGTCGATGACCTCCTGAATCCGGTCGCGGCACATTCCGCAACCGCCGCCGGCCTTGCAGAAGTTCGTGACCTCCTCGACCGTGTGCAGCCCATTCTCCTTGGTCACGCGCTCAATTTCGCTGCGCGAGACGCCGAAGCACGTGCAGATAATCTCGTCGTGCACCTGCACCACGTTCTCCTCGCCGGTGCGATAGTTGTGAATAGCCGCCTCGAGCGCCTCGCGCCCCATCACCGAGCAATGCATCTTCTGATCCGGCAGACCGCCCAGATACTCGGCGATCTCCCGATTGGTAATCTGCTCGGCCTCCTCAACCGTCTTGCCAATCACCATCTCGGTCAACGCCGAAGACGAGGCCACCGCGCTCGCGCAGCCGAAGGTCTGGAACTTCGCCTCGGCAATCCGCCCATCGGGCCCCAACTTGAACATAAAGGTCAACGCATCCCCGCACGCTAGCGACCCAACCGTCGCCTTCCCATCGGGGTTCTCAATCGCACCCACATTGCGCGGATGACGGAAATGATCGAGCACTTTGTCAGTATAGTCCCACATATCGGGCTCCTCTCTCAATAACGCCCCATACGATACCAAACCCGTCGCCTTTTTGCCACTGGCTCGCTGCGCTCGCACGAGGGCGGCTGCGCCGCCGCGAACGGAGAGAAGTGAACGGTGAACGGTTGCGCCTAATGGCGCGTGAGAACTCGGGCGGGGGCGAGTAGTCCCCGCGGCGGTTAACGGAGAGGGCGGCGGCGGAGGGCGAGGGAAGCAATGCCCAGAGCCAGCAGCGCCAGGGAGGTCGGCTCGGGGTTCGCCTTAGGGGCAACATACGAGAAGTCGGTGAACTCGTAAGCGCCGCTCATGTGGTCGTCCAAGCGATTGGCGGCGCCCTGATCTGTTCCAAAGACAATCTCGTCGATGGCCCAGGTGTCCCCCCACGCAGCGGTATCAAAGCTTCCGATATACTGGTTATTCACATACGCGGAGAAAACCTTGTTGACGCAGGTAAACATCAGCGTATAGCTCGTCCCTGCCGTGAGGACGAAGTCCGAGACCGCTGCGGAGGTCCACGCATGATTCGTGCCGTGCACCCAATTGCCCGCAATCACCGTGCCGGGATTGGCGGCAATGGTGTCCGTCTTACCGGTCACGCTATTATATGCTGCCGTAGGCGCACCTTGAATGGCATAGCGATTATCGCCGGCACAGAAGGTAAGCAGAAGCCCCGTGTTCGGCTTAGAGTTGTCCCACTTGAAGTCGCTCCCCAAAGTCAGCGTTGTCTTGACGGCGAAGCTGGAGGCAGAGGTGAAGGTGTTCAACTGATTGTCCTTGACCCAGTAAATCTTATTCCCGCTCGCACTTAATGTAGAAGATTCGCAGTTGAAACTCTGCCAGTTAGTCCATTCGGTCGTGAGCGCCTGGGCCATCGTGGCCATCAGCGCAACCGCACTCAAAAGAAGCGTCTTTTTCGTCACTCATTGTCCTTTCTCTACGCTCTCGCCACCCGCGCTAAACGCCTAGTGGCGGAAAACGGCGCGCGATTATACGTATCCCCCCCCCCGTGTCAAGGACTTTCTTCAAAAAAATCAACCTACCCCGCAAGGCGCATTTTGGCAAGTAAAAAGCGCCCTCGCCCGGGCGCTTAACACGGGCAAAGAGAGGCCTTAGGCGAAAGCGATCCGGCTACCGTTCGGGGCTCGGCGCGCGAGGCCAACGCCCCACGCCCATTGGGAAGCGCCGGGCGCGCTCAGTGCATATGGGGGATGTAGGGGGGAATGCGGCAGCGCTGGGGGGGCTTTTCCTCGGGGGCAACGATGGCATCGAGCGTCAGCGGACCGGCCACCTGCAGCCGCTTGAGACCATAGAAGCAGCCCTTCGTCTCGGCCTCGCCCCGAGCGGCGATAATCCTAAGCTGGGCGACCCCGTCAATTGCCTGCGCGAAGGAGAGCGTCACCCGCTTGCCGACCTCATTGGTGTTGTTCCCCGTAAGGCTAAGCTCTTCCGATGTAGCGCTGCCGAGTACACTCCCATCGCCCCCAAGCGCCTCCACCGTGAACTTCACCTTACGATTGTTTGAGGAGGCGGTCTGCGTGCCGCCCACGCGATTAAACATCACAATGCTCAGCCCCACGGAGGCAACCGTGCGCGCCTTAGGCGCCGCGAGGGTGACCGACCACGGCGTGCCCGCGCCAACATTGGCATTCGGGGTGAGGATCGAGAGACTCCCGCCAACAGTCCCCTCGGTCTGGAAAGGGTGGCTCCGCTCGATCAGCGACCAGCCACCCGAGAGGTCGATGGAGGTTGCGGTCTTGTTGATGAAAGAGACCGTTTCAGGCGTGGCCGTGTAGCAGCCGAAGACCAGCTTCGTCAAGCCGGCATTGATGCCACTGGCACCATCCAGTCGGCGGAGCTGAAGACTCAGCTGCGTGACCGCCTGGGGCGCGAACTCAAAGACCGGGGTATTCTGCTCGGAGGAGGTGAAGGTGTTGGTCCCCACGACCTTGAAGGTCTTGGTCTTCACCGTGCTCTTCTTGCCATCGATGAGGATCAGCGTGGCCTCAAGCACAGCCTCGGCGGTCGGGCCCTGCAGCAGACCAAACTCCGAGTTCGTGCAACCGGTATAGAGGAAAAGCGGCAGCTCCACACGGTCAATGATGGCGTGAGAGGGCGGCGTGAAGGAGGCAATCCAGGGCCCTGCGGTCGTCCCGATATTCTGATCCGGCGAAAAGAGCGTACCATCCTTGGCGTGAAGGGTCTTCTCATTGATGCGCAGCGGCCGGAAGTCAATCGCCTCCTCTGCGGCATTGGTCAGTGAGGCAAGCGTCCAGCCGCCGGTCATCTCAATCGTCGCCGGCGTACACCCCCGAGCAGATTTATTGGAAAAAGTCACCTCTGTCCGCGCATACTGCACCATCGCAAAGAGCTGGGCAGCCCAAAGCAAAAGCGAAGCAACCATGGCCATGCGCGTCAGAGGCAATATCATCCAGAAGTCCTTTCCAATCCGTGAGAACCAACATAAATCCTGTCGTAAAAGGGGCGGGATAATACTATATTCTCGCATTTATCGCAACACCTGACCAACGCGCCCCAAAAAGGCAAGCACTCACGATGTTTACGAGCGGAACCCTCCGGACCGTGAGCGACGGAAGAAGCGAACGGTGAAGGCGTGAAAGGGGGTTATGCCCTGTCGATAACCCTGTTCATAACCCTGTCGATAACGCACCTCGGGCGGGTTGACCTCGGACCTCGGGCGGATGGACCGCGAACCTCGGGCGGGTGGACCGCGGACCTCGGGCGGGTGAACCTCGGACCTCGGGCGGGTGCGAGGGGAGGGAGGGACGGGTTGACGCGCCAAAGCGCCCCAACCGGCAACCGTCAGCGGATAGCGGCAAGTTTATGGGTTTGGAGTGAGAGGCGCCAGGGGGGCGAGGGGGCGGCGGCGTTGAGGCGGCCGAGGAGAGTCATCGCCTCGTGGACGCGCAGCGTACCGCCCTCGTCGCAGGGCGAGAGGTAATACTCCGCGGCGGGAAGGCGGCGGCGGACGGCCTCGCACCACGCTTGCGTCACCTCGGGGGCCACCACCAGGCGCACCTCGTCCGCCCGCGTGAGGGCAATCGGCGCGCCGACCTTGGGGGAGGTGGCGATGTAGTCGAGGCAGGCGCGCAGGGCGGGGGCGGGCTCGCAGGTGGCGTTGGTTTCGAGCGCGAGCCAGTAGCCGCGGGCCTTGAGTTCGGCCGCGAGGGCCGGCAGCCCCGGCTGGAGAAGCGGCTCGCCCCCGGTAAAGATGACGCTACGCTCGGGGAAAGCCCCTATCCGCGCCAGGAGCGCCCGGAAGTCGAGCCGCTCGGTGGCCACGCAGGAGGTGTCGCACCACGGACAGGCCAGGTTGCACCCGGCAAAGCGCACGAAAACGCACGGCCGCCCCGTGTTCCGTCCCTCCCCCTGCAAGGAGGCAAAAACTTCAACCAGCGGAAAGGTCATCGGTATATCCAGGCTCTGCATTCTGTCACTCCACGGGGCAAATAGTGAAAATTTGCTTTCGTTATTTACGCTTTAGACCAAATTAGTGAAAGAAAATGGCCCTTTTCTTTCACTAATTCTGAGCTTTGGGCAAATAGTGAA